>CANFQC010000017.1 GCA_947449035.1 Actinomycetota bacterium
CGAGAGGACATGCCGAGCACAGCTCCTGAGGGAAGCTGCTCGGCGGTGAAGGTGACCAACGAACCAAAGATCCGTGGATTGCTCAGAGTGACCGCGACCTGCATTGCCTGACCGTTCTGATGCATCACGATTGCAGCATTGGGAGGTGCGGAAGCGAAACCCAACGACTTCCACTGGAGCGCTAGATCGCCGACGGTGATGGCACCGGCCTTACGCACCGGCCGATCGGTGAACCAGGTGGTGGGGCTATTGCCCGGCAGTGTGATTGACGTGGAGTAGGCCGAAGTCGTGACAGTCGAGGCGTTGGCGAGTGTGGAGAAGAGCAATGCTGATTCACTCGGCGTTGCCTTCGCAGCGTAGGCGGACGGCGCTGCCACGGCAGCCACGGCAACAGTTAACGCGGCTGCCGCGAATGCGATTGTCTTGTTCATTCGCTGAACCCTTCATCCTTCGGTAACCCGTTCAGTATCCACAGGTTTCGGATTGGGGCCGAGCCGAGAAGGCGTCTACTGCTTAATCGTGAATGAAGCCGCAATTCATTCTTCAAGCCGGGAGGACCTGGGCCCTACGGCGAAGGCCTCGTCCATTCCCGGCCACGGACGTATCGTGACGGTGACGGTCTCGAGCAGGGTTCGGCCGGCACGGAAGTGAAGGCACGTGCCCACCAGGATGGTGAGCGAGTTGCCCCGAGGACATCAGTCGAGCTTCAGTTGAAGGAACCTACGAAGAAGTAGACTGGAGGTTACGCATGGCTAAACTCAAGGAGTACTGGAGACCAGTACTTCGTGTACGTCGAGTAGAAGAGGTTCATGGGCGACAGCCAAACCGCAAGGAGAGTTCCGGACTTCCTGATCATCGGTGCCCAGAAATCCGGCACTAGCAGCATCGTCAAAGCCTTGAGCACGTCGCCTCAGGTGTGGATTACGCCGAAGAAAGAGCTGCATTACTTCAATCGCCAAATTGACGCTCCTGAAAGTTGGAATCGTTACTGCGATGAGTTCTCTCAGGCGCCCAGTAACTGCAGGGTAGGAGAGGCGACTCCTGATTACCTTCCGAAGCCGTCTTGCGCACGACGCATTCACGATGCTCTCCCGCAAGCCAGGCTGATCATTTGCCTAAGGAATCCTGTTGATCGGGCCCACTCGGCTTTTTGGCATGCCAAGCGCCTTGGTCATATCCCACGATCGATGAGCTTCGAATCTGTCCTTGACAGGGATACTCGGGAGTTCGGTTCACCGTGGACCAACATCATCGAGAATGGCTGCTACTCGACGCAGCTCCTCCGCTATCTCTCCCTCTTTCCCGAAGAGCAGATTCACCTTCTGCTCTTCGATGACCTATTGCTGAATCCCGGGGAAGCCATTTCGGGAATCCTTCGCCACATTGATCGTGAGAATTCTCCCGAGCATCATCTTTCGGAGGGAGAACTACCGCACTTGAATGAGGCACAGCGGTGGATTCTCCCGCAGCTCACCAAGAAGCTACTGCGGTTGCCGAGAGGCAGTAGATTCGTGAGAAAGACACTCACGAGACGTGAGTTGCCGCCGCGCATGGAAGCCTCGACAAAGCAGCAGCTCATCGAGTTGTATCAGCCCTGGAATCGTCAACTCGAGGGCATTCTCGGCCGCTCACTCGAAGCATGGTCTGCATGAGCACGTCATTGTTATCAGTGGTTATCCCGACCAGGGGTTTCAGCCGATCTCTGAGCAGGTGCGTGCGCACTCTCGTTCGACAGTGGCCGCCCGATATCGACGGGGAAATCATCATCGTCGATGACGGTTCCGGTGACTCCTTCGAAGGTGTACTTCTCGATCAACTGGTGCCTGTGCGGCTTGTCCGAATGGGTGAGAATTCAGGCCCGGGAGTCTGCCGGAATCTCGGTGTCGCTGAGTCGAAGTCGACCTGGATCGCCTTTGTCGATGATGACTGCCTTCTTCCCTGGGGCTGGCTTCAGCGAGTGTCACGCTTGTGCAGTTCGGACCAGAAACCCTGTCTTGTCGGCGGGCGAATCAGCGCAACGCATCCTCGGAACTGGTTTTCGCAAGCGACTGAGGACCTCGTTCTCAATCCGTCCTTGCAGGACCATACGTGGCATGTCGTCACCGCAAATGCCGTTGTTCATCGCGCTGCCTGGGACGAAGTAGAAGGATTCGATTCTCGATTTCGCACTGCCGGCGGCGAGGACTGGGATTTCAGCGCTCGAGTGTCCCAAGCGGGTTTCGACGTGATCTACGATCCGGACCTTTGGTGCTATCACGAAAATCCCAGGTCGTTCGGACCTTTTCTTGAACGAGCTGCGCGATATGGAGCGGCGCACGCGATGTGGCTGAGAATCCGCTCGACGAGTAGTTCCCCGGCGGCGGAGCTGGCAAGCGAGGTTTCGAATTCCGGCGTATCCCTTCTGCGGAGGAAGGTCTCATTCCTCTTACGAACCCATCGCGAACTTCGCGGCCGGGGAAAGGGAATCTCTCGCTCGCTTCGCAGTACCGCGCTCTTCGGGCTCTTCATGCTGGTGTTCGACTTATCGGCTTTTCGAGAGAGTCGGCGGTTACGGAACGGACGTATTCCACAGTGAGAACTTCTGAGAATGACATGGACCCGCCTGCGGCCTCGGAGTCGCTGGCTCTATGGCTTCTCCCCAGGTGGCAGGTGACAGCCAAGTCAGTGTTTGCCAGTCTCGTAGTTGCCGGAGTCATCACTCTTTCGCTTGCATTGTCCCGATCACTTCTGCATACCACTAGAGCGTCGTCGCTGAAGTTCGAGTTCGGCTCGCTCCGATTCGAGTTTCCGAGTTCGGGAGTGATCGAAGTACTGAGTCTCATCTTCTTCCTCACACTTGCGTCTGCATCCACGTCGATCTTGATGAGGATCAATGCAGGACTTGTCAGATCGTTTCTTCACACGCGCACTCGTCACGTCGTGCGAGGCGGATGGAGGTACTTGGTCCTTGAGCGCAATCTTCTGAATTCGTGGACCAACCACCTTTCCCTAGGGATCCAAGCTCTTGCCTTCGGGGTGATCCTGATTGTGCTTGCAGGCTGGCAAGAAGCACTTGGACTTGCGATTGCGGCCATGATTCTCGCCGTCGCATCGCGTAGGTTCTGGCACACATCCAGAAGAGTGAGTCGTGCTTTCATCGCGCACCGCGCGTCCGACGAGAAGATGACAGACGAGTCTCCTGAGGCTGATCAACGCACCGACAGAACTCAGGACATGGTGGAGAGTCTGTATCTCAGGGACACTGAGGCACTTCGTCCTTCACTTGTCGTGGTCGGATGTGTCTCTGCGGGAATGCTGGCGGCAGCACTCGTCCCGATATTTCTCACCAACTCGGTGAGCGCAAGCGTTCTTCCCATCGTCGTGGTGATTCTCTGGCGCCAACGTGCGATGGAATTTCTATCGGGAACCGGGCATCTCGCCTGGCTGTTCACTCAATACCAAGGGGTTGTTGAGTCTCCAGAACTACAGCGTTCGCTCGACGAAGACTGATTTCGCGCAATCAAATCAGCGTTGTTGATTGGCCAGCACATCCGCGTAGACCTGCTCGTAGGCCCGACCGACGACTGCAGGTGTCCACGCTTTCAGTGCTCTAGCTCGCCCATGAGCGCCCATCGTTCTTGCCTCGTCGGGAACATCGAGAAGTTGGCATAGGGCAGCGGCCAGTTCACGTCGATCACCAATGCGACAAAGGAGCCCGGTACTGCCTGGCTCGATCAGCTCCGGAATGCCGCCGGCCGCGTATGCGACAACTGGTCGCGCCGACGCGCTGGCCTCTGTCACAGTCTGCGGAGCATTGTCGAGAAGCGACGGTACGCAGACGACGTCACATGCCGCGTATGCCATTGCGAGACGATGATCGTCCCGCAGTTGGCCAGTGGAGATGACGCGACCTAAGTGCTGTGGAAGTGCTACTGAGTTCTTGCCCACCATGAGTAAACGCGCATTCGGATGGCGGCTCCACACATGAGTCATAGCCTCCATGAGATGCTCGTGCCCCTTCATGGGATTCGCTGCGCCCTCATCTGCGACAAAACCGATCACCGGGGAATCCTGCTCAATGTCCCAGGCTTGCCTGGCAGCGCGCTTGTCCATGTCTCGGAAGATGTCAACAGGCACCGGATTCGGAATAACCACAACTGGTGATTCTGGAAGGAGTGCGCTTGAAGCCTTGAGATCCGCCATCCACTTTGATGGCGAGACAAAGATGATGTCACTCCTCCATGAGTGTGACTTCAACTTCCAGCTCAGCCACGACCACTGATCCCAATCGTCACCGCTAAGAGTCCTGGAGTAGCCATGTTTCCAGCCTGATTCCGGATCACTTCCGGTGTAGTGCTCGCTCCCGCAGAAGGGCCACATATCGTGGAGAGTCCAGACCAGTGGTGTGCGGATGCGACCGACTTGTCGAATGGACATGAACCCCCGACCGATCCAGTGCAGGTGAATGACGTCGGGCTTGAGGTTCCGCATCAGACGCGAGGATTCCCCGGGAAAGATTCCGGCAGAGCGAAAATGTCCTGGTGCACTGCCTTGCCATGCGGAAAGTCGGCGCTCGGCTCGTTCGTTCCAGCGGATCTTCCCCATGGGTGAGACCATCGACGACTCGACTCCGGCCATCGCAGCGGCTAGGTAAATGCGATGCGCGGCGCGTCCAGCACCACCATTGTGTGCATCGTGAGTGCCGTGGACTACTTTCATTACCGAAAGCGAACTCGTGCCAAGGTCGACTGAAGATACGCATGCTTGATTCGAGCTTGGGAAAGGGCAGGGATCTTGCGCATACGGCACGTTATCGCAGGGGTTGGCAAGTCAGCGCCGCGACAGCTTCAAGACGCTCATGCAGGGGTGCTCACCTCTGTGCGCTTGGCGGCTCGTGCCCTGCCAGTCGGGATTCATCTTGAGATTTTCATCGTGGGATTTCCCGACGAGCCTGCGCCCGAAGGGCCGTGGACCTTTGTCGCGACGGAACATCCTCCATTGGGCGAATTTGGCTTCAAGATTAGACGCCGGCTTCCTCTCCTGAGCGATCTCGTGAGGCCTTTGCAAGGCTCAGGTCCCTTTGACATCGGGATTCTCACCAATGCCGACATCGAATTGACCGAGAGTTTCTACGAGAGAATTCTCGACGTGTGGTCGGTAGTAGGCGGTGCCGTCTCAATCACCAGGACCAACCTGCCTGCTGGTTCCGGGCATACGAAGCTTGTCGATCAAGTCGAGCACTTTCCTGAGCACCCGGGTCATGATTGCTTCGTCGCTCCATCTGAAGACTGGTCGCGCGTAGTCACCGGTTCAGTGGCACTTGGCATACCTGGAGTGATGAAACCTCTCCTCTGGGGGCTGGGTGATTCACGCACACCGTTAAAGACTCTTCATGGAACCCGCCTGACCGTCCACCGGGGAGACGATCGGGCCTGGTCGGCACCTGGATTTCGTGACTATGCGGAGCACAATGACAATGAGTTACGGCAGATTGCTCGCGACACCAGCGCGCGATTAGGCGAGGATGCACTTCGTCGCGCACCCTCAATTCGTGCCTATCTTGATGAGCCGCCAAACTCGAAAATGCTGATTTTCGCGTTGAGCCCTGGACGGTCGGGCTCCGAATCACTAGCTCGACTGTTTGCTTCTGTTCCGGGCACGAATTCCGGCCACGAACGTGAACCCATGGTGATGGGTCCCTATTTACGAATGACTGGTTTTGAGGGAATGACCTCGACTCGAGTTGCGAGAAGATTCAAGGCGCGAGCCATTGAGGTGGAGCGCGAGTTGTTCCCAGAAGGCATCTATGTCGACACTTCCCATCTGTTCCTTTACACATTCGGCGACATCGTCTTGGAGCATTTCACCACCGAGGAAATCGTCGTGATTCGCCTTCACCGCGATCCGCTGGATGTTGTCCGCAGTTACATGGAACTCGGATTCTTCTCCAGAAGAAATACGCTCGGCCCAGATTGGCACTTCTGGCCGACCTGGCCGAAGTCTTTCATGCGCATGCATGTGCATGAGGTTCGCAGTGAATGGGATCTTGCCTTCGGATCAATGGTGGACTTCTATCGACGCCAGGCAGACTTTCTTGAGACGTACAAGGAGCGCTTGCGTGTCGTCCCGATTCGCACTCACGACTTGAGTGATCCTGCATGGCACGACTCCGTTCTCGGATCCGTGGGATTGGGCACGGAAAGGCTTCCCCAGGCACCAGGTATTGAGGAGCGCTGGAATCACAAGGGGAATGAGAGGGTCCGAAAACTCAGCCGGGCCCAGGTTGAAGAGGAATTCCAATCATTTCTCGAACGGTTCGGCATAGATGAGAAGGAACTTGCGGAACTAGGCTGGCACGGGCCGTTTTGATGAAACCTTGGCTGCTGTATCACATCCCGAAGACCGGTGGCACATCACTGAGTCAGCACTTGCAACGGGAAATGTCCGCCACCGGAGACTTTCTCTCGATCACGTTGCAACCTCGTCCCGGTTCATTCACGGCAAGTCAAGTTCGAGCGATGCCAGCAGAAAGGCTTGCCGGTGTGCGAGTCTTTCAGGGTCATGCCGTTGGCCGGTATTTGTGTGAACTCTTGCCTTCGTCAAGCTTTCATGAGGTCGTCGTTCTTCGAGAACCCGCAGCACGGATTATCTCGCACTTCAATTTCAGGACGAGTCTCGCCAGTCTTGAGCAGGATACAAATATGACCTTTCAGGCCTTCCTCCAAACATTGCCCTCAGACTTCATGCTTCGATTTCTCTGCCATCGCCTTGGGCACCCGGTGAATTTCCGATCGCTGGATCGCGTCATTCACGACCTGTCAGGAGTTATCACGCTAACGATGTCGGAAGTGGATCAGGCAATCATGTCAATCTCAGCGGCACTAGGAGTCTCCAAGGCTGCTGAACGGCTCAACGTAAGCGGGGTGAATGTTCCGCAGCGGCTCGCACCTGAACCAGACCTGGTAGAGATTCTTCGTAAACTCAATCCACTGGATGCCATCCTGTATGAGGCTGCTGTGGAAATGGCCCCAAGTTCACTTACGCGATTACAGGAACTAGAGAAATCGGAGCAATGACATGCTGAGCAAGATCTTTGCGCTCTTTCAAAATCCGCGTATTCGCCGAGTCAGCCTATTACTTGCGGCCGCATGCATCATGCTGGCAACCGTAGGGTCCATCATTGTTCTCGGGGTCATGGGCCTAGTGATTAGCGTGCCGATTCTCGCTCTCTCCTTCGTCGGTTTCATGCTCGCTCTTTCAACGGTTCGCATGACCGGAGATCCCAGTGTGCCGCCACTCATCGGTTGGAGAAGTGGATGGTTCGATCTTGAATACGGTCATTTAGCTGGGGCTGACAGCCGCACGCTCATCATGGGACGCGCCTGGCAAGACAAGGAGGACATTGCAGTTGACTCGACTCTCGATGCACAAGTTGCCGCTCTTCGCACCGAGATTCAGTATCTTCGCGAGGCCTTGCACCTAAGAACTGATGACTTGGATTAGGCGATCAAGGCCTAACTGGCGCTGCTTAACAAGGTGAGTAATTCCGTGGATAGATTCCGTCGAGTGTGTCTTCTTGAGCGAAAGTAGCGAAGTGCAAAGCGACGCTTGTAATTCTGCAATTCCTGGGGCTTGTGTGTCTCGATTACACGCTGAAGCGTGTTGACCAGTGAGAGTTCGTCGCGAGTGAGCAAGTGTGAGGTGACGTCGTCATCACCTGAATTCGAAGCCATAAGATCCTGGGCCCATAATGCTTGCTCCATCGGAAAATACCTTGATCTCACAAACTCATTAGAGGCGGAAAAGTAGTCTGCGAAGTCTGAGATGAGAGCGTTCGAGGATATGAATGGTCGTGGGGTCCAATCCCACGAACTGAGTTCATGCGATGGAAGGAGCCTGCCCCGATTGAAGTCTCCGTTCGGTAGAAGCGGACGTCGATCGAACCGAGTATTTAGCTCATTGAGAATCTTGGTAACGGGCCATGGCAAGGAGACATTCGTCTTCAATTCGTGCTCCCCAAGTGAGCTCGAGTCGACGCCGATGGCTTCGCAGAAGTCCTGGGTGAGGGTGCGGGGAATAAAACGTCCGCGATCGAATAGTCGAACGTCTACTCGCCCGGGAAATTCGGCCTCCCACCAGGTCAATCGCGTTTCATAGGATTCGGCGGGAATTGGATGTGACCGTGGTGCCCCTGGCCACGTAGGCGACGGTGAGAAATCTGGAACCTTGTCGGGTCTAAGCGCCTCATCAAGGGCGGTGTACCAGCCCACCTTGATCTTCTGAGCCACGTGAGCCACACGCGCCGACAGTGGGTCACGCAGGTAGACGACAATTCGAGCTTCCACTCCCTGTTCCTCAAGGTACCGCCTCAAATTCACAATCTCGCGAGGCCCCAGTCGCTGGTAAAGAGATTCTGAGGAGAAGAGCAGTCTGCGATCACGGTTGTCAGAAACGAACGCGTTAAGTTCAGATCTAAGGTGACTTCGAGCAGCCCGCCAACGATTCATGCCAGGACGGTCATTTCCGAGACCGAGCCTTCGAGCGTGGTAGGCACATGGCTCGTCCCATCGACTCTCCTGATAACTGAGAACCGTGAGGAGATTGTGGTTCACCCCCCACCTTTTGGGAATAGCCACTCCCTGCGAATACAGAATCTCGGAATTCATCCGGAGAAACTGCTGGAGCGTTGAGGTTCCCGTTTTCGGACACCCGATATGGAGAACGGCTTCGGTCACATGTTAACGGTAGCGAATCGCACACGATCGATTCGAAGAAGTCGTGCCTTTCGATAGCGCTGAGGGTCGCAGATCCCTGTTCATTTGCCCTCGTTCCAATGTCCGACTACCGCGTATGCCTCGTCCATCCCCGGCCACGGAGGCATCGTCACGGCAACTGCCTCCAGCGAAGTTCGGCCGGCACGAAATTGAAAGCTTGTGCCGACGGGGATGCTCAGTGAGATGCCGGGCGTGAGGCCGATGATCTCTTCCACACCATCGGCCGATCGCCACATCTGCCCTTCGCCGGCCGTGATGAACCAGAGTTCCTCGACGGTGCAGTGACAGACCGCAAGAGAGATTGCGCCGGGGGCCAGGCTGAAATGGGCCATGGAACCGCTGCCGGAGGAGACAAGAAGTCGAACATCTGAGCCGTCAGGCGCGGTCACATCGGGCAGGTCGGGCAGCGGCTTTGTCTCAAATGGCCTCACGTGCAGATACCGCCATCGCAGCACGGTTGGATGTAGTGGCAGCGCGGACACATATCCTTACCGCCACGGCGTTCGAGGTCGGTTGTCTCGCAGGCCGGGCAGGGGCCGGGATCTCCCATCACGGCGCTGAGTATGCCGCCAAAGGATACCCATGGGGGTATACTTTGGACGAGTCCACGCAGGAGGTTTCAGATGTGCAGTCCGGTTAAGTGCGAGCAGTGCAGCAAGGTCACCTGGAGTGGCTGCGGCGAGCACGTCGATCAGGTCAAGAGCATGTTCACCGATGAGGAATGGTGCACCTGCGCCCGCTGGGGACTGTGACCCTTCGATCCCCCTAGAGTGACGACGTGTCACTCTCCGAACTCCAGCCCGAAGCCATGGCCGCACTTGATGCCGCCTATGCCCGAGCCACCGAGATCGTCGACCCGTACTTCCTTTACCTCGCCGAGTCGCGCATCGAGCAGATGCTGGGTGGCTCGGACTCCCCCGGTGCACTGGTTACCACCCAAGATCTCGAACTGAGCGAACTCGTCGACCAGATGCTGATTGACGTCGCCGGACTCGACGACAAGACCGCGAAACGTGCCGCTCGATATTTCGAGGGCGGCGGCATGGCGGATTTCGTCACCGCGTCGTACATCATCGAAGCGCGAACGCGCTTGCGAATCATGGGCACGCGCCTGCTGGGTGATGACTCATGAGTGATCTCTCGCGTCCGAATCGAGCCATTCGCATCCCGCTCGACGACAACGGCAAGCCGATGCGCGACCCGCAGCTCTACGCGTTGCTGGGCGAGTATCAGAACACCGTCGTCCGATCTACGAATCTCGATGTTGTTACGCAGGAACTCATTCGGCTGCGCTGCGCGCGTCAACACGACTGCCGCATCTGTCAGACCCTTCGTCTTGCAGACGCCCAGCATTCCGGCGTCGACGCAGATATGGAATCGAAGATCGACTTCTATGAGACGAGTGATCTCAGCGAGCGTCATAAGACAGCGCTTCGAATCGTTGACGCATTCATCTGGCGCCCCCAGGACATGAGCGATGAACTCGTGGCGCAAGCCCATGCGCACTTCACCGATGCGGAGCTCGCCGAGATTCTGGTCGACATCACGAAGTGGTCAACCCAGAAGATCCACGTCACCCTCGGAATCGATGGTGCTGATCACGTGACCACTGATGCTCGCGGCGTTGCCTACTTCGACTTTGCCGACGATGGCAAGGTGGCACGCATTAGCGCAGAGCTCGGCTAACTGTGGCAATTCACTCGCCGCAGAATCCATTCGTACGATCAGGAATTCGACTCGCCATTGGCATGGTCGTTGTCGATCTGATCTGCGTGCTCGTCCTGCACAACAGACCCTCGGCCCTCATGGCCTCCTTCGCGGTCATGATCCTGCTCTTCTTCCTCGACTTCGAAGGAGGGCCACGGCAGCGCGTTTCGGCTTATGCGGCAGCCTCGCTGGTGGGACTTCTCGCGGTGATCATCGGGGTCTACGCGGCGCCGATCACTTGGGTGGCCATCGTCGTCACGCTGCCGGTCTCATTCGCATTCGCCTACGCCCGCGTGCTCAAAGGATTCTTCGCGCGTTGCGCAGTCGGCCTGCAGCTCGCCTACTTCCTGCCCGCGATGCTCCCGGCGAATCCGGCCAACATCTGGGATTACCTCGGCGGCTGGATCCTCGGCTGCGTCATCGCGATCCTTGCCGCACTCGTGATCCTGCCCCGGCAACAACTCACGCTCACTCGCAAGGCACTTGCCGACTGGTGCGTGGCAGCGGCAAACCTGACTCGGCTCTACTCGGCGGGCAACACTGACGGGCGCGGACGCGCCGCGCTCTCCAGTGCATTCGACGAAATCCAGCAGATAATCGTCGGCAGCCCGACCAGACCGGGGGCACTCACGCATCGGCTGCGCGCACTGCTGCAGATGGTGCAATACGCCAATGGCGCGACCAATCTTTCCGTGTCGATCGAGCAACTCCCGCCTGACGGTCATGTTGACCTGCTCGCCAAGGCGAGTGCGGAGACTTTTGACGCCTGCGCGCAGATCCTCGATAGGGACAGCGCTATCCCCGCGCCGGTCGACATGGATGCACTGCGGCACCAGGATCTGGCCAATGCGCAGAAGTGGTGCGCACAAGGCCTGAAGACCAACCCGGCCGCAACCCTTGATGATCTTCGCGCCCACTACCCAGTGAGGCTCATCGCGATTTTGGCATCAGCCATGCAGTGGCTGGCCCTGCGCTCACGCGGAATCAACACGCCAACTCCGGAATTGGGCGCCTTCGAGTGGAGCTCGCCGCTGGATCTCCTGCGCGTCAACTTCCGATTCAGCTCGCCGTGGTTCCGGAACGCACTGCGAGTGGCCATTGCCGCGGCTATCGCGGTCGGAATAGCTCAGGCGATGGGTCTCAAGCACGGCTTCTGGGTTGTGCTCGCAACGCTGTCGATCCTGCAGCTCTCCTTCACGACACCGCAGACGAATCGGCTTGCCGTGCGCATGATCGCCGGCAACGTCGCCGGCATCACCGTGGGTTTCGTGATCATCGTCCTCGTCCCGAACGAGATTGCCTTCTTCGTGATCCTGGCAGTGGGCGCCTTCATCGTGAAGTTCGTGCAGAGCCGCTCCTTGATGATCTCGCAGTTCGCTTTCACGCCATTCGCGATCGTCAATCTCTCTCTCCTGACCTGGCCTCCCACCACCGACACGGTGCTCAGCCGCATCACCGACGTCGCCATCGGCCTTGCGGTCGCCATCGTGCTGACCCTCGTGATGTTCCCGAGAGGCATCGGCAACCTCATCGTCTCCACCGGGCATACCGCCATGACTCAGATGCAGGGCTATCTCGACTACGTGCGAGACGCCGTGACCGGGCGGGCTGACGCCGCGCTTATTCCCCAGCGACGCGAGTCGGCTGAGAGGGCGTTGCAGGCCTACGCCGACACATTGGATGCTGCGTACATGACGGCGCGCAGCGTCACACCCGAGATTGCCGCACTGGAGGCCCGCCAAGCGTGGCTACAGGACGCACTGCTCGCCGGCGACGTGATGAACCAGCTGATCGGACACACTGACGACTTGGTTCGAGTCCCGGAGATCATCAATGCACTCGACCTGCCTGAGGGTGATCGACTCGGTCGCATGCGCGAAGTGGTCGTCAAGGATCACGAGCGACTTTCGCTCCACCCGCATGGCTTTGTCAGCGCGGTGTGGTGTGGCTGGTGGCTCGACTTCCTCGATCGCACCAAGCCGGTCGACGCGGCTTCGACTACGAAGTAGGAGCCGGTACAACAACCTTGCCCTCGGCCTTCTTCGGCATCAGGAAGAAGGCAGCGATCGCCGCGATCACCAGGCCGGCGGTGGCAATCAGGAAGGTTTCGCTCACTCCAGTGACGAATGCCTGGCTTGCGGCCTGACCTGCCGCGGCGCCTGCCTGCCGTGCGACTTCGCCTGCGTTGCCTGAGGTGACAAGAGTGTCGATGGCATCGGTCTGCGCCGCCTGGGGCGCAAGCCCCGTCCATGCGGCGAGGGTGCGCGCTGCGGCAATCGAGCCGACGACGGCGATGCCGAGCACAGAGGCGACCTGCCCGGAGAGTCCGATGACACCGGAGACAGAACCCATGTCGTCCTCAGGCGTGGATGACATGGCGGCACCGGAGACCGCCGGCATCGACAGGCCAAGACCGATGCCCATGATGGAGAACGCGATCGCGATGTACCAGGGTCCGGTGTCGACCTTGATGCCCGCGAGCATCAGCGTGCCGCCTGCGGCAAGCAGCAGACCGATGAACGACACCACTCGCAGACCAATTCGATCGGCGATGAACGGTGACGCCGGCGAGAAGCCGATAAAGAAGATCGAGGCGCCGAGGCCCACGACACCGGCAAGGGCCGGTGAGAAACCAAGGATGTTCTGCTGCAGCAAGTTCTGCTGCATCATCGATCCGGAAAGAGTCATACCCAGCACGATGAGAAGGATGATCGTCGCGGGAATCGGTGCGGCTTTGAGCAACTTCCACGGCACCATCGGCGCCGACGAGCGCTTCTGCTGGAACACCATGATGAGAACGACAACAAGGCCCGCGACAACCGGACCCCACACCTGCGGGCTCGAGAACTTCTCCGACTCGGCTTGCGATAGACCCGTGCAGACGAGAACCAGAGCGGCAGTGAGTACGCCGGCACCGAACCAGTCGATGCGCCCGCCGCGCGGTGTCTCCTTGATCTTGAACTTGAACAGCACGAAGAGAACGAGGCCGATGATCGGAATGATGTTGATCGCGAACACGCTGCGCCAGCCGAATGCCGTGACGAGTAGTCCGCCGATCAGCGGACCAAGTGCAGAGGAAGCGGTTGCGACAGCAGTCCACAAGCCGACGATTCGCGTCACCATGTCGTGCGCAACAGATGCGGTGAGCATCGCGAGCGCAAGGGTGGCCATCGCGGCCGAGCCGGCACCTGCAATTGCGCGACCGGCGATCAAGGTGCCCGTACCCGTGGCCATTGCACTCACGAGTGACCCGGCCCCGAAGAGCACTAGACCGAGTAGGTAGATCTTGCGACGTCCGACCGCATCACCGAGTGCTCCCACCGGAACCGAGAGGGCTGCTCCGGCGATCATGTAGGCCATCACTGTCCACTGCAGCGGTGCCAGACCGACGTTGAACTCGCGACCGATGCTCGGCAGTGCCACGGATGCCACGCTCATGTCGAGACCGACCAGGAACTGGCCCACGGCCAGCACTAGAAGGGTCACGACGCTGAAGGACGCAACCTTCGGCGGCACCGGAGAAGTCGTCACGCGTGAAATCTACTGGGCACTGCGGCCCGATTGGCTCAAACCCGAATGCCCCAGGAGAATGGAGTCATTATGGGCACG
Source organism: Actinomycetota bacterium (assembly GCA_947449035.1). GTDB lineage: Bacteria > Actinomycetota > Actinomycetes > S36-B12 > S36-B12 > CAIKZY01. Next base: position 14,070 of record CANFQC010000017.1, read on the forward strand.
GTTGCAGATACTGACGTTCTCGTCATTGGAGCAGGCCCTGCCGGTTCCTCTGCCGCTGCCTGGTCGGCTCGCGCCGGCCTCGATGTGGTGCTGGCCGACGCGGAGACCTTCCCGCGCGACAAGCCCTGTGGTGACGGCCTCACCCCGCGTGCGATTGCCGAACTCGACGCCCTCGGACTGTCTCCGTGGCTGAAGGGCCGCACCATCAACTGGGGCCTGCGCGCTGCGGGCTTTGGCCAAGAGCTCTACCTCCCCTGGCCCGGTGGCTCACTGCCCAGCCACGGAAGTGCTGCACCTCGCACCTTGCTCGACACTCAGATTCGGCAGGTCGCCCTTGATGCCGGAGCCACTCCCGTCGAAGGTCACCGCGCTGTTGATGTGAGTTTCGAGAATGGTCAAGTGCGCTCAGTGACGTTCAAGCTCAATGACGGAAGCATGCATGAGATCCGTTGCCGTCGATTGATCGTTGCTGATGGAGCGAAGAGTCAGCTCGGACGCAAGCTTGGGCGCGAGTGGCATCGTGGTACTGCCTATGGTGTTGCGGCACGTGGCTACATCACCTCTGAGCGCAGTGATGATCCCTGGATCTCCTCGCATCTGGAACTGCGCGGTACGAAGAACGAGATCCTCTCGGGTTACGGCTGGATCTTCCCGCTCGGCGACGGCAGTGTGAACGTTGGCGTCGGCACGCTCGCTACCGATAAGCGTCCGGCTGATATCAACTTGCGCCAGCTCATCTCGCACTACACCGATCAGCAACGCGAAACCTGGAAGCTCTCGGGCGAGATCCGTGACCCATGGTCAGCATTGCTTCCCATGGGCGGTGCGGTCAGCGGAGTCGCAGGACCAAACTGGGTGCTCGTCGGTGACGCCGCCGGTTGCGTGAACCCTCTCAATGGTGAGGGCATCGACTACGGCCTCGAGACAGGTCACCTCGCGGCTGAGCTCTTCTCGGGAACGATTCCGAACTCGCGTATGGACTACACCACGCAGTGGGCGCCGATCCTGAAGGCGCATTACGGCACAGCATTCTCGATTGCTCGTCGCCTGGCCGGATTACTCACCGTTCCGAAACTGCTGCCGACACTTGGCCCGGTGGGCATGCGCTCACGAGGGTTGATGACTGTTGCTCTGCGCGTGATGGGAAATCTCGTGACCGAGGAAGACACTGACACGACTGCACGTCTGTGGCGTGCCGCCGGCAAGGTGAGCGTCAAGTTCGACGACCGACCGCCGTTCAGCTAGCGGCTGTATGCCGCACCTAAATGTGTGCGGTGAAGGTCAGACGGCGAAGTGCTCCACATTCGGCGCACCGTCGAAGAGCGGGCTGATGATGGCCCGCCATTGGGTGTAACGGTCAGATTCGCGGAAGCCCACCGTGTGATCTTCGAGGGTCTCCCAGGCCACGCTGAACATGTAGACGTTCGGTCGCTCAATGCCCCAACCGTGGAAGGTAAAACCGAGAAAGCCGTCGGACTTCGAGAGCAGGCTCTCGACTGCCCCATTGATAGTGGTCTCGAACTCCGCTTGGCGGCCATCGAGCACGGGAATGAAACCGACTTCGAGAATCATGTTTACAGCGACCAATCTTCGGTGAGCACGGACTCCTGGACGGACATGCGCAAAGGTTCCATGCGCAAAATTGCGGGCGGCCCCTCGAGCAGGGGCGGCATGTCATTCATCATCGTGGCGAAACCCTTGGTTGATCGATGCGCAATAGCTGCATTGTCATCGAGAAAGGTCTCGTAGAGCCACACGTTGTTCTCGTCATCGGGATCCAGATGAACCATGAACATCTCGGTGCCGGGTTCATCAGCCAGGGAGTCGACGTAGGTATTGAGAACCTCGAGAAGCGCGGGACGCATACCGGCTGCGCAGGTTAGGCGGATGAGTGCAGACTTGCGGCCGGCAATGAACAGCTGACGCGGTTCACTTGCGTCCATTGACGAACCGCCGCTGGTCATCGACTCAGGCGACGTTCTCTAGGTACCAGGCGTAGGTCGAGGTGAGTCCGTCACGCAACGAAATCTGCGGCTTCCAGCCGAGGGCGTTGATGCGCGAAGTATCGAGTAGCTTCCGCGGCATGCCGTCGGGCTTTGACGAGTCCCACTCGATAGTGCCCGTGAAGCCGACGACGTCGGCAACTGACTCGGCAAGTTCCTTGATCGGGAGATCCTCGCCGCACCCGACGTTGATGGTCTGCCCTGAGTCGTAGTTCGAGAGCAGCATCAGGCAGGCATTCGCGAGATCGTCGACATGCAGAAACTCGCGGCGTGGTGCACCGGTTCCCCAAACAGTCACCGTAGGTGCGCCGGAGACCTTTGCCTCGTGGAAGCGGCGGATGAACGCGGGCAGGACGTGCGAGGACTGCAGGTCGAAGTTGTCACGCGGGCCGTAGAGGTTCGTCGGCATCGCCGAGATCCAGTGACGACCGTACTGCTCGCGGTGGGCTTCGATGTAGTAGATGCCGCTGATCTTCGCCATCGCGTACGCCTGATTTGTGGGCTCGAGCGGGCCGGTCATCAGCGAGGATTCGCGAATCGGCTGCGTGGCATGGCGGGGGTAGATGCACGACGAGCCCAGGAAGAGCAGTCGATCGATGTCGTTTGAGTGAGCAGCATCCATCACGTTTGTCTGGATCATGGAGTTATCGCGTAGGAATTCGACGGGGAAAGTCGAGTTCGCCATGATCCCGCCGACCTTGGCGGCGGCGTCGATGATGATGTCGGGCTTAGCCTCGGTGATGGCATCAAAGGTGGCACTGCGATCGCGAAGATCGAGTTCCCTTGAAGACCAGCCGATGATCTCGCCGGCACCGGCTGCCTCAAGGGCGCGGACGATTGCTGAGCCGACGAGGCCGTTGTGACCGGCGACATAGACCTTGGTATCGCCCCAGGCGACCTCATGCGACATGTCTGAATTCTGTCATATCGGGACCTTCGGCCAGGTTTCTCATGTGCGCGCGGTGGAAGACTGAATTCATGCGAAAGATCACCATCGAGCAGCTCGCGGGAATCCTTGAAGGCCTGCCGGAGAATCCGCGAGTCGTTGCCTCAGGCAACTTTGCTACTCCGAGCGTGATCCTCGACGAACTTGATCGAGTTGTACCTCACTATCGACTTCACATGCTCAATGCGCAGAAGGGCATTCCCGATCGTGAGAGCGTGCGATACGAGACTGCTTTTGTCGGCCCGGGCATGCGCGGTAGCGAGCGACTCGACTACATCCCCTGTCGCCTCAGTCTCGTGCCGGTCATGTTCCGCGATCATCTGCGTCCCGATGTCGTGCTTCTCCACTCATCGTCTCAGCGCCACGACACCGTGAGCCTTGGTACCGAGGTCAACATCTTGCCGGCCGCGATCGAGGCAGCACGCGCATACGGCGGCCTAGTCATCGTGCAGTCCAATAAGCAGATGCCCTACACCTATGGCGACGCGCAGATTTATGACCATGAAATCGACTACCTGATCGAGGTTGACGAACCGCTACCGACACATGTTGACGGTGCCATTGATGAGGTGTCGATGCACATCGGTCAGCGCATCGCTGATCGAGTGGCGGATGAATCGACGTTGCAGCTCGGTATTGGCGCAGTGCCCGACGCCGTCCTGGCGGCACTAACTCATCGCAAAGGCCTGCGGATCTGGACCGAGATGTTCAGTGACGGCGTGCTGAATCTCCACAAGCACGGCTGCCTCGATTCCGATGTACCGCTAACAACCTCGTTTCTTTTTGGGTCGCAGGAGCTCTACGACTGGGTACACATGAATAAGCGCGTGCGATTGATGCGTACCGAGCGCACGAATGCACCGTCGGAGATTGCTAAGCAGGCGCGTATGACAAGCGTGAACGCGGCATTGCAGGTTGACTTACTGGATCAAGCGAATGCCAGCCGTATCAAGGGAAAGATCTACTCGGGTTTTGGTGGATCCACTGACTTCATTGTCGGTGCACTTCATTCACGCGGCGGTCAGTCGTTCATCGCGCTTCCATCGTGGCACCGCAAAGCAGACGTCTCGACGATCGTGCCGTTGCTGCATGATCCGGTCACGAGTTTTCAGCACAGTTTCGTTGCAACCGAGAACGGCATTGCCGAGTGCTTCGGCCAGTCGCAAGCGCAGCAGGCACGCAACATCATTGAAGAAGCTGCACATCCGAGCGTGCGCGATGAGTTGAGGGAAGCCGCAGGCGAACTCGGCTTCCTGTGATCAGTCCTTCGATGGATCGTGATTCTGCACGCGAAGTGCGCCATGGATCAGCATCGTGAAGACTTCTTGCGTCAGGTCGGCATTCGAGCCGATCTCCTCCGCCTGGGCGCGGACGCCTTCGATCACGATGCGCTCACGGGCGGGGTCGCGCACGACTGAACCCAGGGCCGCCTTGGCGGCTCCGATCTCGCGGGCCTTGGCCAGGCGGGCGCCGATCGCGATGACGATCTCCGAATCGATGACATCGAGTTCTGCGCGCAGTCGTGACAACTCATCCACGTGGTGCAGCGTAGTCTGGGCATCATGCTGAATCGGAAGAAGTCCTCGAAGAATGCCCTGCCCCCGGGGAAGTACCGCATGGGTGGTGAGCACTTCAAGGATGATGCTGCATTCATCAAGACTGCCGTGAAGGACGTCAAGCGACTCGAGAAGTACGCAGGCCTGACCGCCCAGTCGAATCTCTATGACTGGGGCTGCGGCGCCGGTCGCCTGGCCGTGGGCGTGCGCGAGCACTTTGGCCGCGTGGCCGACTACCACGGTGTCGACATCCAGCCAGAGGTTCTCGGCTGGGCCGAGCAGAACCTGAGCGCCCCGGGCTTCCGCTTCACCTTGGTCAACGTCAGTAATGAGCGCTACAACCCCGATGGCTCCCCTGAGCGCACCCTGGCCGCCGAGCCGGGCTCGGTTGACGTCTTCTACGCGTACTCGGTCTTCTCGCACATGAATGACGAGGACACCCCCGCCTACCTTCGCCTGATCCATGAGGCCCTGGCCCCCGGTGGCATGGCCTTCGTGACCTGCTTCGTTGAGGAGGATGTCCCGGGCTGGGAAGAGAATCCCGAGGGGTACGGCCCCCTCGACTGGAAGGGTCGCCTGCACTGCACCCGGTTTGCCCGCTGGCACTTCGAGGACCACGTCAACGCCGCTCGCCTGGCGGTCAGCCGCTTCGAATACGGCCAGGAGACTGACGGGCAGAGCTTGTACGTACTGCGGAAGCGATAGCCCGACGCGAGCCCCGCAGGTGTTTGGTCGTAGTTGTTGTTCGGATGGCATCTGCAGCCTTCCCCAACCTTTACTCAGGGTTCACCCGAGTCGGGGCCGTTCAATGAGCCGGTTGTGACTCCGCCTGGGCTAGCCTGAGGCGTCCTGGTAGCGCCCGTCGGCGCCCACTTTCATCACGAGAGGTCCTTCATGCGTCGTGCGCTAATTGCCGCCGTTGCCAGCCTGTCCCTCGGTCTTGGAGTCGCCGGCCTCGCTGCGCCGGCCATGGCTGCCGGCCCTGTTCCGGGTACTCAGTTCGGCATGCACGTGCCCACGATCTCCCAGGGCTCCGACCCGGTGATCCCATACGGCGCGATTCGCCTCTGGGACTCGGGCATCTCGTGGGGTCAGATCCAAAAGTCCAAGGGCGAATTCTGGTGGACTGGCATGGACCAGGCGATCGGCAATGCCAATAAGCAGGGCGTCCAAATCCTGTACGTACTCGGAAGCACTCCGACCTGGGCCGCAACGAACAAGAAGCAAGGCACGTATCCCAACAAGGGAGCAGCCTCGATGCCCGATCTCGCGGCCTGGAAGACATGGGTTTCGGCCGTCGTTGCTCGGTACTCGGATTCGATCGAGTCCTACCAGATCTGGAACGAGGCGAACCTCTCCACTTTCTGGCAAGGCACTCCGAAGCAGATGGCCCAGTTGACCCAGGCAGCAGCTCAGATCATCAGGGCCGGCGACCCGACCGCAAAGATTGTTGCCGCGAGCAGCACGGTTCGTCTGCAGAGCGCGTACAAGAAGTTCTTCCCTGCCTATATGAAGGAGCTCAAGAAGCTCGGATGGCCGGTCGATGTAATTTCCGCGCACACGTACCCTGCCGGCAACGGCGGCCCGGCTGAGCGTGCGGTTAACATCATTCGAGTCAAGGCCGACATGGTGAAGGCTGGCGTTCCCAGCTCAAAGCCGTTCTGGGATACCGAAATCAATTACGGAATCAAGGGGCCGGGCAGCACGCCAGGTCAGACGATTTCCGGACCCGACGCAGCGAGCGATGTTGCACGTACCTATCTCGACAACATCTTGCTCGGAGTCGACCGTGCTTACTGGTACTTCTGGGGCCCGGCAAACAGCCTTCTCGGAATCACGATGCAAAGCGGTACCACTGGAGCGATCGGCTACCAGAACGTGTCAAGCTGGCTGAAGAACGCCTATTACACTTGTACACCAGGTGCGGTAAACGTTTGCCAGCTCGGCGATTACGCCAAGCCAGAGGTTGTTGTCTGGTCCGCAAAGTCCAGTGGCACCTTCAAGGTTCCTGTTAACGCAACACTCCAGTGTGATGCTCTCGGAACGTGCTCAAACGTCTCCGCAGGCGCCACCGTGACGATTGGAAACATGCCACTATGGTTCGGCACCTCGCCCAAGAACATCGCAAATCAAAGCGGGTCGTAGCACTCGCTGGCGCAGCCGCAGTTGCACTAGTTCTCACCGCGTGCGGTGGTGCCTCCTCTGGAGGGAGCTCGACGGCGGTGCCTTCGGCCGATTCGACGACGCCGGCCAATGCTGTTCCGAGCTCGCTCATCGGCATGCAGGTCGAGGGCGTCGAGGGTGAATCGTGGCCGTCCGCACCTTTTGGCTCGCTACGTTTCTGGGACAACGGCACTGCCTGGTCGCAGATCGAACTGCAGAAGGGTGAGTTCAAGTGGGACAACCTCGACCATGCTGTCGCGAATGCCGAAGCAAAGGGCATGACCGACATCCTCGAGGTACTCGGCACTACTCCGACTTGGGCTGCCTCGAAGGTCAGCAAGGGCGAGTATCCGCCCACTCCCGGTGCTGCAAGCGTTCCGAAGGATCTCGCCGACTGGGATGCCTGGGTAACTGCGGTCGTCACGAAGTACAAGGGCCGCATCACCTCGTACGAAATCTGGAATGAAGCCAATCTGAAGATGTTCTTCAACGGCAAGCCAGAGCAGCTCGCCGAGATGACCAAGCGCGCGTACGACATCATCAAGGCAATTGACCCGGAGGCAAAGGTCATTGCTGCCTCTCCGGCGTTGCGCCTGAAGTCGTCGGTCGATCGCTTCGTGCCGGCTTACCTCGGTGCACTCGCGAAATTGGGCTGGCCGGTTGACGCACTGTCGATTCACACGTACCCCGACGCCACGGGCGACCCGGCTGCGCGTGGATTGCTCATCAAGGGTGTCAAGGAACTCATCACCGCCGCAGGTGCACCCGCGACTCTCGAGCTGTGGGATACCGAGCTCAACTACGGCCTTGCAGGCCTGAACCTGCCGAAGACCGACATCACCGGTGCGAAAGCCGCGGGCTTCATTGTCCGCACTTACATCGACGATCTGCGCTACGGCGTGAATCGCTCGTACTGGTACATCTGGACTCAGACCCCGAAAGACTGGCTAGGCATCCAGGCGTACCCAGGCTCCGAGGCAGAGCAAGGCTTCTTCGCCCTCGACAACTGGGTCACCGGTGCCTCCTACGACGGCTGCACGGAGAACGGCAACGCCGTTACGTGCAACTTCTCGAAGGCGGGCGCGAAGTGGATCGTCGCGTGGGCCGAGACCGGTACCGCGCAGTACACCGCGCCGGAGGGCACGCAGCTCGTCTGCGATCCGCTCGCGAATTGCACGGAGACTGCAGCCGGCACCGGCATCACCCTCACCGAGGTCCCAGTGCGGGTGTATCTCCAGCAGTAAGAAAGCATCCGGAAAGGGCGATACGGGTTGCCGTATCGCCCTTTCTGCGCTCTGATGGGGGTGCTCGATGAGCGCTCCTTCACGCCGGCCCGATGAGGATCCATGTCCGTACCTACTGCTACGCCCACGCGGCGCGTTCAGGCATGGGTCGCGGGGGCCGGCGCAATCGTTCTTGCGGCATGGGCGGGCATGCTCGCCGTGCCCATGAGTCACGCGCTCACAGCCATTGCAGCGGGCTGGGTGCTGATGGTCATCGCGATGATGGTGCCGACAGTTGCCCGACCGATGCTTCGCATCTCTGCCGGAAGCGGCTCGCGTGCCTTCGCGTTCATGGCCGGCTACGTGCTCGCCTGGACCCTCAGCCTGCCGATCGCCGTGCTCGTCATGCGTGCACCCATCTGGAGTACGACGTCAGTCCTCGTGCTCTGGATTGCTGTCGGCTTCTATCAATTGCTACCGACAACATCGAAGAATCTTCGTCGCTGCCGCTCACTTGATGCGACGGCTGCACCGAGTTCGCTCGGAGTCCGTCAAGGTATTTCGTGCATGATCGCCTGCCTACCGATGATGCTTGCGGTGATGCTCAGCATCATGGTCTGGAACACCGCGCTAGTTGCCACTGCGCTGATCGTTCTCGCGACATGTACATTCATGATCTGGGAGAAGTCGCCCTCGGTATCGCGGACCGCGATTCGGGCGAGCGGTATCGCGATCGTGTTGGCCTCGGTGGTCGCCTTCACCTTCGGCATCGGAATGAATGCGACGGGTCACGTGCATGACGCCTCGGCTCATGCCATGGGCGTATCGAGATCCTGACCGTCAGCAACATCACTGAGTTCGACGAGAACGAGATCATCGCGCGTGCGCAAGTAGTCGCGCGCTCCCATGTCACCTGAAGCACTCTCGATAAGTGCAGCCCAGTGGTCGCGTCCGAACTTGACCGGATGTCCGCGCTGACCATCAAAGGTCGCGCTGACGAGATCAGCAGGGTTCTCGACAATTCGGCTGACTGCATCAGACGTGAGACCTGGCAGGTCAACGAGTGTCACGATCACCGAATCTGCATCGGTGCCTTCAGCCCAGCGCAATCCCTCGCGTAGTGACGAGCCCATTCCGCTTGCCCAGTCAGGGTTCTCTACGACGATCGCCCCTGGCACATCACCAATCCAGGCACCGAGCACCACGGCAATCGGGAAGCAGCCGGCCTCTCGCAGTACGCGCACCGCGCGATCAACAAGTCGCTCATCGTCAATGACGACAGGCGCCTTGGGCTGGCCATAACGAGTGCCTGCACCGGCGGCGAGCACGAGCCCTGCAGTGGTCGACGTGCGCAGGTTGATCTCCATGTGCGACTAGCGCGGTGCGCCGGGGTGAATCGGCCCGTCAGTCTTCGACAGATTGCGGCCGGAACCGCCCCAACGTGACTCGATGATCTCCGCGGCAATTGAAATCGCGGTCTCTTCGGGCGTACGAGCACCGAGGTCGAGGCCGATTGGTGAATGCAGGCGCGCGAGCTCTTCCTCGGTCACGCCGTTCTCGCGCAGACGAACGAGTCGATCCTCGTGCGTGCGCCGCGAGCCCATTGCGCCGATGTAGCCGGCGGGTGTGCGCAGGGCGAGAGTGAGTGCGGGTACGTCGAACTTCGGATCATGGGTGAGCACAGCAATCACGGTGCGTGCATCGACAGTCTGCGACTCCAGCCAGCGATGCGGCCAATCGACCACGACCTCGTCAGCCTCCGGGAAGCGCTTTGCAGTGGCAAACACCGGGCGGGCATCGCAGATCGTGACTCGGTAGTCGAGCAACTTGCCGACGCGCACGAGTGCGGCTGAGAAGTCGATCGCGCCAAAGATGAACATTTGCGCAGGTGGTGCGTAGGCCGAGACGAACACGTCGAGCCCGTCGCCCAGTCGCTCGCCTTCGGGGCCGTAGTGCAGGAAGCCGGTGGTGCCGGCAGCGAGCATGCCCAGTGCGTCGTCGTAGACAGTGTCGTCGAGTCGATCTGTGCCGAGCGACCCTTCGCGACGATCGGGACGAATGATCAGGTGGCGGCCGACGTGGTGCGGTCCGCGCACGATGGTGGCTACGGCCACCGGCTCCTCATCGCGAATGCTCGCGAGTACGCCCTCGATCTCGGGCCAGGTCTCGCGACTGACCTTCTCGACGAAGATCTCCAGGATGCCGCCGCAGGTCAGGCCGACCGCGAAGGCATCGTCGTCGCTGACGCCGTAGGTCTCGAAACGCGACTGTCCGTCGGCCAGCACCTCGAGCCCGAGTTCGTAGAGGGCACCCTCGACGCAGCCACCGCTCACGCTGCCCACGGCCTCGCCAGCCTCGGTGACGAGCATTGAGGCGCCGGCCGGGCGGGGTGCCGACTTCCAGGTGCGCACCACCGTGGCCATCGCCGCGGCGCCGTCAGCCTTGATGATGGCGCTCAGTTCGGCATGCACATCGCGCACGGGGGCTCCTCATGGAAGGGTGGGTGGGTGAAGCTTCCCCAGGCCGACTTGGCCCAGTACGCCAATAATGGCGGCATGAGCGCAGTTCGTCTTGTCGAAGTGGTCGACCGACCCCTCGATCTTGAGGCGATGCAGGCTGCCGTGCGCGATGACCGCGCCGGGGCTGTCGTCACCTTCTCGGGCGATGTGCGCAATCACGACCATGGCAAGAGCGTCGAGCGCCTCACCTATGAGGGCCATCCCTCCGCAGGCGATGTGCTGCAGCAGGTGGCTGAGTCGATCGCGGCCGAGTTCGACCTCATCGCCTTGGCCGTTGCTCACCGAGTCGGTGACCTCGCCGTGGGTGACGCGGCCCTGATCGCGATCGTGTCGTCGGCTCACCGTGACGTTGCCTTCACCGCCTGCACCGCACTGGTCGATCGCACCAAGGAACTGCTCCCGGTCTGGAAGCACCAAGTCTTCGCTGATGGCACCGATGAATGGGTGAACTGCGCATGAGCCAGCTCGTTGACACCTTCGGCCGAGTGCATCGCGATCTTCGCGTCTCGGTCACCGATCGTTGCAATCTTCGATGCACGTACTGCATGCCCAGTGACTTCGCCGACTGGCTGCCGGGTGAGCATCTGCTGTCAGTCGATGAACTCATCGAGGTCATTGAGGTCGCAACCGAGAACGGCATCACCGGCATTCGTCTGACCGGTGGTGAGCCATTGCTGCGTCCTGACATTGTCGAGATCGTCCGTCGCATTAATGAGCTGCCGATCACTCCGGCAATCTCGTTGACGACGAATGGCATTCGACTTGCCGACATGGCACCTGATCTCAAGGCGGCCGGTCTCAAGCGAGTGAACATCAGTCTCGACACTCTCGATCGCGAGCGCTTCAAGAAGCTGACCTTCCGCGATCGCTTCGACGATGTCATTGCCGGCATCGAGGCAGCAAAGGCCGCAGAACTGCTTCCGGTGAAGGTGAATGCAGTTCTGATGCGCGGAGTTAATGAAGACGAGGCAATCCCGTTGCTACGGCACGCTATTGCCAATGGCTGGAACCTTCGCTTCATTGAGCAAATGCCACTCGATGCCGGCTCTGCATGGGAGCGCGGTGACATGGTCACTGCTGCGCAGATTCACGAGATGCTCGAAAGCGAATTCACACTTACACCTGTGCCGAGTCGTGGTTCTGCACCGGCAGAAGAGTTCTACGTCGATGGCGGCCCGGCCACCGTCGGCATCATCGCGAGTGTGTCGAAGCCGTTCTGCGAAGCCTGCGATCGCTTGCGCCTGACTGCCGACGGCCAGATTCGTAACTGCCTGTTTGCTCGCGATGAGACTGATATTCGTCACGTCATCCGCGACGAGTCACTCTCGACTGATGAGCGACGTGCACGCATCGCGAAGCTTTTCGCGCAGTCGACGATGGAGAAGTTGCGCGGTCATGGTGTCAATGACCCGCTGTTCATCCAGCCGACTCGGCCGATGTCGGCCATTGGCGGCTGACGTGCCTGACACGTCAACAGTTCACGTTCATCTCTTCGCTGCAGCTCGTGCTGCAGTAGGTGAAAGCACCGTCACTGTGCAGCCCGGCACTCTTGGTTCGGTGCTCGACGAACTCTGCAGCCGCTTCCCGGAATTCGTCGCGGTACGTCCGCGCTGCTCATTCCTGCTCGACGAGGTCTCATGCAGTGATGCAAGCACTGCGATCAGCGCCGGAAGTCGAGTCGACGTCTTGCCGCCCTTCGCCGGCGGCTGACCCAAGCTGTAGCGAACACCTCTCTCGTGATCTCGGGATGTCGTTGCAACGCCGAACTCCCTTCACTCACGAGCGCGAGTGACAGCACCGACCTACACTTCCCGCATGTATGACATCTCCTTGAGCGTGTCCGCCTGTGCTCGATCCGGCACTCGTGCCGATGTTGCAGTGATGCTGGCCCCGGTCGTGTCTGACGACGCCCTGGCCTTCACGCCTGGTGGCGGACGCATCGGTCAGCTCATGGGCGGAGCCTTCGATGGCCTGCTGGCTGACGTTGCTGAGCGGAAACTGAGCCAAGGCCGCCGAGTGCGTCATTCGGTCAACGTGATCGAGAGTTCGATCTGCGGTCTGGAGACCGGAACTGAGGTCGAATTCCTCGTCGTGCCCGCAGAGCAGTTCCCCGCCGAGATGTGGCCTCGCTTGCTGGCTCGTGAGGCGGTGACCTTCACTGCTGCTCTCGACGACGATGTGGTCACGTCGATCAGCCTCGTCTCGGCTGTCGATCAGGAGGCGGCCGCGCCTGGCCCCACTGATCGCCCGGCAGTCTTCGTGACCGATAACGAGGTCACTGTCGTGCTCGCACCGATTACTCGCCTGGTAGTCGCCGGCCAAGGCCCGATCGCTGAAGCCCTTGCAGCGCAAGGAAAATTGCTGGGCTGGAAGGTCGCTGTCGAGATGCGCACCGGCATGGTGGCAGGCCTGGCCGCGAGCTCCTCGCCGATTGACGGCATCGTCGTGATGGGCCACGACGTCGAGATGTCGAGTACCTGCCTGATGTACGCCCTCGAGAGCGATGCGGGATACATCGGCGCCCTGGGCTCCCCCTCGATGCAGGTATCGAGGGCTGACTGGCTCGCCATGCGTGATGTGACTGATCTGTCCCGCATTCATGGGCCTGCTGGCCTGGAGATTGGCTCGAAAGGCCCTGCTGAGATCGCCGTATCCATTGCGGCCCAGATGATCCACGCCCTTCGCTTGGGATAGACCCCGTCGAAACAGCGCGTCCAAAATGCGCGACGGCCAAGCTGGTGCTAGGCCGAAATATTGATCAATTTGTGGGTTTGCTCACCTTTCCAGTTGCGGGACTTCCATACTCAGCCTTGGATATGTGAGTCCATCGGGGAGCGACGTCTGTAAAGCCGTCGCGCACACGAAAGGTTCTTGTAATGGCGATTGAATCAACGGGTCATGAGACAGGCAGCCCTCGGCTGTTCGCACTCATCGAGAACTCGCCCAAGACTGGCAAGAGCCCGACTGTCTGGGCATTCCCCCAGTTCACCGAGTTCTTGAAGGTCTCCAGCCAGCCGGTGCAGGGCCCGTGGCCCCCGCACCAGGAGCCCCGCCCTGATCCCGATGCCGATTCCCTTCCCGTCGCCGTTCGCGACACGCACGCATAGAGCCGAGAGGACACCATGTACCCCCCCAAATTTGCCTACGAGGCGCCGAAGTCCATTGGTGAGGCCATTGCCCTGCTCGAAGCCGGTGGCGGAGAGGCCAAGATCCTCGCCGGCGGCCAGAGCCTGATCCCCATGGTCAAGCTGCGCTTCGCCTCCCCCGAAATGCTGGTTGATATCAACGGCATCCCCGGCCTGGACTACATGACCATCGACCCTGATGGCACCTTGCGCATCGGTGCACTGGTTCGTCATGAGGATCTCGAGCAGTCGACCACCCTCGCGGCCACGCACCCGACTCTGGCTGCAGCTGCGTCACTCGTCGCTGACCCGATCATTCGCACCCGCGGCACCTTCGTCGGCTCGCTGTGCCACGCCGATCCGCAGGGTGACTGGTCAGCCACGATGATCGCCCTCGGCGGACGCATCGTCGTCCAAGGCCCCAAGGGCAAGCGCGAGATCGATCTCCGCAATTTCGTCGTTGGCCCCTTCACCAATGCACTGGCCTACAACGAGATCGCGATCGAGGCAGTCATTCCTCCTGCCAAGGGCACCCCGCGGGGCAGCTACCTCAAGCTCGAGCGTCGTGTCGGCGACTTCGCAACTGCATCGGTTGCTGTCGCACTCGACATGAACGGTGCAACCGTCGGTCGTGCCGGTTGCGCACTCGCCGGCGTGGGTGGTCGCACCATCGACGCCAACGACGCCATCTCGGTGCTCGTGGGCAAGACCCTCACCCCGGAGAACATCGAGGCAGCTGCTGACGCCGTTGCCGCGGCAGCTGATCCCCGCACTGATCACCGCGGTTCATCCGATTACAAGCGCCACATCGTCAAGACCTTCGTGACGCGCATCCTGACCAACATTGCACACTCCGAGCAGAAGGCAGCCTGACCATGTCGAGCCTGTATGACGAAGTAGCCCCCAACCCCGGTGCCGATACTCCGGTTCGCCGGGTCACCATCGAGGTCAACGGCGAGAAGCGCACCGTCGACGTCGAGCCGCGCCTGCTGCTGGTCCACCTGCTGCGCCAGGGTCTTGCTCTGACTGGCACGCACTCCGGCTGCGACACCTCGAACTGCGGTGCCTGCACCGTGCTGTTCGACGGTAGCCCGCTGAAGAGCTGCACGATGTTCGCGGTCCAGGCAGACGGCCACAAGGTTGAAACCGTCGAGGGCATGGGCACGGCAAGTGGCCTGCACCCGGTGCAGGAAGGCTTCAAGGAAGAGCACGGTCTGCAGTGTGGTTTCTGCACTCCGGGCATGATGCTCGCCTCGAAGGCACTTCTCGAGCGCAACCCCAACCCCACTGAGGACGAAGTCCGCTGGGCACTGTCCGGAAACCTCTGCCGGTGCACCGGCTACCAGAACATCGTCAAGTCCGTCCTCTGGGCGGCCGAGAAGATGCGCAACGACCAGCCGCAGGAGGCCTGATGTCACTGGACGAAATCAAGATCGGTGGAATGGGCGCAAGCCGCCGCCGCGTCGAGGACAACCGCTTTATCCGCGGTAAGGGCAAGTACGTCGATGACGTCGTGCTGCCCGGCATGCTGCACATGGAGATCCTCCGCAGCACCGTCGCTCATGCGCGCATCAAGTCGATCGACACCTCTGCGGCATGGGAGGTTCCGGGCGTTCGCCTGGTGCTGACCGGCGAGATGATGGCGGCACGCAACCTCGCGTGGATGCCGACCCTGTCGTACGACACCCAGGCAGTTCTCGCCACCGACAAGGTGCGTTTCCAGGGCCAGGAAGTCGCGGCGGTCATTGCTGACGATCCGTATGTTGCCAAGGACGCCTGCGCCAAGATCGTCGTCGAGTACGAGCAGCTGCCGGCCATCGTGAATCCGACGCAGGCTCAGGACCCGAGCATGCCGATCATTCGCGATGACAAGGAAAACCAGCCGACCAACAAGATCTTCGAATGGGAGATCGGCGACAAGGAGCGCACCGACCAGGCATTCGCCGACGCCGATGTCGTCTCCACCATTGATCTGCACTACCCGCGTTCGCACCCGTCGCCGATGGAGAACTGCGGTTCCATCGCCGATTACGACCGCGCGACCGGCAAGCTCACCGTCTACATGACCAGCCAGGCTCCGCACATCGTGCGCGCAGCTGTGGCCATGGTCGCGGAGATCCCCGAGCACCAGATCCGCATCATCTCGCCCGACCTCGGCGGCGGCTTCGGCAACAAGGTGCCGATCTACCCCGGCTACGTCATCTCGATCCTCGCGTCGATCCTGACCGAGCGTCCGGTGAAGTGGATTGAGGACAACACCGGCAACCTGATCTCGACCGGCTTCGGTCGCGATGTGTACCTGCAGGGTCAGGTCGCGATGCGCAAGGACGGCAAGATCCTGGGTATGCGCATGCACACGATCTCTGATCACGGTGCGTTCTACGCCGATGCACAGCCCACCAAGTTCAAGATCGGGCTCATGCACTCGACCTTCGCGTGCTACGACATCCCGGCAGCTCACCTCACTTCCGTGGGCTACTACACGAACAAGGCACCGGGCGGCGTCGCCTACCGATGCTCCTTCCGTGTTACCGAGGCCATGTTCTTCCAGGAGCGCATGATCCACGCTGCGGCGAATGATCTCGGCATGGACCAGGCGGAGTTCCGTCGCATCAACCTGGTCAAGGACGACATGTTCCCGTACCGCACGGCATTCGGTTTCCTGACCGACTCCGGCCAGTACGACAAGTGCATGCAGGTCGGCATGGAGGCCATTGGCTACGACACCTTCAAGCAGGAGCAGGAAGAAGCGCGCAAGCGCGGCAAGCTCCTCGGTCTCGGTATCTCCACCATGACCGAGCCGCTCGGTGCCGGCAACAGCCGCGAGTACGACATCATCGGTATCAAGATGTTCGACTCGGCCGAACTGCGCATTCACATGACCGGCAAGGCAATCCTGCGCACCGGTGCGAAGACCCAGGGCCAGGGCCATGAGACAACGTGGGCGCAGATCGTCGCGCACGAGCTCGGTATTCCGGCCGACGACATCGTCGTCGAGGAAGGCGATACCGATACCGCGCCGTTCGGCATGGGCACCTACGCCTCGCGTTCGACCCCCGTTGCCGGCGCTGCCGTCGCGATGGTCGCTCGCAAGATCCGTGCAAAGGCTCGCAAGATCGCCGCACATCTGCTCGAGGTGTCTGAGGAAGACATCGAGTGGGAGTTGGGTCGGTTCTACGTGCGTGGCAACCAGGAGCGTGGCGTCACGATCCAGGACTGCGCACTCGCGGCCTACAGCAACATCCCCGATGGGATGGAGCCCGGTCTTGAGAACAACGCGTACTACGACCCGCCGAACCTGACGTGGCCGTTCGCCGCGTACTTCTGCAAGGTCGAGGTTGACGCAGAGACCGGCGTGTGGGATGTCCTGAAGTTCGTCGCAGTCGATGACTGCGGTGTGCGAATCAACCCGATGATCGTCGAAGGACAGGTCATGGGCGGTCTTACCGAGGCCTACGCAATGGCGAACATGCAGTACATCACCTTCGATGAGGAGGGCAACTGCATCGGGTCCAACTACATGGACTACCTGTTGCCCACTGCATGGGAGACCCCGGGCTTCGAGCTGCACGAGGTTGTTACCCCGTGCCCGCACCACCCGATCGGTGCCAAGGGCATCGGCGAGTGCGCAACTGTCGCCGGCCCCGCGGCCTTCGTCAATGCGGTCATGAACGCGATCGAGCACACCGGTGTTCGTAACGTCGACATGCCGCTGATGCCGAACCGCGTCTTCGAGGCACTCCAGACGGGCAAGGACGTCTCGGGCATGCCTCCGGTGAAGGTGGGCTAGTAACTCATGACCGCGAATCGGCCGGCCGAAGGACCGGATGTCATGGCGAGGGCACTGGAGCTCATGCGCTCCGGTGAGTCCTTTGCCTTGGCAACCGTTGTGTGGCGACAGCCACCGTCCTCCGGCCAGCACGGTTCACGGGCGATCATCATGGACGACGGCTCGATCTACGGATGGATTGGCGGCGCGTGCGCTGAGCCGGTCATCATCCGCGAGGCCAAGAAGGTTCTGGAGAAGGGTGAGTCAGCACTTATCTGGCTCGGCCAGCAGAAGGATCTCGAGAACATTCATGTTCCAGATGGCGTCATGACTGTTCCGATGTCGTGCCAGAGCGAAGGTGCACTGCAGATCTTCATCGAGCCAGTCGCTGCACTTCCGCATGTGCTCGTCGTGGGTCGCTCGCCGATGGCGATGACCCTCGTCGATCTCGTGCGCGGTGTCGGCTGGCGCGCAGATCTCGTTGATGGCCCCGATTTCGTGTCGACGATGATCACGCCGTCGACCGCTGTTGTCATCGCGACTCAAGGTCATGGCGATGAGGAAGCTGTCACTGAGGCACTTCGTGCCGAGGCGGCAATGGTTGGTTTGGTCGCCTCGCGTAAGCGCGGCGAAGTCGTTCGCGGATTCCTTGCCGAGCAGGGTGTTCCGAGCCAGAAGCTCGACCAGGTGCACGTGCCGATCGGTCTCGACCTCGGTCACACGAGCCATCGCGAGATCGCGGTGTCGATCCTGGCCGAATTGGTGCAGCTCCGTGCCGCCGGTGCCTTGAAGGCACGCAAGCGGACGATGCTGCCGATGATTGAGCCTGACGAGGTCATTGATCTCGTCTGCGGGATGACGGTTGAGGCCGTTCCCGCGAATCGTCCCTTCGACTATGAAGGAACGACGTATTACTTCTGCGCCATGGGGTGCAGGAAGGCATTCGAGAAAGACCCCACTTCATTCATCCCTCGGGAGGTTGCATGCTGATCAATCAGTCATTCGACATCGATCAGCCGGTCGATCAAGTCTGGAAGTTCTTCTACGACATTCCGCTAGTCGCGGCATGTATTCCAGGCGCAGATCTGACGAATCAGGTTGGCGACGAGCAGTACGAGGGCGACGTGATCATCTCCGCCGGCCCCGTGAAGCTCGAGTTCTCCGGATCGGTGAAAATCAAGGAGCGCGACGAGGCCCGCAAGGCCCTCGTGCTCGACGCCGCAGGTGCTGACAAGAAGGGCCGTGGTTCAGCACTCATGCTGATGACCATCGCCCTGAAGCCCCTCGGTGCCTCGACTCGCGTCGACATCAGCATGGATCTCGCGATCTCCGGTGCTGCGGCGCAGTACGGCCGCGGACTCGTCGTTGACGTCACCGGCGTGCTCGTCGACCAGACAGCGAACTCCATGAAGGCTCGCATCACCGCGATGGCTGAGGGACGCGATCCCATGGCCATCGGTGGTCCGAAGGCGGCAAGTGGCCTGGCGATTGGCCTGACCGCCTTCCGTCGTGCGGCCAAGCGCGTATTCGCACGGTTCTTCATGCCCTACGAGCCGGCCCCGAGCCGCTAGAACTGGAGACACAATATGAGTCTGTGGATGGTCGGAAATCTGATCCTGCTCATCATCATCGTGCCCGTGCTCGTGGGGCTGCTGAACATGCTGCTCGGTGCGCTGGAGCGCATACGCGCGGCATCCGATGACACCCTTGCCGGCGGCGTCGCACTGATCGGGGAGCTCAACACCACCCCCGAGTTGCTCGCGACCACCGATGTAGTGATCAAGGAAGTTGCCAATGGAGCGGTGCGTTACGCCGGTCCCGTCTCGAAGCTTCTCGGTTAGGAGACCGGTATGCCAGTTGAAGCAGTAGTCACGTTGATCCTGGGAGCTCTGATCATCGCTGCGGCCGCACTCGGCCTGCTGCGCGCGGTCATGCATCTCTCAGCCACGTCGAAGACCCTCGCGGTTCTCGATGGCGGCGTCGAGGTCATCGTCCAGAAGACATCCACTGTTCCGTCCACCGTGGCGTCGGTCAACCAGAGCCTTGCTCCGGTCAAGGCCTTCGCGGATTCGATCTAGGGAGGGCTGACACATGGACTTCACCGGACATGAGGGCTGGCTCCTCGGCTACATCATCGGCCTCGTGGTCGTGCTCGTAGTCGTCGCGCTAGTCGTACCGATCCTGGTCATTGCCTGGCGCATCGGCAATCAGGCAGGCAGCATCTTGACTCGCCTCCAGCAGGCGGAGAAGAACACCGCTGGCCTGGCCGGACTTAACGAAACCATCGATTCCGCACTCGGAATCATCGCCGGCCTCAAGCGTGGCCGTACACGGCTGGGAGGCTGACATGGATTCACAGGTCGATAACCTCTGGCTCATCGCCAACATCCTCGGCGCTGTCGTTGTCGTGGTTGTTGCAGCGCTGCTGACCCTTCTGGTCATCTTCGTCGCACGTATCCGCAAGCGCGTCGACATGATCAAGGCAACGCTGGTCTCCATCAAGGAGAACACCGCCGATACCGCGCTCATCACCACCACTGCCGGTGGCGTCGAGCTCGTGCTGGCGGAAGGACTGGAACACCATCTGTTCCTCGGACGAGTACTGGACAAGGTGCGCTCATGACCGGAATGCAACTCTTCACTGTCATCGACATCGCCGCGCTCATCGCGGGTCTCGCTGTCTACCTGTACATCGTCAGCACCCAGCTGAAGACCGTGGCGACAGGCCTCGAGGAGTCCGCTGATCTCGTGTGGCAGGTGAAGTCAGACGCCGAGGCAATCGCTCCGGGCCTGACCTCCATCAACACCACCGGCGCAGTCACTGCGGGCGCGCTTCCCCTGCTGTACGGCATGGGCGAGGGCATCGTGGTCGGAGCCACCTTCAACCACGATGATCACGTGGCGGACGGCGTCAACAAGCCCGCCATGGGTACGCGTCGCTCGCGTCTCATGGAGGCTGTGGGAGTCGATCTCGACTAGTCATCCTCACTGTTGCGAATGCCCTCGGCCTTGGCCGGGGGCATTCGCATGTGCGGGTCCGTGCAAGCCACATGATTGGGGTCTTGCCGACCACTGACTAGGACTGGGCGAGGCGAGTCGCGATGAGGATGTCATGTTCGATTTCCCATGAAAATCCGTGACGATCAGCCCACTCGACCAAGAAGCTTCGTTCGGGGTAAGTCGGCATACCTTCATTGCCTGATCGGAAGCAGCGAATGTCGTCAATGCAAATCACGATCCGGCCGAGTCTCGACAGGTGGCGCTCAATCGTCTGAAGCTCATCGATGATCGGGGTTTCCGAAGCACCGTGAAAGGCACCGTGAAAGGCCGGCCCAGAGGAGAAATGCCCGTCAAGCCAGAAATTGACATCACCACTAATGCCCCCAATCGTGGGTTGGAGCATCATTTCTGAAGTGCCCTCGAGAACCGTGATGTTCGATCTACCCTCGAAGCGAATTCGCGCTCGTGTGACCAGATCTACTGACGGCTCGATCGTGTACACGTGGCTGGCTTGACGCGCCAGCGCATCAGTTGTGTCGCCGAGGAAAGTGCCAGTCTCGATCCAGATTGCATCGGGAAGACCTCGGCGCAGAAGTACCTCGATCTTCACCATGTTCGGGGCGGGAAGTCCGTAACCCCTTTTTCGCCACGCCCTCAGCTGCCGCCACCTTCTGACGCCTGGGAAATAGCGACGAAGAGAGTTGATGACTGGATTCCCGGAAGGTTCAGGTCTCATTTGACCACCGTAGTGCCGGCAGAGCCGGTACTCGGAAATACACATCACAGGTGGGCGATGCGAATCGCTAGTCGGGATTGCGGTCGGTGGTCAACGCGTCGGTAACACTTGTGTCGTACGCGCCGATCCATTCTTCTTTCCACGCATTGTCGAACTTGTTCGCATTGCAACTGGGGTTGTAGATCGCGATGAGCTCTTGCATGATCTGCTCGCGATGAGCTTTCGTGCCACCCGGCACGTCGAGCCAGCAAATATGCAGGTTGAACTTGCCTCCGGCGCGCTCGATCCATGCGGGTGAGCGCGGGTGCCGAAAGGGGAAGCCCTCGGTCGTGAGATCGTCTGAGTGGCCGACGTAGATGACGGAAAACTCTTGCGAGCGCTCAGGATTCGACTTGGCGAGAAGTGCGTAAACCGCGGGCTGTGCAGGGGCCGTCCAGCCGGCAAGGGCCCGTGGGCCTTCGAAGGAGTAACCGGCCAGGCTGCCCAGTCGGATCACGGAATGAGGTCTTCGAGCTCGGCGTAGTCGTCGTCCTCGGCGAGTGACTCAGCGCGCGCGACCGGCCACACGGGCAGGTCGGTCTTCGCAATGGCCTCGGCGAACACCACGAGTGCCTTCTCGACAGCGAGGTCGGAGTTCTCGGCCTCGACCACGATCTGAGCGCCGTAGCCCCAGGTGCCCATGCCGCTGGCAATGCCCTCGAGCGGCGCTACCGCGTCAGCGAGCACGATGGTCTCTTCGAGGGTGAACTCGCGATCACCTTCGGCCTGCAGGGAAATGCTGTAACGCATGGGTTACCCCACCTTCGCTAGTCGGTTGGCCAGACGCTCGAGGCTAGCGAGGTTATGGCCGGAGTGCACCTCGTCGATATAAGGATCCGCGACGATCATGCCCAGGGATGCGGGCACGTAGACGACCGCGTCGCCGCGGTGCGGATTCACCCAGATCACCCGGTGTGCGATGCGCGACAGGGCCTCCATGGACTCAGACAAGGCCTGGGGCTCGCCGCGGTCGAGTCCGTCGGAGCAGATCACCACGATGGCGCCGCGGCCCAGGCGTGAACGACGAGCCTCGCGGGTGAAAGCACGAAGGGAGTCACCAATCCGGGTGCCTCCGTCCCAATCGAGCACCGACTCGCCCGCGCGGCGCATGGCCTCATCGGGGCTGCGGCGGTCCAGGGACTTCGTGATCCGGGTCAGGCGGGTGCCGAAGCAGAAGACGTCGACCTTGGCGTTTGCGCGTCGGGCCGAATAGGCGAACTGGAGCAGGTTTCGCGAGTAATCGGCCATCGAGCCTGAGACGTCGAGGATGAGAACCAGCGGGCGCAACTTCTCCTTGCGCTTGCGGAAGCTGAGCTCACGCGGCTCGCCCAGGGCGCGCATCGACTCGCGCACCATGCGGCGCATGTCGACCGTGCCAGGCCTACGGGCACGGGTCATGCGATGAGTGCGACGCTTGGGCGGAGTGACGCGCATTCGCGACATAAGTCGGCGCAGTTGGCGAACTTCCTCGTCGGTGCAGTCGGCGAAGGCCTTGTGACGATAGATCTCTGACGTGCTCGCGACGTAGCCGAGCTTGACTTCATCGGGGCTGATCTCGCCGGGCAAACCCTCTTCGGTGTTCGGCACCTCGATGGTGGCGCCGGCGTTCGATGATGCCCGCATCATCTTCTTGACCGGTTCGGAACCCGTGGTTCCGTTGTCGAAGAAGAAGCGCTGGAAGATTTCGTTATAGATCGCTACGTGCTCACGCCTGCGCACGAGTGTCGCGCGGCCGGCCCAGTAGACGTCCATGACGTCAGTGACATCGAGCTCGTTGACCCCGGCGCAGAAGGTCAGGATGTCGTCGGTGCCGATCGGCAATCCGACGTCGCGCAGTGCGTGACCGAATTCGACGAAGACGGCATCGATCGCGTCAGGAGACGACATCCAGGACGCTCTTGGTCGTGTAGTCGAGATCGTCGCGATCCTTGACCACGGCACCGAGGGTGTCGATTGCGGCCTCGGGGGTCAGTGACTGCACGCCTAGGGCGTCGAGGCTCTCGGCCCAGTCGATGGTCTCGGCGACACCCGGCAGCTTCTCGAGCTCCATGGCGCGCAACTTGTTGACGGCCGAAACCACCTGCGCTGCAAGGGAATCGGTGACATGGGGCAGGCGCGAGCGAACGATCTGGACTTCGCGCTCCTGCTCGGGGAATCCGATCCAGGTGTAGAGGCAACGGCGCTTGAGCGCATCGTGCAGTTCGCGCGTGCGGTTCGAGGTGAGGATCACGATCGGGCGAGTGTCAGCGGTAATGGTGCCGACCTCAGGGATCGTGACCTGAAAGTCACTGAGCAGTTCGAGCAGGAAGGCCTCGAACTCATCGTCGGCGCGATCGACCTCGTCGATGAGAAGCACGCAGCGATCACCGGCGCGAACGGCCTGCAGCAGCGGACGCTCGACCAGGAATCGCTCGCCGAAGAGATCCTCATCGGTGCTGGCAACCTCAGCCTGGCTGAGCGAGCGCACGAACAGCATCTGTCGTGCGTAATCCCACTCGTACAGGGCGTGGTTCATGTCGATGCCCTCGTAGCACTGCAGGCGAATCAGGTCGCGTCCGAGCATTGTCGCGAGAGTGCGAGCCAGTTCGGTCTTGCCGACGCCGACCTCACCCTCGAGCAGGATCGGGCGGCCGAGCTTCAGTGCGAGAAGCAGGGTGGTCGCGAGACCGCGGTCGGCGATGTAGCCCTGGCCGCGGAGGTCGTCAGTAAGGGAGTCGACGGTGGTGCCGTCGAATGCGGAGGCCACAGGCTCAGCCGTTGTTCAGCATGGCGCCGAGCGACTGGCCCGTGCGCTTGCCCTCGCGCTCGAGCTTGTTGCGCCAGGCGTCGGGAACCGGGATGCCCTCTTCGCCGAAGCCGTCGAAGTTGACCTCTTTCATGTTGCGGCACGCCTTGTTGGGGTTGCACTCCTCATCGAGTTCCTGCATGGCGCCAGGGGTGCCTTGCCAGATGTGGCGCAGTGCCTCGGTGGGACGCTCGGTGTCGCTGCTCATGATGGGCCTCTCCTTCTCTTAGGAAGGGTAGCAACGGCTGGCCAAACCCGCAGGCGGAGAACAGGGACCGCCCCTAGCCTTGGGGGGTGAGCCCCTTAATGAGCGTCGACGACTACCTGGCCCGAGTGCTCTCGCTCGTGACCACCACCGAGGTCATCAGCGCTCCGCTGACCGACTGCCTGGGCTGCGCCCTGGCCGAGGATGTCGTGGCCCCCTGGTCGCTGCCGAACTTCGACAACTCCTCGATGGACGGCTACGCCGTGCTGGCCGCCGATGTATCCGCCGCCACCACTGACTCACCAGCTGCCCTCGATGTCATTGCCGATCTCGCAGCCGGCTACACCACCGACCTCGCCGTACGCCCTGGCACGGCCATTCGCATCATGACCGGCGCCCCGATTCCGGCGGGCACGACTGCTGTCGTTCCGGTTGAGCGCACCGATGGCTCGATGGGCACGGTCACCATTCATGAGTCGGTTGATGAGGGCGCCTTCATTCGTCGCGCTGGGGATGACGTCACCGCGGGTGATCTCGTGCTGCGCGCCGGCACTGTGATCACCAGCCGTCAGATAGCCGTGCTCGCGGCCATCGGCCTTGCGGAGATCAAGGTGCATCGTCGTCCGCGCATCGGCGTGCTCTCGACTGGCAGTGAGCTTATCGACCCGGGGACTCCGCTCGAGTCGGGTCAAATTGTCGACAGCAACTCCTATCTTCTTGTCGCGGCGTGCACGGAGGCCGGCGCCATCGGCGATCGCCGCACTCGCGTGGCCGACGACGAAGCGGAATTTCGCGCGGCCATCGACTCGGCTGCGCGCGAATGCGATCTCATCCTCACCAGCGGTGGGGTCAGCATGGGCGCCTATGACACGGTCAAGGCAGTACTCAGCACCCTTGGCTCCGTCGACTTCATCAAGACTGCGATGCAGCCAGGCATGCCGCAGGGCTGCGGAAGTGTCACTGTCGACTCGCGCACGGTGCCGATCATCACGTTGCCCGGTAATCCGGTGAGTTCCTATGTCTCCTTCGAGAATTTCGTGCGCCCCGCGATTCGCACGATGCTCGGCGCCGACATGATTCAGCGCCCTGATCGCATGGCCACCATGACCGAGGGCATGCAATCGCCTGGTGCCAAGCGCCAATTCGCTCGGGGCCACCTCGATCGCGCAGCAGGCACGGTCACGCCCGTAGGCGGCCAGGGCTCGCATGTCGTGGGCGGCCTCGCGCGGGCCAATTGCATGATCGTGATCAACGAGGGCGTGAGCTCAGTCGCTGCAGGCGATAGCGTTCGCGTCATCGAGTGCGGGGAGTAGACATGAGTGAGGCGCGGTTCACCCATCTCAATGATGACGGTGATGCACGCATGGTCGATGTCAGCGGCAAGGACATCACGGTGCGCAGTGCGACAGCGCGCGGTCGCGTCACGGTCTCGACAGAGGTCGTTGGCATGCTGCGCGGCGCAGGTGTTCCGAAGGGCGATGCCCTCGCAGTTGCACGCATCGCAGGCATTCAGGCAGCCAAGCGCACCCCCGATCTCATCCCGCTCTGCCACCCGCTCGCCATTCATGGCGTAGACGTTGGCCTGGAGCTCGCCGACGACTACCTCGAGATCACCGCAACCGTGCGCACCGCAGATCGCACCGGCGTGGAAATGGAAGCACTGACCAGCGTCGCTGTCGCAGCACTCGCCTTCATCGACATGGTCAAGGGTGTTGATCGCATGGCCGCCATCGGCGGTATCGAACTGCTCGAGAAGCGCGGCGGCCGTTCAGGCACCTGGGTGCGTCCGTCATGATCAAGGTGACCCCGCGCGCACTCGTCATCACGGTCTCCACTCGCACCGCCAAGGGCGAGTGGGAAGACCGCAGTGGCCCCGTGCTCGTCGAAGCTCTCACCGCTCTCGGCATCGCTGTCGACGGCCCCGTTGTTGCCTCCGATGGCGAGCCGGTCGAGGCGGCGCTTCGCGATGGCATCAAGGGTGGTTACGAGCTGATCATCACCACTGGTGGCACTGGCCTCACGCCCAGTGATCGCACCCCGGAGATGACGCGTCGGGTCATTGACTGTGAGGCTCCCGGCATTGCCGAGGCCATTCGCGCCTACGGCCTCGCCAATGGCGTTGCCACTGCGGCGCTTTCCCGTGCCATTGCCGGTCTCGCTGGCGAGACGCTCATCGTCAATGCCCCGGGATCACCTGGCGGTGCACGTGATGCGGTGGCCGTGATGACTCCGTGGCTGGTGCACGCGCTCGAGCAGGTGCACGGTAGCGATCACACGCGAACCGAATGAGCTCGTAGCGATCAGGCGCGAAGGCCTTAGGTGCGAGCGGCGCTCAATCGTTTCTCGTATCTCCGCGTAAGTAGGTGCGGCGCAGCAGCACGAGAATCACTAAGCACACCATCAGCAAGATCACGCTGAGCCCGATGGCCAATGATCGATCGACTTCGAGCTCGGAGTAGATCGCGAGCGGCATTGTCTGCGTGACGCCTGGGAAGTTACCGGCGAAGCCGATCGTCGCGCCGAACTCTCCGACTGCACGAGCCCAGCACAGCACCACGCCGGAGAGCAGCGCGGGTGCGACCAACGGCAGAGTCACGTGCCGAAACGTCTGCCATGACGAGGCGCCGAGGGTCGCTGCTACTTCCTCGTATTCCTTATGCAGCCCGCGGAAGCCGGCTTCCACGGTGATGATTAAGAACGGCATCGCGACGAAGGTCTCGGCGAGGATCACGCCTGCCGTGGTGAATGGAAACTGAATGCCGAAGTGGTCGTAGAGAAACGCACCGGCAAACCCGCGGCGACCAAAGGCGGTGAGCAGGCCGACGCCGGCGACGACCGGCGGAAGTAGCAAAGGCACGACCACGAGCGCGCGAATGAATCGTGTGCCGGGCAATGCGTTTCGTGCGAGTAACCAGGCGAGTGGCGTGCCGAGCACGATGCAGATGGCTGTGGCGCATAGTGACGACAACGCTGAGATGCGCAGGGCATCGCGAGTGACCGGATCACTGAGCAAGGTGCCGAAGGATCCCCAAGGTGCCTGGGTGATCAGCCCAATGACCGGAAGTACCAGGAAGATGACTGCGATGAGACCGGGGATCAGCAGAAACCACGGAGCGTGACGACGAGTCATGATTACCAGGGCTTCGCGAAGCCGTAGGCCCGCAAGATGCCCTGGGCCGAGAGGCTGTAGCGCAGGTAGTCGACAAAGCGTTGTGCGACAACGGGGTTGGTCGTCTTGCCGACTGTGGCCACCGGGTAGGTGGTGGTCACGTTGAGTGATGCCGGAATCTGCACGCTGCTGACCTTCTTGCCCACGGCCTTCACGTCAGTGACGTAGACTATTGCGGCATCGAGATCCCCGGAGAGCACTTTTCCGAGCAGGCTGCGCACATCAAGTTCTTGCGTGACGGGTCGCACCGTCACCTTGTTGAGTGCGAAGAGGTCACGGGCAGCGGCACCGCAGGGCACAGTGACCGCGCAAACTCCGACGAGCGTGCCGGGCCGAGCAAGATCTGCGAGTGACGTGATGTGAGCGGGATTGTCAGCGGGCATCGCGATCGCCATCGTGTTCTTCGCGAAGAGTAGTGGCTTACCGACCAGTCCGGCATTGACTGCTGACCACATCGTCGGCTCCGACGCCGTCGCCAGCACGTCGACCGGTGCCCCGCCCTTGATCTGATTGACGAGTGTCGAACTGCCACCGAAGTTGAACTTCACATTCGTGCCCGGGTATCGCTTCTGGAATGCCTTCGCGATCACCGGGAACACATCGGTGAGCGATGAAGCGGCAGAAACCGTGATCGTGCCGGTCACCTTCGCGTCTGATGCCGGCGTGAAGACTGACGTGGCTGCAGTCGCTGGCGAGACGACGAGCAGACTCGTCACCGCTGCAATGAGCGCGACTCCGGTCGAACGGATGGCGCGTGGTGCGCGCATCAGTGGCTCTCTCGTTCGATGACGACGTTGGTCGACTTCACGCTTGCTGCGACGATCACGCCCGGCTCGAGGCCGAGCTCATCGGCACCCTCGCGACTGATCAGCGACACGATGCGATGCGGGCCGGACTGCACCTCAACCAGTGCCATCACGCCATCGCGTTCGACCCGGGTGACGATGCCCGGGAAGCGATTGCGAGCCGAGGTCGGCACCAGGCGATCGGGCTCGGTCGAGGCCTCAGACAGCAGGGCCGCCACCTCGGCGCTGTCGACCGTTTTGCGTCCGGCCTCGTCGGTGCCACCGGCAAGGCGCCCGGAGTCGACCCAGCGGCGCACGGTGTCATCGCTGACCCCCAGGAGACTGGCGGCGTCCGAAATCCGAATATGCGGCATAAAAAGGAAATCTAGACCGCATCTGCGGTTAGGGCAATCGGAATCATCCGCAAGGTGACCCGTCAGGCGTGCGTGGAGTGCTCCCGCTCGGCCCGGCCGGTGCCCTCGATCTGGAAGGTGCAGTGGTCCACGTCGAAGTGGTGGGCCAGGCAGTGGTGCAGATCCTCGAGCACCTGCGCCGTGCCGCCGGCGAGAGTCTCGTCGGACACCACCACATGCGCACTCATGACGGCCTGCCCTGAGGTAATGGTCCAGACATGCAGGTCGTGAGTGTCGAGTACTTCGTCGACGTCGAGGATGCGCGCGCGCACGTCGGCGATGTTGACGCCCTTAGGGGCTGCCTCGAGCAATACATCGACCGCCTCGCGCAGCAAGGACCACGTCCGGGGCAAGATCATGACCGCAACAGCTGCTGATGCCAATGCATCTGCGCGCTCCCAGCCGGTGGTCACGATGATGAGCCCCGCGACGATGACGGTGATCGAGCCGAGCAGATCGCCCATCACCTCGAGGTATGCGCCGCGCACATTCAGGCTGTCCTTCGCACCACCGCGCAGAATCGTGAACGACACCAGATTCGCGATGACGCCAACTCCGGCGAAGATCATGACGATGCCGCCGTCGACCTGGTGCGGAGAATTCCAGCGCGACCACGCTTCAACGAGCAAGAAGATAGAGACGCCGAAAAGCAGCACCGCGTTGACGACTGCCGCGAGGATCTCCAGCCGGTAATAGCCGAAGGTGCGCTCGGGGCTGGCCTTCTTCGCGGCGAAGGTCACGGCTAGCAGGGCCAGACCAACCCCGGCAACGTCGGTGAGCACGTGACCGGCATCGGCCAGCAAGGCCAGGCTCCCGGAGAGGACGGCGCCGATCACCTCGATGACGAAGACAGCTGCAGAAATAAGCAGAACGGCAAGGAGTCGTTTACGCGGAGCAGTCATCGACGCGGATGAGTGGTCGTGCTTGCTTCCCATGATGCGAAGGATATTCAGTAGCGGGATGACGCAGTGGTAACGAATCGACTGCGTGCACGCTCCATCAATCGATTCAGTCGATTCCATGTCGGATTCTGACGATGACGAAAACCCGTGCGATTTCGGACCGTCCAGAATGGAGAATCCTTCATCAGGCGCCAGTCCTCATTCCAGGTCTCGTCAGGAAGTGGAGTGATGCCTGACTCGTACACAACGTAGGAAAGCAGTGATTGGTCATGCCGGTGATTTGGTGCGGTGCTCGCGAGAAGTTCCCCGTCCCGCATCTGCGAGAGTTCGAGCCAGCGGGTCATGAGCCTTCGACTCCCATCGTCATTGCGGAGGATGAAAGTCCCGGCCAGCACCTGGGGCAGCTGTGATTCCGCATCCGTAAGGCCTAGATGTTCCGCAGCCTCAACAGAGATCCAGTCGCCCTGCGAATGTTGGGCGAGGCAGAAGAACGTGCTCCCCGTCAGCATCGCGTGTTGGAAATTCTCTGCCAATCGTCGGGCTGACTTCGGGGTCACATTCAGGTGACAGCCTGCATCCAGATACAGGACAGCCTCGGCATTTAGAGAGGGTTGCGAGAGGTAGCGCTGAAGGAGGAGGGGCTTCCAGCTCCAATATCCGAAACCCGGGGAGTCGTCACTAAAGAGTGGTGCCCGAGAAGTGAAAAAGCTGGGGTCGAGCAAGCTGACATGCTCCTCATGGGTCACCACCACGTTGCTGAACCACCGCGTCGCCTCAGCCTCTCGGCCCAATCGCCGCGCTGCCCGCCGGATCGCCGGCGCGCCTCCACCAAAGACCAGGAGGTGGAGCCCGGAACGAGAGGTTCCCGGAAATACTGAAGGAGTCACAGTTTTGACTCCCTCCGGATTGGGAGCGCGTGCGCCGCTCCGACTCGAGTTCTCCGTTTCGGCTCAAGTGTAGGAGCACTAGGAGGGTTTGCCGGGGCCACAACCTGGGTGACGAGTGGGTTAGGGGAGACTCGTCGATATGGACGAGATCCCCTGGCTCGATGACACCGCCCGCGCTGCGATCAAGGATGTGGCCACAGTCACGAGTGATGGTCGACCTCTCGGGTCGGGCATCGAGGGAGTACTCACCTTCGCACCCGTTGTGCACAGTGATCAC
>CANFQC010000018.1 GCA_947449035.1 Actinomycetota bacterium
ACCGCGCTCGGGACCAGTGGAGGGCTTGAGTGCGCGCAAGGCAAGAGTTGCGGGCGCACCCATGACCAGGAGGATCGGTGCCAGCATGGTGAGCACCATGTGCTGCAGCATGTGCATGCCGACGCTGACATTCGCATAGATCGAGACACCACCGTTGGTGCACCACAGCACGACGATCAGGCCAAGGAACCAGCTGATCGAGCGCCCGATCGGCCACGCATCGTGACGCTTGCGCATCCGAATGATTCCGCCGAGATACAGCGCCCCGGCGATGAGTGCGAACGCGAAGAAGAAGGGCTCGAGGTGGAAGCCTCCGAGCACTGATGACGCGGTCGGCGCATCGGGATACCGGTAGCCGAGCAATGACTCGCCATAGGAAGGCAGCTCGACGGTCAAGCGAGGCGGAGCACTCTGCGACAGGGCAACACCGAGGCCCAGGGCAATAGCCATGACGGTGAGCTCTAGCCCGGCGACGCGAGCGAAAACCGAGCGGCCCGACTTCGTTCCGGTAGTCGAAGTGATGCGTCGACGAATGAGGAGAGCTATCACGCCGAGCACCACGATCAAGGCCGTCTTGATGATTACTAGCTGTCCGTATCCAGTGGTGAGAATCTGGTCGAGGGTTTCCAGACGCGTATACGCATTCGCGATGCCGCTCACCGCCAGTAGGGCGATGCAGCTGCCGGCGATGATCCCGAAGCGCTGGATCAGACGAGTGAGCGGAAGATCGCCACGGATGGCATGCACAGCGAGTGAGAGCAGTCCGCCAATCCACAACGTCGCCGCTGCGATGTGGGCCGCGCCTGACGTCATGGCGAGTGCATGATCTCCGAGCCCGGCTGCGTGCCCACCGAGCGCAGGGAGGATGGCTGCGAGCAGGGCGAGGATCAGCCAGGCAGCACCGGAGCCGACAGTGAAGGTAGCCGCGCAAGCAGCGGAGACGACGAGCGCGAGAATCGCCATGCCGAACAGCGCGCGAGTTGTCGGCAGGTCAAATGCGTAGGTCGTGAGGATGTCAGGGCTGATCGCCTCGGAGAGTTGCAGGCCGAGCACGTTGCCCACCACGAACACGCTCTGTGCCAAAGCGAGCAATGCCCAGATGAGTGCGGCGGCCGCTGCTCGTACGAGGTCAGTGCGTCCGGCACGAGAGACCGTTCCGTCCTTGCCTGAAGGGTCGAGCACCACAGCGGCGAGCAAGAATCCGATCGTGACAACCGCAGCGATATCAGTCAGCGTGCGAAGTACCGGAGTTCCCCAGCCGATGAGGCCGCCCACATCGGGAATGCCCACTGGTGGCGCTGCATACGAGCTTCCGCTGATCACCAGGCCAACAGCCATGGCCGCCACGGCCAGCACGATCAGTGCCGGGGCGAGCAGGGCGAGCGGTGAGCGCTTCATCGCTCCCGATCATAGGTCTCGTGCGGAATTGCTCAGAAGGAGTCTTCTGCCAGCTCCATGACATCGAGAGTGGTCGCTTCGGCTACTGAGCGCTCACCCGCGATGAGCGGAAGTCGATTGCGCGCGAACCACCGAGCGGTCTCGATCTTGCCCTCGTAGAAGAGGCGATCTCGCTCGGAAACCTCGCCCTTCAGTGCTGCCGAAGCGACCTCAGCCTGGCGCAGCAGCAGCCAGCCGATCATCAGGTCGCCGGAGGTCATCAGCAGGCGAGTGGTGTTCAGGCCCACGCGATAAATCTCCTGCGGGCTGGCCTGCGCGGCCATGGCCCACTGGCCCATGACTCCGACAATCGCCTGCACGTCTTCAAGTGCCTTGCCAAGCAACTCACGCTCGACAGCGAATGCGCCTGATCCGTCATCGCCCTTGACCGTCTCGGTGATCTGTGTGGCGATGTAGAAGAGTGCCTTGAATTGATCCTTGACCATCTTGCGGAAGAAGAAGTCGAGACCCTGGATTGCCGTGGTGCCTTCGTACAGAGTGTCGATCTTCGCATCGCGGATGTACTGCTCCGCCGGGTAGTCCTGCAGGAAGCCGCTACCGCCGTATGTCTGCAGTGCGACTGCGAGCATTTCGTACGAACGCTCGGAGCCGACACCCTTAACGATTGGCAGCATGAGGTCGTTGATTCGCACGGCCATCTCGAGATCGATGTCAGCATTTCCTGCTTCTGCCATCTCGACCATGTCCTGCCAGTAGGCGGTGTACGCAATCAGCGCACGCATGCCTTCGGCGTACGACTTCTGCAGCATCAGGCTGCGACGCACGTCGGGGTGATGAGTGATGGTCACGCGCGGTGCAGTCTTGTCCATCTGCATGGTGAGGTCAGCGCCCTGAACGCGAGTCTTCGCATAATCCAGTGCATTCAGGTAACCGGTGGAGAGCGTGGCAATTGCCTTGGTACCGACCATCATTCGCGCGTACTCGATGACCTTGAACATCTGCGCTATGCCGTCGTGCACATCACCGATGAGCCAGCCGATAGCCGGTTCCTTCTCACCAAAGGTCATTTCGCACGTGGTCGAAACTTTGAGGCCCATCTTCTTCTCGACGTTGGTGGCGTAGACACCATTGCGACCCTGAATCTCACCGGTCTCAAGATCAACGAAGTACTTCGGCACGAGGAAGAGCGAAAGACCCTTGGTGCCGGGGCCGGCGCCTTCGGGACGCGCGAGAACGAGGTGGACGATGTTGTCGGCCATGTCGTGCTCACCGGACGTGATGAATCGCTTAACCCCTTCGATGCGCCAGGTGCCATCGCCATTGTCGATGGCCTTCGTGCGACCGACGCCGACGTCGGAACCCGCATCGGGCTCGGTGAGCACCATGGTGGCGCCCCAGCCGTTGTCGATCATCAACTGCGCCCAGCGCTTCTGGTCGGCATTGCCAAGGCTGTCGACGATGCTCGCGAAGCCGGGGCCGGACATGAACATGAAGGCGGCGGGGTTAGCGCCGAGCAGCAGCTCGCTGGCGGCCCAGCGCAGTGACGGTGGTGCGCCGGTACCGCCGAGGTGCTCGGGGAGATCAAGGCGCCACCACTCGGAGTCCATCAGCGCCTTGAAGCTCTTCTTGAAGCCCTCGGGCATCGTGACTGTCTTGGTGGCGGGGTCGTAGACCGGAGGTGTGCGATCTGCCTCGGCGAAGGATTCGGCCAGCGGACCGGTTGCCAGGCGATCGACCTCGTGCAGGATCTCGCGGGCAGTGTCGACGTCCATCTCGGCGTAGGGACCAGAGCCCATGCGCTCACCAGCCCCGAAGACCTCGAAGAGGTTGAACTCGAGATCGCGGACATTGCTCTTGTAGTGGGACATTGCCATTCCTCAATCTTGGTTACTCGCCAGTAACAACATGATGCCGTCCTTTGGTTGCCTTTGCAAGCACTTGGGAGAAGGACGGAACTGGCTTTGACCCCTGACTCAGGAACAATGTCCCCATGTCCGCGTCATGGAGCACCTCGGTGACCCCGGTGGCTCCGCCTCGCGCGGCCAACCCCCGGCTCCGCTTCCTCGTGTACGCAGCCACGGTCACCGGCATCTGGTCGGGTCTGCTCTGCCTTCTGGTCTTCGGCATCGGTCACCTGGCCCATGTGAGCTTCGTTGTGGAGCAGCCCGATGGCTCGATGGCTCCGATCCAGTGGTTTGCCGTGCTCGTGATGCCGCTGGTCATCGCACTCATTGCGGCGCTGCTGGCCTCACTGCTTCGCGGTCGAGCGCATGCCGGTCGCATCATCTTCTGGCTGGGCACGCTCATCGCGATCGCCAGTGCTTACGGACCGCTCGCTCAGCCGATCGGCTGGTCGTCACGGATCCTTCTCCTGCTGATGCATGCCATTACCTGGGCACTCGTCGTACCGCAGTTGGCGCGCATTGTCGGCGACTCCGAACCGGGGGCCTCTGTTGACCGCAGGGAGTGAGATTCCGCGTCGTTCAATGGCCGTTGCCGCAGTGGTCGCCATGCGACCGCGTCAGTGGCTCAAGAACGTTCTCGTCTTCGCTGCGCCGCTTGCCGCAGGGTCACTCTTCGAGCCCGATGTTCTCGTTCCGTCTCTTATTGCCTTCGTCGCGTTCTGCCTGATCTCGAGTTCGACGTACGTCATCAATGACCTTCGCGACATCACGGCGGATCAGCAGCATCCGACTAAGCGCGCGCGGCCCATTGCCGCAGGTCAATTGCCCCGCACTGCGGCGATCATCGAAGCTCTCGTGCTCGCTCTTCTGGCGGTTGCCATTGCTGCGGCAGCGAGACCCGCACTTGTTGCAGTTGTTGTCGTGTACTTCGTATTCACGCTGTCGTACTCGATGTTCCTCAAGCATGAGCCGGTCATTGAACTGGCGCTGCTCGCTATGGGCTTCCTTCTCCGTGCCATTGCA
The DNA here is from genome assembly GCA_947449035.1 of Actinomycetota bacterium. Lineage (GTDB taxonomy): Bacteria > Actinomycetota > Actinomycetes > S36-B12 > S36-B12 > CAIKZY01. Next base: position 4,326 of record CANFQC010000018.1, read on the forward strand.
GGCGGCGTTGCCTCGGATCTCCCGATCTCGCAGTGGTTCTTGATCGTCGCCGGCTTTGGCTCCTTGTTCATGGCTGCCGGTAAGCGCGCAAGCGAACTGCAGGCAGCAAACGCGGCCGGTGAAGGTACTGCCGCGAATCAGCGAAAGAGCCTCGCGGGCTACACGCCCGGATATCTCCGCTTCGTATGGGGCACGGCAGCAGCGGTGACCATCAGTGCGTATTGCCTCTGGGCCTTTGACGTCGCAAGTCAGCCGGCCAGCCTGCCGTGGGCCGAATGGAGCATCGTGCCGTTCGTGCTCGCGATCCTGCGTTACGCCGTTGTGATCGATAACGGTGGTGGAGAAGCGCCCGAGGATGCCGTGCTGCGTGATCGGGTCCTGCAGGTGCTCGGTCTCGCCTGGATCGTTCTCTTCGGCCTTGGCGCATTGGGAGTTTGAGATGGCGACGAAGCCGGCGAAGAAATCGGCAGCACCGGTGAACCCGCTCAAGCGCGATGACAATGAAAAGCTTCTGACCGGCTGGGGTCGCACTGCTCCGAGCATGGCCCACGTGGTGAAGCCGGGTTCCGTCGACGAGCTGCGCGATCTAGTAGCGAAGGCGGGGGAGCGTGGAATTCTCGCGCGCGGTCTCGGTCGCTCCTACGGCGATGCTGCTCAGGCCGGCGGCGGCACAGTGCTCGATATGAGCGGCTTTGATTCCATCGAGCTCGACACCGTGCACGGCACCGTTACTGCGGGCGCCGGTGCCAGCGTTGACTCACTCCTTAAGACTTTGGTCCCCGCCGGCTACTTCGTACCTGTGACTGCAGGCACTCGCATGATCACCGTCGGCGGTGCGATTGCTGCCGATGTGCATGGCAAGAACCACCACGTCGAAGGAAGCTTCGGCTCTCACGTGCATGCGCTCGATCTCGTGACCGGCCATGGCCGCGTCGAGGATCTCGCTCCCACGCGCAAGGCCGAGCACTTCTGGGCAACGGTCGGCGGCATAGGCCTTACTGGCGTAGTCACGAAGGCCACCTTCGACTTGATCCCGATCACCAGTTCACTCATCAGCGTCGATACCGATCGTTGTGCCGATCTAGACGCGGTGATGTCGAGCATGATCGAGAAGGATGATCAGTACCGCTACAGCGTTGCCTGGATCGACTCTGTTTCGCCGTCGGGTCGTGGCGTCATCACGCGTGGCGATCATGCGCCGTCCTCGCAACTCGATGCGAAGCAGTCTGAGACTCCGCTTGCCTACGACCCGAAGATTGTCGCGACCGCGCCGCCGTTCTTACCCTCACGCCTGCTCAACAAGTTCACCGTCCGTGCCTTCAACGAAGCCTGGTTCCGTAAGGCACCGAAAAGCCGCCAAGGCGAACTGCAGCCGATCGGCGAGTTCTTCCATCCGCTCGACGGTGTGCAGGAATGGAATCGCATCTACGGTCCTGGTGGATTCATCCAATACCAATTCGTGGTGCCCGACTCAGCCGGCTACCTGATCGATTACGCGCTCAAGCGCCTTCGTGAAGTTGGCGCACCGAGCTTCCTCACTGTGCTCAAGCGCTTCGGTGCCGCTAATCCGGCGCCTTTGTCGTTCCCGCAGCCGGGCTGGACTCTCGCCGCCGATGTTCCTGCTCGGGTCGAAGGTCTTGGTGCCGTACTCGATGAGATTGACGGACTTGTGGCCGCGAGCGGTGGCCGCCTCTATTTCGCCAAGGACTCGCGCCAGTCACCAGAAATGGTCGCGCAGACGTATCCACGCCTGACTGAATGGCAGGGCGTGCGCGATCAGATGGATCCGCGTGGCATCTTCACCTCTGACCTCGCACGTCGCCTCTCGCTCTAGTCGCACAACTCTTCTCATGCACGACACGGCATCACTACACAGGGAGATCACATGATGGACGCACTCGGCGAGCCGCAGTCGGTTCTTGTACTCGGCGGAAGTAGCGAGATCGCCCTCGAAACCGTCAAGGCATTGCCACGCAATCGACTTCGTCGCGTACTGCTTGCCGGTCGCCCCAATGCCGCACGCCATGCCGCAGTCGAGTCACTCACGGCCATGGGTATCACCGGCGTTGAAGCCATTGATTTCGACGCGAAGGACACTTCCTCCCACGGTGGTGTGATCGACGGCGTTTTCGATGCCGGCGACATTGACCTAGTGATCCTCGCCTTCGGCGTTCTCGGTGATCAGGACGCCGCTGAGGCCGATCCGAGCCTCGCGGTCGAAGTAGCCACCACCAACTACACCGGTGCCGTCAGCGTCGGATTGCATGTCGCACGCCGCCTTCGCAAGCAGGGCCATGGCGCACTCGTCGTGCTCTCCAGCGTGGCTGCTGATCGCGCTCGCCGCGCTAACTACGTATACGGCTCCACGAAGGCCGGTCTTGACGCCTTCGCCCAGGGTCTCGGCGATGCCTTGCACGGTTCCGGTGCGTCGGTTCTCGTCGTGCGTCCCGGTTTCGTGCGCACTCGCATGACTGCCGGAATGCCCGAGGCACCGATGACCACCAACCCGCAAGATGTCGCGGAGATCATCGTGAAGGCATTGCGTAAGGGCAAGGAAACTGTATACGCGCCAGGACCATTGATGTACGTGATGGGCGTCATGAAGAACCTGCCCCGCCCGGTCTTCCGCAAGATCAGCGAGAAGCAGGGCTAGCCGCTACTTTGCGCGTTGCTTGCGGTACGTGTCGAGATCGAAGTAGTCACGCCACAGGCAGATCTTCCCGTCGCGCACCTTGAAGAGTGCTGCGATAGGGATCTCTACCCACGTGCCGTTTACGAGGAAGCAGTCGACGCGCTCATTCATCACAATGTCGCCCTGCTCGATCTGCTCGAGAACACGCCACTCGATATCAGTGGCCTCTTGGGTGACTCCCGCGCTGAGTACCTTACGAACCCCTTCAGGGCCGTAGACCTTGCCCATCGGCACGTTGTCATACTCAATGTCGTCTGTCACCAGGGAGCAGACGCGATCGAGATCGCGTGCCTCGCAGGCTCGAACCAAGGCGGTGACGAGCTCGCCAGGTGTCATCGATGAACCACTCGAACGGGAAGTTCGAGCAGACCACGAAGGCCGTAGCTGGGGCCGTAGCGCAGCGATGCGCGGTCGATGACCTCGAGTGCAGTGACATTCTCGGCGAGCGCGCGAAGTGCTGAGGATGCCTCGATGCGAGCAAGGCCTGCGCCCACGCATACGTGAATGCCGTGGCCGAAAGAGAGATGCTCCTTGACGTTCTCGCGCAGCGGATCAAAGGTGTCGGCATTCGGGAACACCGACTCATCACGATTCGCTGAGCTATAGGCGAGGAAAACCGTGCTCTCGGCAGGCAGGTGAACACCATGGAAGTCGACATCGCGGGTGACTCGACGCCACAGACCCATAACCGGGGCGGCGAGACGAATGCCTTCTTCCACCACACCCTTGCGGAAGGCCTCGTCATCGCGCACGCGATCCCAGATCGCCGGATCAGTGGCACGCATCTCGTCGAGGTAGCAGAGGATCTCGCCCATGGATCGAATCGTGGTCTCGTTGCCGGCCACGATAAGTTCGCGCACAAGCCAGACGAGCTCCTGATTGGTGAGCGGTGTCTCGCCCTCCTCGGCAGTCACCAATTGGCTGAGGAGATCCTCACGCGGATTCGCGCGACGGTCGTCGAGGATCTCGCAGATCACGGTCTGGAATTCGAGGATGTCGTTCTCGACGTCAATCCAACGATCGGCGGTGAGCTTGCCGCCGAGAGACGCGTTCGACGAGTCGGACCACCGGCGCAGATCATCGCGGTACTTATCCTCGATGCCGAGAATGCGCATGATCGCCCACACGGGAAGCGGCACAGTGATGTTCTCGACTGCGTCAATGACCTCGTCATCGACGAGAAGACTCGCGATCTGATCGGCTACCTCATCGACGAGAGGCTCCATCCAGTTCAGCGAACGCACAGTGAAACTGCGATTCACCATCTTCCGGTACCGCGTGTGCTCCGGTGCATCGTTGTTCCCGAGCGCGGGCGTGTAGGGGTAGCCCTTGGAACGGATCTCAGCGACAGCCTCGGCAACTTCGGCAGGCGGCTCGGTGCGGCGCGCGTGTGGCATCAAGTTTGAGAACAGCCCTGGATCCATGAGTGCCTCGCGCACATACGGCCAGGTGGTGACGAAGAAGAGACCGGGCGTATCGGGGATTTCATAGACAGGTGCTTCGGCGCGCAGCATCGAATACGAGGGGAAGGGATTCTGGTAGAACGAATCGTCATGGGGGTTCAGGGCGGGAATCGTGGCTGACGTCATGTCGCCACGGTAGGGCAGAAACTGGAGTCTCTCAAGAGAAACTGAGAAGTTGTCGAGACAGGCGTGAGGTGCGCCCCGGTAGGACAGTCGCGTCGCCTCCTACCCCCGATACCGACGAGTCAGGAAAGGAGCAGAATCCTCCTGTGTCGATCAAGCAGAACGTCCAGAAGCGAGTCGACTGGGCGCTCGACACCTATCCCGGCGAGGTGGTGCGCCGATTCTTCGAACTTCAGCTCATCGACAAGTCGTTAGTCCTCGCAGCCCAGGGCTTTATCGCCCTTCTGCCCCTCTTGATCGTCATCATCTCGGTCGTACTCAAGTCGAATGGCGAGGTTGTAGGCGAGTTCATCATCGATCGCTTCGCTCTCGCAGGCGTGAGTCGAGATGCTGTGACGGCTCTCTTTCATACGACGACGACTGTTGCTGCAGTCTCTTGGCTGGCGATCACCCTGACGGTGCTGTCCGCCTTCTCACTTGCCCGACGACTCTCCGGTGTCTTTGCCTCGATCTTCGAAGCGCCGAAACTTCCGGGACGCCAATTCTGGCGCGCACTTTTGTGGATCGTTGTTCAGCTCGTGATGATCTCCGGCGCAGCGGAACTGCGCGAGCTATGGCGTCAGGAGGGAACGGCACTCACTCTGCTCGCCGGTGCACTCCTCTTGATCCTCTGGGGCGTGGGCGATGCACTGAGCCTGAGCCTTCTCGTGCCGTCGGTTCCGCGTCGGCAGTTGGTAGCGGTCGGCGTACTGAGCGGATTCGGACGCGTCGCTCTATCGACCTGGGCGATCGTGTACATGCCGCGCGCGTTGGACTCTGAGGCTTTGCAGTACGGCGCTATTGGCGTCACCTTCGCGCTGTTCACGCTCATCTTGGTGGCGGTCGTCATCATGCTCGTCGCGCCGCTCATGGTCTCGACGTGGGTGATGAGGCGGAATCGCCTCAATTTGAGCGGGTGACGGGATCCATCGCTCCGCTATCGCGAAGCTCCTCCCGATTCCCGGGCATTCGCCCGTGACGGGATCCGTCGCTCCGCTATCGCGAAGCTCCTCCCGATTCCCGCCGAATCTCTCGATCACGCAAATGAGGTCCGGGGGATCAACCCCGGACCTCATTGACGTGAGCGGGTGACGGGAATCGAACCCGCGCTCCAACCTTGGGAAGGTTGTGTGATGCCATTTCACTACACCCGCGAGGTGCAGGGAAATACTACCGAGAAGCGTTGATCGTCTTTGTCAGAGCCGTGATCTTGGTTCCGATTGCACTGAACTTTGCCAGCAGTGCGTCAGCCTGACGCTTGGCGCCTAATGCCTCGAAGAGTCCGAGCTTCGGCTGCAGGATCGGAGTGATCTGGCTGAGCGCTGCAAGAGCCTGATCATGCGATGTAGTGAAGGCCCTCTCGGCTGCCCGAGATGCAGCAAGCACCTTGGCCTTCGGAGCCCCGGAGCTCGCCAGGGTTGCGGTAAGTGCGGTGGCGTTCTGCACTCCGTTCAGGCTTGAGTCCGCTTTCGCGATGAGATCCTTTGCCGTGCTGAGCTCGGCGGCGCTGAGCCGATCGCCGTATTCCTTGACGTAGCCGGCAAGAACAGCGTTCATCTCTGCTCGGAAATCGACGACGGACTTCGCGATGTTGCGTGCTGCGGTCACTGAAGCTGAATTCACGCCTGCACCTGCGACGACACTCGGCGCGGAAGCGAAGGCTGAAGTGGGGATAACCGTGACAGAAAGTCCGCCGACGAGGGCAACGGCACACGTGGTCGCCAGGAGTCTGCGCATGCCCCCATTGGAACACGTGTGAACCTGAATTGCCCAACTGCCCTTGTTAGACATTTCCGCTAGCCTGCCGTCATGGAGCAGCGAAACGTCCTTGGCGGATCACTTGAGGTCTGCAGCCTCGAGCCTTTGACCGGGTTCTATCGCGATGGCTTCTGCAACACCGGCCCCGACGATGTCGGCTCGCACACGGTTTGCGCCGTCGTGACCGCTGAGTTTCTCGCCCATCAGGCCCTGATCGGCAATGACCTCTCCACTCCGATGCCGCAATACGGATTCCCGGGTCTACAGCCCGGTGATCAATGGGGAGTCTGCGCCGGTCGCTGGCTGCAGAGCTTCGAGGCTGGCGTCGCCGCCCCCGTGGTGCTGCGTGCCACCAATGAGGCCGCCCTGCAGTTCGTGCCCTTGGATTCCCTCGTGGATTCGGCCGCCGATGCCCCGGATGACCTTTCAGGCCTGTTGCCGTAACCCTGCAGTCGGCAGACGAGTAATCTCGTCCCGTGCTGCTATCCGATCGCGATATCAAGGCCGAGATTGCCGCGGGCCGCGTTGCCCTCGAGCCCTACACAGAATCGATGATCCAGCCGTCGAGCATCGACGTGCGCCTGGATCGCTGGTTCCGGGTGTTCGAGAACCACAGGTACCCGTACATCGACCCGAGCCAGGAGCAGCCTGACCTCACCCGCATGATCGAGCCCGAGGGCGACGAGCCTTTCGTGCTGCATCCCGGTGAGTTCGTGCTCGGCTCGACCTTCGAGGTCGTCAGCCTTCCCGATGATGTCGCCGGACGCCTCGAAGGCAAGAGCTCACTCGGTCGCCTCGGCCTGCTGACTCACTCGACCGCCGGTTTCATTGATCCTGGTTTCTCCGGTCACGTCACCCTCGAGCTGTCGAATGTCGCGAACCTTCCGATCGTGCTGTACCCCGGCATGAAGATCGGCCAGCTGTGCCTATTCCGCCTGTCGTCACCGGCCGAGCATCCGTACGGCTCCGAGAAGTACGGCTCGCGCTACCAGGGTCAGCGTGGTCCGACCCCGTCGCGTTCCTTCGCGAACTTCCACCGCACCCAGGTCTGAGTTTCGCTAGTCGGCCGCTGCCGGCAGCGTGGCGAGGACTCCTCTGAACTTCTCTGCCAGTGCCTTGGATGCAGCGATGCTGATGTGTCCGTCATCGCGATACAGATACGTTCCGTCCAACTGAGTGGTGCACACGTCATCGGGGCAGAAGAAGTCACGTAGATCAATCAGCAGGGCACCATTGCGCGCAGCGACATCCTCGAACGCCTTCCGCGGTAGTGCCTCATTCTCATTGGCTTCAGCGAGCGGCATCTTCACCGCGAGATCGGCATGGGAGGCAATCCTCAGAGCCGAGAACTGGAGGGGATCAGACGTGAGCGGCTTGCTGAAATATGGAACGTCCTGCACCAGCACTACCTGATGACCTGACGCTTGCAGCCTCTTCACGCTCGAGTCCAGGCCAGCGGTGAGAGCTTCTGCCTTTGCTGCGCGGTCACGAGTCAATGAGTGAGGCGTAGTTCCCGCAGAGAAGACTCGAGAGTTCCAGTAGATGCTCGACGAGGCAATGACCACGATTCCGGGAGGCTGCTTCTCCAGATAACTCAGGGTGTTCTCAACGAATGCTCGACAGGGGGAGCGAGGCGCCGAAGTCGACTTGAGATAGACGTCATAAAAGGGACACGAATTTGCGGTTGCCACACGCACGGGGTGTCCTGTCATCTCAGCGGCGGCGATGATTCCCTCGCCGAGATGGTCGGCATGCGAGTCACCGACGAGATACACGATTGAGCCCGGCGCATCGGCATTCCAGGTGCACGGTCGGGCTTTGGGAGAGTCGAATGGTCGAGACTCATTGCAACCAGCCGCATTTCCGATATGCATCGGAGTGACGCTGGCCGAGAAATCGCGGATGGTTGAGTTCCAGTAGCCATTATTCGCGGCACTGAGCAGGAGAAGTGAAAGCGCAATCGGTGGCACCAGTGCCAAGGTGATGATGCGCACCATTCGAGGCGTACTGACGTGACTCAGATTGCGAATCGGCTGCTCCACGAATCTGTACGAGAGAACCGCGGGAGCCAGTGACACGACAGCCGCGATGATGGCGATGCCCGAGACCGAGGGCCACAACAGCAACGCGAACACGATTAGTGGCCAGTGCCAGAGATACCAGGAATAAGAGATGTTGCCGACCGCCACGAACGGACGCGTCGAGAGAAGTCGACTGATCGGATTCTCGGCGGTGCCCGCGTAGAGCAGCAGCATGGTGCTGATCACGGGAAGGACGGTCATCGGCCCTGGCCACACGGTGTCGCCGTTGATCAGCCACATCGATACCAGAAGTCCGATAAGACCGAACGCGCCGAATATGAGAGCGAGGATCGGAGCCAGCATTCGAGTGCCACCGGCAATGACAAGAGCCAGTAACGCCCCAGCCGCGAATTCCCAGACTCGAGTGACGGGTCCGTAGAAGCCGATGAGCCAGTGAGGCATGAAGGGAATTCGATGACCGGTCGCCTGAGCCATCGCAATGGCGAATGAGATGGCTCCCACGAGAGCGACAATCGCGAACGGCGCAATTCGGCGCCCGTTCATTCGGCGCATGAGCACCCAGCCGATGAAGAGAAGCAGCGGGAAAAGCAGGTAGAACTGCTCTTCGACAGATAGTGACCAGGTGTTCAGCAGTGGATTGGTAGCTGCGGGAGCATCAAAGTATCCGCCAGTGTTCTTGGCAATCACGATGTTGGCGGAGAGCAAGAGCGCTCCGATGCCCGTTTGCGCCGTGATCTGCTGAGCACCGAGCGGCGACTGAACTAGCGCCGCGATGACAATGACAACTAGGACGAGCACCGCAAGGGCTGGGGTGAGCCGTCTGAATCGACGGGCGTAGAAAGTGCGGAACCGTAATGTTCCAGTGCGCTGCCATTCGCGTGCGAGCATCGCAGTGATCACGAATCCGGAGATCACGAAGAACACATCAACGCCGGCGAATCCGCCGTGCACGCTCAAGCCTGCGTGGAAGCACACCACGACGAACACGGCGATGGCGCGAAGACCCTGGATGTCGAGGCGACGATTCGAACTCGACGCAGGCGGAATATTCGCCTGAAGAGTGGTCACGAATCCTCCTGGAACACCATCCGACATCCGTGAGCATGGTGTCGTCAGCTCAGTCTATGGCTGAGGATTCCCACAGCAGCGATGGCGTATTCTGGACTTTTCCGCTCGAAAGTGGCATCACCATCCAAGGAGTCTTACGACCACATGAATCGCACCCGCGTATCGGTTGTCGTAGCCTCGGCTCTCACGATCCTGCTCATCCTCGGCCTTTTTGGCGCTCTCTCGGTCATTGTCGGTGGCAGGGCATCTGCGACAGCTGTTGACGACTCGGCCTCACCTGCAGCGACAGGCACGCTGATGCCGGTCCCTGGGGATGCCAGTACGGGGAATATTTCCGAGATCAAGAACGTCGTACTCCTGCTCGCCGATGATCTCGACTGGGCCACTTTCAACGAGGTGCCTCGGCTCAAGGCATTGATGGACAAGGGAACGACCCTGTCGAACTTCGTTGTGACCGACTCACTGTGCTGTCCATCGCGTACTTCGATATTTCGAAGTCAGTTCGTGCACAACCACAAGGTGCTCTCGAATGTCCCGGAGACCGGTGGTGGGTGGAGCAAATTCAACTCACTGCACCTGCAGCGTGACTGCCTGCCAACCTGGCTCCAGTCCAACGGAGTCGCGACCTCGCTCGTGGGCAAGTACCTGAATGGTTTTCCAAAGGGTGCTCCCACTCCTAACTTCGTGCCCCCGGGGTTCACCAACTTCGTTACGTCGATCTCGCTCAATCAGTCCTACAAGGGCTACAACTACGTTCTTAATGAGAACGGAAAGCTGCGCAAGTACGGGAACGCACCCGCTGATTACATCAATGACGTTCTGACGGCCCAAGCGACCAAGATCATCTCAACGTCAACGACACCATTTTTCCTCGAGTTCTCCTCGTACTCTCCGCATACTCCGGCCCCTGTTGCCCCGCGGAACCTCGGTTCGCATGCTGGGGCGCAGACACCGAGAACCCCGGCCTACAACTCCCGCGGTATTGACGAACCCGCCTGGTTGCGTGCCTTGCCGACCCTTGGGCCGAAGCATCTCTCGAATCTGGACAACCTCTGGACCCGCCGACTCGAAGCAAGTGAGAGTGTTGCGGATTCTTACGACGCGCTCACGGCCCAACTTGCCGCGTCGGGTCATGCACAAGACACCTTGATCATCGTCACCTCGGATAACGGTTACCACGTCGCAACACATCGATTGGCGAGCGGAAAGCAGACGCCGTACCGCGAGGATTCCGTCGTGCCTGCCGTGCTCATTGGACCCGGTATCAAGGCAGGGGCCGTGATCAGTCAGATGACGTCCACCATTGATCTTGCTCCCACGATCGCCCAGCTCCAAGGAGTTCAGCCGCCTGCCTGGATCGACGGACGCAGCTTGATTCCTCTCCTCGATGGCACGGTGGCACCCACCTGGCGCACTGGGATCCTTACGGAGAATCTTGCGCGAACCCGACCGGGTGATCCGGATTTCGGTGTATTCGAGGCACCCAAGTTCCGGGCATTGCGTACGCAGTCATGGCTGTACGTCGAATACGCAGATCGAAACGTTCAGCTCATCGATCTTGTCAATGATCCCTTTGAGGTCAACAATGTCGCCCGCACGACTGATCCTTCGATCGTGGCGCAATTGAAAGCACAGCTTGCGGCGTTGAGTACATGCGCCGGACCGTCGTGCCTCGTTGCGGACAGCATGCCCGTGCCTCCGGCTCAGATTGAGGACACACCGACCGAGACCGTGATGCCAGGAAGCTCCGCATCGCCTTCGGGGTCGCCATCAGCGTCGGTGACTCCGAGCGCTATCGCGTCAGCATCACCTGTCGGATGACATTTTCCGCAGCGTGACCGTCGTCAAATGCGCAGAAGCGTTGGCGGAAATCAGACAGAAGCTCACGTGACTTTTCGTTCTCGTACAGATGGTCGACCAGGATTTCCGTCAGCTGCTCCTGGTTATTGGCAACTGCCCCCGGTGGCTGGGCGAGAAGGTCGAAGTACGTGCCGCGTGACTCGCGGTAGGCAGCCCAATCATCGGCGTAGATGATGATCGGCTTATCCAAGATCGCAAAGTCGAACATCACTGACGAGTAGTCGGTGATGAGAATGTCAGCGGCCAAGTAGCAATCGATGATCGACGGCAGCCGCGAACCATTGATGAGACGCCCTTCACTCTCAAGCCGATCGACCGCCGGGCCGAGAGAGGTGGTGTGGTGAGCGCGCACAAGTAGAACGAAGTTGTCAGGCAGCTTGGCAATTAAGGTTTCGAGCTCCAGACGCAATGAGGTGTCGCCCGCTGACTCGCGGAATGTGGGGGCGTAGAGCACCAGCGTGCTTTCGGGACTGACTCCGAGTGCCTCGCGGCATCGCACCATGTCAGTCGGCGTTGCCCGTACGAGGACGTCGTTGCGCGGGTATCCGAACTCAAGCCAGGAGTATGAGCAGGGGTAGGCGTGACTCCACATCTCCGTCGAATAGGCATTGGAACTCAACGCGTAATCCCAGCGATCACTTCGACGAAGCAGGTCAACGAACTCCTGCCGGGTTCGCGCAGCATCCTGAGCGACGACCTGGCCGTTCTGCCGAGGCGTAACGCGATTCGGATCGACAGCTGTACCGGCGACTGCGCTTCCCATGACGTCAAGACCGCAGAACTTCAACGGCGTTCCGTGCATGGTCTGGATGTGCACCTGACCTGGACGCTTCACATACGCGCCAGGGAAGTTCACGTTATTGACAAAGTACTTGGCGCGGGCAAACGCGGCCCACTGTTTGATCCCGTTGGGTGCGATGGCCTTGACGCCAGTCGGCAGCAACGCCTGCTTGCCCTTGTCGAGAATCCAGACCGCCCGGAGGTCCGGGGCGATGCGCTGCATCTCTTCGAAGATCGCCCGTGGGTTGCAGCCGAAGCCGGTACCCCAGTACTCGGAAAACACCACGAGCTTCGGATCGATCGGAAGAAGCCGCATGAAGCCGTAGTAGAGGCGTCCGACTGCGCGAACCTTGCGGACCGCACGCCTTACGGGCCAGTAGATCTTCCCGAGGCGACGTCGGGTGGGAACGCGGCGCACATCAACCCAGCTGTAGGCGGCAAAGACTCGATATCCGTGCTCACGAAAGAGTCGACCGCGGATATTGCTGGGCAGGTTGCTGTTCTGCGACTCATCAGATGCGGGGAAGTACCGCTTCGCGAGAACAGCCCCCTGCTCGAAGAAGCGCTTCTTATCGCGCTTGGCCAATCGCCCCTTGTTCTGCAGGATCGTCACGAAGTGATTGATCATGATGTCGTAGAGGTGCTTGCGGGTGCGAGGGTCAATTCCGATTCGATCAGCCTCGGCGAAGACGAGTTCATACTGCGCGAAGACATCGAAATGCTTCGGGCTCGTGCTGGACAGAATGCTGCCGCCCTCACGCCGCTGGCGATAGAGAAGTACCACGCGGTTCAGGGTCACGGCTGTAGCGGCGTTCAGGAGAACTGTGTAGGTGAAGGAGATGTCCTCGTAGAAACCAGTACGGAATTGCACACCGAGCCGCTCAAGGAAGTCGCGACGGTAGGCCTTGTTGCAGGCAATCGGAAGGAGATTGAAGAGCTTGAGATGATCGCGAGGCGCGAACACCGTGGGAGACAGACGCGCGAGCAACTCGGCTCCCCAGCTCACCGCCTGCTTTCCGTCCCACCACACGCGCGAGTAGTTGTAGATCAGCATCTCAGGGCGAGCATTCACTTCAAGCTTTTCCGAGATGGCGCGAAGCGAGCCCGGTGCGAAAGTGTCGTCGCCATCGAGGAAGAGCACGTAGTCGCCAGTGGCAGCGGCAACACCGGCATTTCGAGCAAGTCCGAGGCCGACATTCTGTGTGAGGTGGAGAGGCTTGATGCGTGAATCGTGCCGCGCCATCTCGTCGGCTATGTCTCCGCTGTGATCTGGTGAGCAATCGTCGACGATGATGATTTCGTAATCGTCGAAATCCTGATTCAGGACTGAAGTGATGCATTCGCGCAAGTAGGACTGGACGTTATAGATCGGCACGATGATCGAGAAGAACGCCACGGACATGAGGATACAGGCCGGTGATTAGCGCGGAATCGCAGGAAACGCCTCACGATCGCATTCATGGCGCTGTAGTAGGGTTTTCGAGTGACTTCTTCTGCGAACGATTGCCTGAATCCCATTCTCGTTGGCGGCACCGGTCGTAGCGGATCCACCATCTTGGGCCGCCTTCTAGGGCAGCACCCCGATCTCCTCTTAACTAACCCCGAGGAAGTTCGCTTCATCGCGAACGACCACGGCATGGCCGAGGCCCTTGCTATGAAGCTTGGCCCGTGGCCGCGCCGCATGCGCGCGAAGCGTGAGGCCAAGCTGGCCGTCCAGCGCACCAAGGGCCTGTGGTATTTCCGCAATAAGAAGACCGGTCTGCATACGTCTATGACTCTCGAGGAGATCGACGAGTTCGCGGCCCCTTACCTTTCGCAATTCAACGGAACGCCGATTGAGGCGACACAGGGTTTTGTCTACGCAGTCATGGCGAAGATCACCGCGGGCCTTGACGGTCGTCGCTGGGTCGATGGCACGCCCGCAAACGCGCGCATTACTGACTTCATCGAACCGATCTACCCCGACTGCCAGGTCGTGGCCATGATTCGCGATGGTCGCGATGTCGCTGCCTCATTCGTTGCGCAGAAGTTCGGACCGACCGAGATCTTTGCCTCCCTTCGCCAGTGGGAGACCCGCATGCTGCGCATGCGCCAGGCCGAGCTCGCCTGCGCACCCGGCCGAATCCTGACCATCGACATGCTCAACCTGGTCGATGTCGATCGCGACGGAACGCTTCAGCGGATCTGCGACTTCCTGAACCTGCCGATTACCCCCGAGTTCCGCACTTGGTTCAACGAGAACGTTCGCCTCGAAGACGCCAACGTCGGGCGCTGGCGTACCCAGTTCGATGACGAGACCGTGAAGAAGATCGATTCGGTGTACGCCGAGATGGTCGAGCGCGTTGCAGCGTCGGGCGCTCAGATCCCGCTGCCGTCCTGATCACCGAGTCCTCATGACGAAAGGCCCCGCACAGGCGGGGCCTTTCGTATAAGCGGGACTACTTCTTGCTGGCCTCGAGCAGCAAGGTGGCGACATCGACAACCTCGACGCCCTGAGCGACACCCTCGGACTGGCGAGCAGTCACGGCATCGTTGAGCATGACCGAGCAGAACGGGCAGCCGACCGCGATCTTCGAAGCGCCGGTGGCGATGGCCTCATCACCACGGTTCTTGTTGATCTGGGTGCCGATCTTCTCCTCCATCCACATGCGAGCACCGCCGGCGCCGCAGCAGAAGGACTTGTCGCCGTGACGCGGCATCTCGACCTTGGTGGCACCGGTCGACTCGATGAGCTCGCGCGGGGGAACGTAGACGTTGTTGTGACGACCGAGGTAGCACGGATCGTGATACGTGACCGTGGTGCCGACTTCGGAGACCGGCGTGAGGCGGCCATCCTTCACAAGCTGGTTCAGCAGTTCGGTGTGATGCACGACCTCGTAATTGCCGCCGAGCTGCGGGTACTCACGCTTGAGGGTGTTCAAGCAATGCGGGCAGGTCACGACGATCTTGGTCGCCTTGATCTCGTTGAGCACCTCGACGTTCTGCATCGCCTGCATCTGGAAGAGGAATTCGTTGCCGGCGCGGCGTGCGGGATCGCCGGTGCAGGTCTCGCCCTCGCCGAGAACCATGAAGTTCACGCCAGCGATGTTGAGCAGCTCAGCGACATTCTTCGTGGTGCGCTTCGCGCGATCCTCGAATGCACCAGCGCAGCCGACCCAGAACAGGTAGTCGACATCGGCGGGGATTTCATCTTCGCCATCCATGCCGAATACGCGAACGTCGAAGTCGACCTCGGCGATCCAGGCATTGCGATCGCTCGCGTTCATGCCCCACGGGTTGCCCTTGTTCTCGATGTTCTTGAACAGGCCGTTGAGCTCACTCGGGAAATCGCTGGCAACCATGACCTGGTTACGACGCATGTCGGCGATGTGATCGATGTGCTCAATGTCGACCGGGCATTGGTTGACGCACGCGCCGCACATCGTGCACGACCACAGGACATCGTCCGAGATGATCGCGAGATCTGAGCCGGTGGAGCGGTGACCGTCGAAGGTGTAACCATCGTCGCCGGCATGCTCACTGCCCTCGCGGGAACCGATGAACGGACGCATGACCTCGGTCTGCACGCTCTCGGGCAGCTTCGCGAGAACTTCCTCGTTCACTTCGCCGAGACCAGGATGTGTTCCCTTGGCAGCCTTGAGGTACGGAGCCTGCGCAAACATGGTGTCGCGAAGATCCATGATGAGCAGCTTTGGCGACAGCGGCTTCTCGGTGTTCCAGGCCGGGCACTGCGACTGGCAGCGACCGCACTCGGTGCACGCCATGAAGTCGACGTAGTTCTTCCAGGTGAAATCGGCGATGTGACCCTTGCCGAATGATGCGTCGTCCGGCGGATCCTCGAAGTTGACCGGCTCGCCCTTGTAGTAGATCGGCAGCAGTGGGCCGAGTGCATTCGGACGACGCGAGGTGTAGACGTTCACTGGCGCTGCGCCGATGTGAAGGTGCTTCGAGTTCAGCACGATGAGCAGGAAGCTGAGGATCACCAGGATCTGCAGCCAGATGCCGATGGTCTCGATCGCGACGAGTGTCGACTCGGAGAGTCCGCTCATCCACGAGCCGACCCAGTCAGAGACGAAAGCCCCGTTCTCGAACGGCAGGTTGCCTAGTGCCGACTGTGCACCGCGGTAGAGGAACAACGTCCAGACGACGTTGAAGATCATGAACAAGATGAGCCAGGCGCCCTTGGTGTGCGAGCCGAAGAAGCGCGAACTGCGGCCTTCCTTCGACGGGTCATTCTTGGCGCGAATCAACCCGAACATGATGATGCCCACGAGTACGAGCAGGGCGAAGAGATCCTCGGCGAATCCGACGATGGCCCACGTGCCGACGATCGGCGCGGAGTAATCGGAGACGAACAGGGCGCCGTAGCACTCCAGAATGGTCAGGCCGAGAACAAGGAAGCCCCAGAAGGAGAAGACGTGGGCGATGCCCGGAATGGTCCACTTCAGCAGCTTCTTCTGCCCGAGTACCTCGAAGGCTTCTGCCTCGACGCGCTTCGGAACCCCCTTGAGTCGGCCGTAGGCAGGCTTGCCGCTGCCTGCCAAGGTCACCAGGAAGAGGGTCCGGCGGGCTGCGAAGGCAAGCAGGACGACTGTCAGGGCGATGCCGACGACGGCACGAAGAACCATGGAATCCACGAGGCGACCCTACTGCCGCTCCTGGGCAGGCAATAGGCCTTGAGGCCACTGATCCCCCCATATATGCGTGAGTCTGACCACATGTCGGTGCTCACCGGCTGACGGATGACTCGAGTGCGACGTCTTTGGTGTCCGATCAATCAAGCGTTGGGGGAATGGCCATCGAAGCGTCGAATTTCACGGCTGGGGGTCCTGTCGGATGCACATCGTGTATTGATAGCTCATGCATTCATCCTCGCCAGAGCCCATGCGGATGAAGACCCACCGCGGGATAGCACGCGGCTTGCGTAACCGCGCGGTCTCGCAGGGCACGATCAGGGTTCCGGCTGTTCCGGCAATGCTGGACGAGTACGTTCGCATCTGCCTGAGCACCTTTTCGGCGTTAGGGGTCGAGTTCGATCCCGAGCAGGTAGCGAAGCTTCGCTCGGTTCTCGATGAACAGCTCATCAAGGCTTACGAGGAATCCCATCGCTCGGAGATTGTCATCTCGTATGAGTCGCCGATAGGTGACATCGTGAATTACCACGTGGCACCGCAGTGGACAAGCCTCGACGTCTCCTATGACAACTGGATGGCCACCCGTCAGCCGCCCCTCTTTGGTACCTACCCCGATGCGCGTGTACTCGCTCTCCTCGAAGGCTTGATGGATCCGGCCTCATGTCACGTCCTCGATCTCGGAGCTGGTACCGGTCGCAATGCTCTCGCCCTGGCTCGACGCGGGCATCCGGTAGATGCGGTCGAGATCACGCCGAGTTTTGCCGCGGTAATCCGTGAGGCGACTCAAGCTGAGTCTCTCGATATTCGCGTGTACGAGCGTGATGTCTTTGCCACCATCGACGATCTGCGTCGCGATTATGGGGTGATCGTGCTCTCGGAAGTCGTATCGGATTACCGCAGTCTCGCTGAACTGCGCTCGACGTTCGAGATTGCGGCCACGTGCCTGGCGCCGGGCGGACTGCTGGTTTTCAATGCCTTCCTGGCGGCGGACGACTTCGTCCCCGACGAGGCAGCTCGGCAGTGGGGCCAGCAGACGTATTCCACGATTTATACGCGGTCAGAGGTCAAGGCTGCGGTTTCCGGCTTTCCACTCACCCTCCTCTCAGATGACTCCGTGTACGAGTTCGAGCGAGGTCACTTGCCCGATGAGGCGTGGCCACCCACCGGCTGGTACGCACATTGGGTCAGCGGTCACGATGTCTTCTGGCTTCCACGCGAGGAATCCCCGATCGAGCTTCGCTGGCAGGTGTACCGGAAAGCCGACTGACGAGGGGGGCCGTGAGTCCCCGTCGAAGGGCAGAGCATCGGACTGCTGGTAAGAATGTGATCTAGATCACTAACCTAAATTTCTCTACCGGGAATGATCACGTCCATCTCGCCGTTGACGTAGGTATGAGTCCACCCGACTCAATTCTTCTGCGCCAGCACTTGCAGGAGGTCAGGGTCGGGTGAAGACTTCAGAACAGTCCCCTCCGGGCTGAGGCAGCCGCCTCGGAACACCCGGAACACGAAGAAACGAAGAGGAGTACGAACACCATGGCGAGAGCAGTGGGAATTGACCTGGGCACGACGAACTCGGTTGTCTCGGTCCTTGAAGGCGGCGAGCCCGTCGTCATCGCAAACGCTGAGGGCGCCCGGACCACCCCGTCCATCGTCGCCTTCGCGAAGAACGGCGAGGTGCTGGTCGGCGAAGTCGCCAAGCGCCAAGCCGTCACCAACGTCGAGCGCACGATCCGCTCGGTCAAGCGTCACATGGGAACCACCTGGACCCAGGACATCGACGGCAAGCCGTACACCGCGCAGGAGATCAGCGCTCGCACGCTGATGAAGCTCAAGCGCGATGCTGAGGCATACCTCGGCGAGAGCGTCACCGACGCGGTCATCACCGTGCCTGCGTACTTCAGCGACGCTGAGCGCCAGGCCACCAAGGAGGCCGGCGAGATCGCAGGCCTGAACGTCCTGCGCATCATCAACGAGCCGACCGCGGCAGCACTTGCCTACGGTCTCGATAAGGGCGACGTCGAGCAGACGATCCTCGTCTTCGACCTCGGTGGCGGCACGTTCGACGTCTCGCTGCTCGAAATCGGCGACGGCGTCGTCGAGGTTAAGGCCACCAGCGGTGACAACCACCTTGGCGGCGACGACTGGGATCAAGCTGTCGTCGACTGGATGGTGACCTCGTTCAAGAACGCGCACGGCGTTGATCTGTCGAAGGACAAGATGGCCATGCAGCGTCTGCGTGAGGCAGCCGAGAAGGCGAAGATCGAACTCTCGAGCTCGATGCAGTCGTCGATCAACCTTCCGTACATCACCGCAAGCGCCGACGGACCCCTCCACCTGGAGGAGAACCTGACGCGTGCGCAGTTCGAGCAGATGACCGCATCACTTCTCGAGCGCACCAAGGCACCGTTCAAGGCAGTGCTCAAGGACGCCGGCATCTCACTCGACAAGATCGACCAGGTCGTTCTCGTCGGTGGCTCGACTCGTATGCCCGCTGTTGCAGAGCTCGTGAAGTCCGAGACGGGCAAGGACGCCAACAAGGGCGTCAACCCCGACGAGGTCGTGGCGATCGGCGCTGCACTGCAGGCCGGCGTGCTCAAGGGCGAGGTCAAGGACGTTCTTCTTCTCGATGTCACCCCGCTGTCGCTGGGTATCGAGACCAAGGGCGGCATCATGACCAAGCTCATCGAGCGCAACACCACGATCCCGACCAAGCGCTCGGAGATCTTCACCACCGCTGACGACAACCAGCCGTCGGTTCTCATCCAGGTGTACCAGGGTGAGCGCGAGATGGCTGCGTACAACAAGCGACTCGGCACCTTCGAGCTCACGGGTCTGCCGCCGGCACCCCGTGGCGTCCCGCAGGTTGAGGTCACCTTCGACATCGATGCCAACGGCATCGTCCATGTCACCGCGACCGACAAGGCCACGGGCAAGGAGCAGTCGATGACCATCTCCGGTGGTTCGGCACTGAACAAGGACGACATCGATCGCATGATGCGCGAGGCCGAGCAGCACGCTGAGGAAGACAAGCAGCGTCGCGAGGAGGTCGAGGTGCGCAATAACGCCGAGGCACTCGTCTACCAGACGGAGAAGTTCCTGAAGGACAACGAGGACAAGGTCCCCGCAGATGCGAAGGCCAATGTCGAAGGTCCGCTCGATGAGCTCAAGAAGGCCATCGATGCAAACGACCTGCCGGGCATGCGTGCAGCAACCGACAAGGTTGCTGAGGCAAGCCAGGCACTCGGTGCGGCCATGTACGAGACGGCTCAGGCAGCCGGCGGCGACATGGGCGGAGCAGAGGCAGCAGCCGATGCAGCTGATGACGACGTCGTTGACGCAGAGATCGTTGACGAAGGCGAGTCCAAGTGACCAATCCAGAGAACTCCGAGGATCAAGGCGTCCGGGTAACCGATAAGCGCCGCATCGATCCGGAGACTCTGACACTTCGCGACGGTGACCAGCCGGCAACCCCGGCTGGCACCGACGCGGAGGGCGCCATCGCCCCGTCAGAAGTAGCCGAGATCGAGGTGAAGATCGCCGAGCTCACGAACGACCTGCAGCGGGTGCACGCCGAATACGCGAACTACCGCAAGCGCGTCGATCGCGATCGCGACCTCATCAAGGAAATGGCAGTCGGTTCGGTCATGGCTGAACTGCTGCCCGTCCTCGATGACATCGAGAGAGCACGTGAGCATGGCGAGCTCGAAGGTGCGTTCAAGTCCGTAGGCGAGAGCCTCGAGGGCGCACTGGCCAAGATGGGCCTGGAGAAGTTTGGTTCCGCACCGGAGCCGTTCGATCCCATGGTTCATGAGGCACTGACAACTGAATCACGTGATGACGTGAGCGAGCCGACGGTAGTGAACGTCTACCAGCCCGGTTACCGCTACGCATCGCGTGTGCTGCGAGCAGCTCGTGTCGCTGTCGCAGGAACCGACTGAGTGTCGGCACGCAGTAAAGAGAGCATGAAGGAAGAGACGTGAACAAGGATTGGCTTGAGAAGGACTTCTACGCTCTTCTCGGTGTGTCCAAGGACGCCACCGGTGATGAGATCAAGAAGAAGTACCGCAAGCTCGCGCGCGAATTGCATCCGGACAAGAACCCGGGTGACAAGGCTGCCGAGGAGAAGTTCAAGTCCGTATCCGAGGCCTACGACGTTCTCTCCGATGACGCCAAGCGCAAGGAGTACGACGAAGCTCGCACGCTGTTCGCCTCCGGTGGATATGGCCCCGGAGGGTTCGGCGGCGGCCAGGGATTCGGCGGCGGGCGCGGCGGTAGTTACAACGTCAACATGGAAGACCTCTTCGGTGGCGATGGCTACGGAGACTTCCTTGGAGGCATCTTCAACTCACGCGCACGCGGCGGTCGCGCCCAGCAACCGCGTCGTGGTGGCGACATCGAAAGTGAGCTGACGCTCTCCTTTGATGACGCCCTCGATGGTGTCACCGTGCCGCTGTCACTGCGCAGTGATGGCACCTGTGGCAGTTGCCGCGGTAGCGGTGCGCAGCCGGGTAGCGCGACCTCGACCTGCCCCACCTGTGGTGGCCAAGGTCAAGTAGCGCGCAATGCGGGCGGTTTCGCAATTCCCGAGCCGTGCCCGTCCTGCAAAGGTCGCGGTGTTCTCATCGAGAACCCCTGCACCAACTGCCGTGGCTCCGGTCACGGCGTGAGCACTCGAACCGTTCAGGCTCGCATTCCTGCGGGCGTGAAGGACGGCGCGAAGATCAAGCTCAAGGGCAAGGGTTCACCCGGCACCTCGGGCGGTCCGGCTGGTGACCTCTACATCAACGTGCATGTCACCGCTGATCGTGTGTTCGGACGCAAGGGCGACAGCATCACTGTCGAGGTACCGATCACCTTCACCGAAGCGGCACTCGGCGGCGAGATCACGGTGCCGACTCCGCGCGGTGGCACGGTCACTCTCAAGGTGCCTGCAGGCACTGCGAATGGTCGTACTTTCCGCGTGCGCGAGAAGGGTTTGGCCAAGAAGGACGGCACCTACGGTGATCTGCACGTGACAGTTGAGGTCGCAGTTCCGCAGAACCTCAGCAGTGACGCGAAAGCGGCACTTGAGGAGTATGCGAAGCAGACCCTCGACCATGATCCGCGCAGTGACCTACTGAAGATGGCCGGGAGCAACTAATGAGCGCGAATCGGGTTCCGTTCCGCGTACCCGACGACACACCGGTCTACGCAATTAGCGTGGCCGCATCCCTCGCCGGGCTGCATCCGCAGACCCTCCGTCAATACGACCGCCTGGGCCTGGTGTCGCCCACGCGGGTGGCCGGTCGCAACCGGCTCTATTCCGCGCAGGACATCACGCGACTGCGCGAGATCGCGGAGCTCTCCTCGGAGGGCCTGAGTCTCGAAGGAATCAAGCGCGTGCTGGTGCTGCAGGAGGAAGTTCTTCATCTGCGCGGCCGGCTCGCGGAGTTCCATCGCGAGAAGTCATCGACCTCACTGGTGGTCTGGCGACCAGATCGCCGAGCGCCGAGAACGAATTCTTAGAACAGAGGCAGGAAATCATGGATATTCAATTCACCACCAAGAGCCAGGAAGCTCTGGGCGCAGCGGTTCGTATCGCGGCCTCGAAGGGCAACGCACAGGTTGATCCCGTGCACCTGCTCGATTCACTTCTTCAGCAGGGAGAGGGCATTGCCACCGCGCTGCTCGATGCCGTCGGTGCCAACGTCCCGGTGCTGACCCGCGAGGTGCGTGCCGAAGTCGATGCACTCCCGGCAGCCACTGGCAGCTCCGTTGTTGAACCGCGGGTCTCACAGCCACTGCACAAGGTGCTCACCGCGGCGAAGGATCTTGCTAACGAGCGTGGCGACGATTACGTCAGCACCGAGCACTTGCTCATCGGCCTGTCCAAGACCGGTGGAGTCGGTGTCACGGATCGCCTTGTCGATCAAGGTGCGACCCCGGTCGCACTCATGGATGCACTCACCAAGGTGCGCGGAAGCGCCCGCGTGACGAGTGCCGACCCGGAGCAGACCTTTCAGGCACTTGAGAAGTACGGCGTTGATCTGACCGCGCGTGCGCGTGAAGGCAAGATCGACCCCGTCATTGGCCGTGACGAGGAAGTTCGCCGCACCATCCAGGTGCTGTCGCGTCGCACCAAGAACAATCCGGTTCTCATCGGTGAGCCCGGTGTCGGTAAGACCGCTGTCGTCGAGGGCCTGGCCCGACGCATTGTCGAGGGCGATGTGCCCACGTCACTGCAGGGCAAGACCCTCTACTCACTCGATCTCGGCGCGATGGTCGCCGGCGCGAAGTACCGCGGCGAGTTCGAGGAGCGCCTGAAGGCGGTTCTCGACGAGATCAAGGGCTCTGACGGCCAGATCATCACCTTTATCGATGAGTTGCACACCGTTGTCGGCGCAGGCGCCGGCGGCGAGGGTGCGATGGATGCCGGCAACATGCTCAAGCCAATGCTTGCCCGCGGTGAGCTGCGCATGATCGGCGCGACCACCCTCGACGAGTACCGCGAGTATGTCGAGAAGGATGCCGCTCTCGAGCGCCGTTTCCAGCAGGTGCTGGTCAACCAGCCGTCGGTGGAAGACACCATCTCGATCCTGCGCGGTATCAAGGAGAAGTACGAAGCCCACCACAAGGTCGTCATCTCCGATGGTGCACTGGTGGCTGCGGCGACCCTGTCGGATCGCTACATCACCTCGCGCTTCCTGCCGGATAAGGCCATTGACCTGATGGACGAGTCGGCATCGCGTCTTCGCATGGAGATCGACTCCTCACCTGTCGAGATCGATGTGCTCCAGCGCCAGGTCGATCGACTCCGCATGGAGGAGATGGCGGTTGCCAAGGAGACCGACGATGCGTCGAAGGCACGTCTCGAGGCAATTCGCGTTGAGATCGCCGACAAGGACGAAGAGCTTCGCGGCCTTCGTGCACGTTGGGATGCAGAGAAGTCAGGCCTGGATCGCATCGGCGAACTGAAGGTTGCCATCGATGAACTGCGTGCAACCGCTGATCGTGCGCAACGTGCCGGTGACTTCGAGCAGGCCTCGCGCATCATCTACGCCGATCTGCCCGCTCTCGAGGCTGATCTCGAGAAGGTGACTGCCGAGACCAATAACCGCGCAGCCATGGTGAAGGAAGAAGTCACCGCCGATGACATCGCTGAGGTTGTCGCGGCCTGGACGGGTATTCCGGCCGGCCGACTGCTCGAGGGTGAAAGCCAGAAGCTGCTGCGGATGGAAGAGGAACTCGGCAAGCGAGTCGTCGGCCAGCACGAAGCCGTGCGCGAGGTCAGCGATGCCGTGCGTCGTGCACGTGCAGGCATCTCCGATCCGAATCGTCCGACCGGCTCCTTCTTGTTCCTCGGTCCGACCGGTGTGGGTAAGACCGAGCTCGCCAAGGCGCTCGCAGAGTTCTTGTTCGATGACGAGCGGGCAATGATCCGCATCGACATGAGCGAGTACTCCGAGAAGCACGCCGTCTCACGCCTGGTCGGTGCTCCTCCCGGATATGTCGGTTACGAAGAGGGTGGTCAGCTCACCGAGGCTGTTCGTCGTCGTCCGTACTCCGTGGTTCTTCTGGACGAAGTCGAGAAGGCGCACCCGGAAGTCTTCGACATCTTGCTGCAGGTTCTCGATGACGGTCGCCTGACCGACGGTCAGGGTCGCACTGTCGACTTCCGCAATGTCATCTTGATCTTGACCTCGAACACCGGTTCGCAGTACCTGATCGACATGACGATCCCGTTCGAGGAGCGCAAGGAGCAGGCACTGGCACTCGTGCGCCAGCAGTTCCGACCGGAATTCCTGAATCGTCTCGATGGCATGGTGACCTTCGAGCCCCTCGATCACGCGGTGCTCACACGGGTTGCTGATATCCAGATCGATCAGTTGCAGTCACGCCTTGACGATCGCCGCATCACCCTTGATGTCAGCGATGCTGCAAAGCGCTGGCTTGTTGATCGCGGTTTCGACCCGATTTACGGTGCTCGCCCGCTTCGCCGACTCGTGCAGACCGCCATCGGCGATCAGCTCGCGAAGGCAATTCTCAGCGGTGAGGTTCCTGACGGCAGCACGGTGCATGTCGATGCTGACGGAGAGCATCTGTCACTGAAGAGCTAGGCATGACGCAGTGAAGGGCGCTGTCGTTGTCCCGATGCGTAGAGAGCGGTAACGATCTCGCGCGAGGTGACAGGGATGGCGCCCTTTGCTATTGCCTGATCCCGATACTCATCGGGAATGTCGTAGTGATCGCCCTCGAAGCCGCGCTCGGGGATTCCGAGATCACGCGCGAAGGCATGCAGTTCGTCAACAGACGTGTCGCTGATCAGATGGCACCAGAGTCGATCATGAGCCGGCCAAATCGCGGTGTCGACCAGTATTGCCATCAGGTGCTGAATCCGATGCGCAGTCGCTGCAGTGCTTCCTCGAGCACCGAGGGTCGCTTGCAGAACGCCCAGCGCACATACGGGCGACCAACGTCGGGGTTATCGCAGAAGACCTCGTGCGGAATAGCCACGACACCAGCCTTCTCCGGCAGATCGCGGCAGAACTGCAGGCCACTCTCGTAGCCGAGCGGACGAACATCGGTCGTGGCGAAGTACGTTCCCTGCGGGCGAATTACGCGCAGCCCGATCTCTTCCAGTCCATTGCACAGCAGATCGCGCTGGGCGCTTAGACCCATCCGGAACTCACGGAAGTACTCATCGGGCAGTCGAAGTCCGGCGGCAATTGCGTACTGGAAAGGCCCTCCCGAGACATACGAGAGATGCTGGCGCACCACGCGAACTGCACCAATGAGATCTGCCGGTCCGCTGGCCCAGCCCACTTTCCAGCCGGTGAACGAGAACGACTTGCCTCCCGAGCCCACGGTGATGGTGCGCTCGAACATGCCGGGCAGGGTCGAGATCGGGATGTGCTGGTGATCGTCGAACCACAGATGCTCGTATGCCTCGTCAGAGATCACGATGAGGTCATTGTCGATCGCGATTTTCGCAATGCCCTCGAGCTCGTGCCGAGTGAACACGATGCCGGTTGGGTTATGCGGAGAATTGATCAAGAGGACGCGGGTGCGGGGCGTGATTGCCGCACGCAGGGCATCGATGTCGGGTCGGTAGTCATCGCCGCCGAGCGGAACGCTGACGCGAGTTCCCCGCGCAAGCGAGATGCCGGCGGCATAGATGTCGAACCACGGCTCGAACATCACCACTTCATCACCCGGCTCGATGAGAGCGAGCAATGCCGACTGCAGTGCCTCCGATGCCCCGGTCGTGACGACGACATCGGTGACCGGGTTCAGGTGAATGCCGTAGAAGCGCTCCTGATGGAAGGCGATGGCCTCGCGCAGTTCGGGCAAGCCATGAGCCGGTGGGTACTGATTGCCTCGACCTTCATCGATCGCGGTCTCAGCAATGACCTTGAGCTCTTGCGGACCATCGGTGTCGGGAAAGCCCTGGCCGAGGTTGATGGCGCCCACACGTGCAGCCAGCGCTGACATCTCCCCGAAGATTGAAGTCGAATGCTCGGCCATGCGCGGCACCAGCAAGGGATCTCGACGACTCATGCCTTCACGCTAGCAAGCCATAATTGACTCGTGGACATTGTCGGGTCAGCGAGTGCGCCACTCCCGCAGATCGAGGCCCTCATCGACGAGGTGCTGGTGCCAGGCGCCGAGGTGGTCGATCAGTTCGGAGTCCAGCGGGTGGCACTGGATCACCTTGCCGACGCAGGCCTAGTGGGAACGCCTCTTCCCACAGCGGAGCAACGCGAGCTTTCAGAGTTGATTGCCCGCGCTGATGCCTCGACCTGGTTCTGCTGGTCTCAGCACCAGGCGCCGATGCAGATCCTGCGGAACTTCGCCGAGCTTGAGTCAGTTGCGCCGCGTGCTGCACTTCTTGACGACCTTGCCTCAGGTGAACAGCTCGCCGGTGTCGCCTTTGCCCACGTGCGTCGTCCGGGCGTTCCGAATCCGATCGCCACGCGTGTCGAAGGCGGTTGGCTGATCAACGGAACTTTGGACTGGGTCACGAGCTGGGATATCGCCGATGTCGTCCTGGTGATGGTCGCGTCGGATTCCTCGTTCCTGTGCTTCTTCCTGACTGCAGGAGAAGTACCTTCTTTTCGCCCGGGTGTCGAGATAGGCGAGCCGCTTCACCTTCTTGCCATGGGCGGGACGCACACCCGCCCGGTGCGATTCGACTCCTGCTTTGTCTCTGACGATGAGGTCATGCCGATTCTTGACGTGAATGCTTGGCGCAAGGCCGATGAGTCAAAGACGGCCAATGCCAACCCCGCGATGTTCGGTATCGCACGCGGGGCGATCAGTGAGCTCGACGATCTGGCGACACAGCGTGGTGATTCGCGGATGCGAGCGTTGGCATCGAAGCTTGCCGCAGAGTGCATCGACATCCGTGAGCGTGCCTATGCGGCGATTGATCAGGATCGGGATGTGGAACTTCGCCTTCAGCTTCGCGCTGAGGCCCTCGATCTCCTGATGCGTTCCTGCCTGGCCATCGTGACTGCACGTGCAGGCGCATCGATGATGACGGGTACTGCAACCGAACGACGAGTTCGCGAGGCCCTGTTTATGCAGGTGCAGGCTCAGACCGCCGCAACTCGCGCAGCGATGCAGGATCTCGCTCTCGAGCGCTAGTTCACCGCTTGGCGAGAACGGCCTGCGGAGATGAATCTGCGGCACCAGCGGCATTCGCCATGCGGTGAACGCACGAGTACAGCACGGGTTTCAGCTTGGTCACGATCGCTACCCAATTCTTGACGGTGCCAACTCGTGCGGGGCCACCCGCAATCGGCGTGCATCGCACGACGTCACGCGTCACGGGAGATCCGCCGCGTTTGCTCTTGGCGACAATGAAGCCAGTCACGCCATTCTTCTGCGGGACGATCTTGGTGATTTCACCTGTTGTGGGAACCGGAAGCGGGGTTGCGCTCATGGGTGCCGACTCGGGCGAGACGCCTGCGATGTTGCTGCCCACGGCAGTGATCGAGTATGCAGTGCCGTTAGTCAGCCCGGTAATGATGCAGTGAGAATTGAGCCCATCCGGATGAGGAGAGCTGGTGCACTCCATTGCATTGCCGACAGCATCAACGGCGCGCGCGGTGAAGTCCGTCATGGCGGAGGTCGGCGCCGGGTCGGCAAAGGTGACGCGAAGTGCCCCGGAAAGGGTTCCGATGGAGATCACCGGTGCAGCGGGCGGCGCAGCCATCTGGATAGCACCTTGATTGAGCAGGAAGTCGTACATCGCAGATACGCGGGTGTACACGCCCGGGTACTTGCTCGCGCACTCATCGCCCCAGCTCACGACACCGATAAGTCGTTCCGCACCTCCGAGTGCAGAGACGAGAGGGCCGCCCGAATCACCCTGGCACGAGTCAATAACCCGGCCGGCGGTATCCGCTGCGCCGGCGCAGAGCATCGTTGCTGCATCTGCGTCCGATGCGCCAAATCCCTTGAAGTTGACGCCATTCATCGCATACGTGCCGCGACCACCGCACATGTTGTCGGGGAAGATTGAAAGATTCGCAATCCGGAAGACGTCGGGAAACTCCTTCCCTCCTGCCTGCGTGGTGGTGTTGCCCCAGCCGCCTACCCGAACCGCGCCACCGCTGATCACATACGCCGGGGCCTCGACCGGGAAGAGTGGAGTGATGGTGCGCACGCCCTGGAGCGGAGAGCTCAAGGTGAGCACGGCGATGTCATTGCTTGACGAATCAATGTCGTAGTTCGGATGCACGCTCACTGAGACAACGGGGACGGGTGCGGTGAGCGGATTCTTCAGGCTCGGTCCGGCGACCACCTCGATATCGGCGGGGTCGGAAATCGTCTTGGTTGACTCATCGACCACGCAGTGCGCGGCGGTCACCACTTTGGTTGGCGTGACGAGGGCGCCACCGCAGAACTGTGCCTGAAAGGCCCCGCCGCGCGACATTCCGGAGGTATCGACCAGGGCTACGAGGTAAGGCATGTCTGTGGCGGCGGCCGGCGTGCCATTGATGACGCGCGGAGTGAGAGTTGCTGCCTGGCTCGGCGAGGCCATAGCGAGCCCGAGAGAGAGCATGCCGAGCACGGAGAATGCGGCGATCAGTCGGCGTCTCATATCCCCAGATTACGTCGGCGGTAGGCAGCAAGTACCCGACCACCTGCGGTGATCGAACCTTTGACTGAAGTAAGGGTGGGTTAGTTCCCTACTGAAGGGCTGAGATCTCGGCAATTAGGTCACGCAAGCCCGTGACAGGGCCGGTCTCCCATCCTCGAAGCTCGGCCGTGCGGAGTTCGACCCCCGAGGAGCCGAGAACGTGAACCCGGGCATCGGGCCAGCCCTCGCTGACGGCGGGGTACTCAGGGTCGATGAGCACATAGGCCAGCACCTGACGTCGTGCCGCGCGCTGAGCCAGGGCGACAGCGGGCAGCAGCACGGCCTGGTCGCCAACCGCGATGACGATCAGGGGCGGGGTGGGGGCTAGTCGGGTGATCTCGGCGCAGACCCGAGCAGCCAAGGGTGCCTCCCCGGCCGGGGCCGTCACCTGGGTGACCTTCAGCCCACCGAAGTCGGGAGCGTCCCCGAGCACCATCACGTCCGTCACGGCGCTGAGCATAGGGTTGGGACATGCCTAGTGACGCGTGGAATCAGCTTCGTGACCAGATCATCGAGAAGGCCGTCGTCCGCGGCAAGGTCATTCTCTCCAGCGGTCGGGAGGCCGATTACTACGTCGACCTGCGGCGCGTCACCCTCGATAGCGTGGCCGCACCGCTCATCGGCCAGGTCATGCGTGAACTGACCGCCGATCTCAACTTTGACGCGGTCGGCGGGCTCACCCTTGGCGCTGATCCGGTCGCCACCGCGATGATGCACGACGCCGCCCGCAACGGCGTTGCGCTCAATGCATTCGTGGTCCGCAAGTCAGAGAAGGCCCATGGACTACAGCGCCGCATCGAGGGCCCCTCAGTCACCGGCAAGCGAGTGCTCGCAGTCGAAGACACCTCAACCACCGGCTCCTCAGTTCTCACGGCAGTTGATGCGCTCGCCGACGATGGCGCGACCACCGTTGCCTGCGCCGTGATCGTTGACCGCGGTGCTCGCGTGGCTGTCGAGGAGCGCGGCTTCGAGTACCGCGCCGCGTATTCGCTTGCCGATCTCGGCCTGGAGTAGCCCGAGGCTGAAGGATTCGGCCTAATGAACAGGGTTACCCGCGATTTCGGGTGTAACTGGTTCTTTTTCAATCTCCGCTTAGTCTTATGAGTAACCGCGTGAGCGGCGTGGAATTCTCAGAGCAGCAAGGGAGGTCATGACATGGCAGCTGAAGATGCTGACCTGACTCCTGCCGACGGCAAGCCGATCGGCCGTCGAATCGTGCTGGGCATGGCCGGAGTCGGCGCAGTCGCGGTCGTACTCGGCAAGCAGCTCACCAGCATGACGTCGAATGCAGTGGGCGCCGTCGCTCCCCAAATCCAGAGTGTCATTCCGGCCACCGGCGGTTTCCGCATCTACACCGTCACCAATGGGTACCCGGAAATGACGACTGCGGCTTACCGACTGAAGATCACTTCGGGCGCGGATGTCACGACCCTTACCTTCGATGATCTCGCTGCGCTGCCGCAGACCTCGATGACGAAGGACTTCCAGTGTGTTACCGGTTGGCGAGTCGACAATGTCGCGTGGTCTGGCGTACTGCTGAGCGACATCATCGACAAGTTCGGCCTCTCCGCGAATGGCACGGCACTGAGCTTCACCTCCTTCGATGGTGCCTACACCGAGTCGCTGACTATGGAACAGGCAATGCGCCCTGACGTCCTGGTCGCAACCTCGATGCTCGGTGGCCCTATTTCCCAGGAACATGGCGGTCCCGTGCGCCTGGTCGTGGCTCCCATGTATGCCTACAAGTCGATCAAGTGGCTTGATGGCATCGAGGCAACACCGACTGTCGAGCCCGGCTACTGGGAAGTACGCGGCTACGACGTTGATGCCTGGGTCGGCAAGTCGAACGGACGCAGCGATGCCCCAGTCGTCTGACACCCAAATTCGTCGATTCACCAAGGCCGAGCGTTGGATTCATCGCATCATCGCTCTCGACATCGGACTGCTGATCGTCACTGCAGCCTTCCTGTACATCCCTGATCTCAGCGCTCGAGTGGGCAACAGGTACATCTTCCGAATCTCGCACGAGATCCTCGGATTCGCCCTGCCGATTCCGGTGATCATTGCGTTCTGCTTCTTGGCCTTCCGGCTCGATGTGAAGCGCATGAACAGATTCACCCGAGTCGACTGGCAGTGGCTACGCTCCAAGGATCGACGCACAGGCGGGCTCGCTGTCGGCAAGTTCAACGCCGGCCAGAAGCTGAATGCGGCCTTCCAGTTCGGCGCGATCATCATCATGTTTGTCACCGGCGCGGCCTTGTACTTCAACGAGTTCATCAGCATTGACCTGCGCACCGGTTTCACGTTCGTGCATGACTGGCTGGCACTCATCGTCGTGATCATGGTCATCGGCCACATGTACATGGCTCAGCGCGAGCCATACGCTCGACAGGGTCTGCGCACCGGCTTCGTCCCGCGTGATTGGGCCATGCGTGAGCACCGCGGATGGGCGCAGGCCATGATCGGCGAGACTGCACCTGCAAGCGAGGGCGAGCCGCAGCCGGCTCAGCCGGAGTAAAGCTGCAGAAGGGCACGCACTAGTGCGAGGCCGGCGACCACGCCGATCAAGATCTTGGTAAGCAGAAGAGCCTGACTCGGGCTGATCACCCCCGACACACTCGTCACGCTGGGAGTAATGGCCGCCCACATGCCAAAGGCGATCACGAGCAAGATCGCCCCCACGGCGATCAGCCAGGTACGTCGGGGAACCAGCGGAAGCTGGTTGTCGATCTCGGCCGCAACATCGAGCTTCGCGAGAGCCGTCGAACGAAAGAGCGTGGGGGCTCCGGTAGGCGCGCTGGCGCTGACCGAGGCCCGAAGATCGGCGGGCGTCGATGACTCATTCGTGTCGCTCATGCGGTCAGGTTAGTGTCGAAATTCGGGCACGACGGCCTTGCATATAGAGGGATGCTCGTTATGCGCTCGGTGCTGAAAGAAAGTGCAAAATATTCAGCGGCGCAAGCTCCTAGTCGAGCCAGTCCCCACTAAGACGCGGCTCGGCGACTGCGCAGCCATTCGATAAGAATCGGGATCACGCTGATCAGCACGACGACGATCAAGATCAGTTCGACGTGCTCGGCGATGAAAGTGACGTTGCCCAGGAAGTAGCCCAGGATCGTCACGCCACCGGCCCACAAGATTGCTCCGATAGCGCTGAAGAGCATGAACCGGCCGAAGGGCATGCGACCCATACCGGCGGTTGCCGTGATGAAGGTGCGCACGATCGGAACGAATCGAGCGAGCACGATCGCGCGAGCGCCGTACTTCTCGAAGAACGCGTGCGTCTTGTCCACGTACTCACGGCGGAAGAGCTTTGAGTCCTCCTTGCGGAAGAGTGCCGGTCCGGCCTTGCGACCAATCCAGTATCCACACGCGTTTCCGAGGATCGCGGAAATGATCAGGAGAACTGCCGCGAGCCAGATGTTCATGCCGATCCAGTTCTTGGCAATGAACAAGCCGGTGACGAACAGCAGGGAGTCACCGGGCAGGAAGAAGCCGATGAGTAGTCCGCACTCGGCGAAGATGATGGCTATGACGGCCCAGAACGCCAGATCACCAAGGTTGTGAAGCAGGGTCTCTGGGTTCAGCGTCGAGAGCACGCCGGTGTGGACTGCGGTCATCAGGTGGGTCACGCCGACCAGGCTATCGTCGGTACGTGGATGAGACTGAACCCCGCGCCGACGAGGATGTCGAGCTACACGGTGTAGGTCCGCATCCATTGCCGTGGCCGAATGACGAAAGACTCGATCCCGAGTTGCTCGAACAGGGTGACCGCCGAAATGTCGTCGATGAGTACCGGTACTGGCGACTTGAGGCAATCGTGGCTGATCTCGATTCGAAGCGACATCCATTTCACGTAGCCATCGAGAACTTCAATCATGACTTCAACATTGGTTCCGTCGTGCGAACCGCAAATGCCTTCCTCGCAAAGGAGGTGCACATCGTCGGACGCAAGCGATGGAATCGTCGCGGTGCAATGGTCACTGATCGATATCAACACGTACATCATCACGAGAACGCCACGGAGCTCGCTGACTGGTGTCGTGCGAATGACATCGTGTTGA
Organism: Actinomycetota bacterium; assembly: GCA_947449035.1. Lineage (GTDB taxonomy): Bacteria > Actinomycetota > Actinomycetes > S36-B12 > S36-B12 > CAIKZY01. The sequence continues at coordinate 36,979 of CANFQC010000018.1, forward strand.
TCGGTATCGACAACCTGCCGGGCTGCGTACCCATCGAGACCTTCGACTTGCCTGCAAACGCGATGCTTCTTTTCGGTCAGGAAGGCGAGGGTCTGACTGAAGAGGCGAGAGCCGAGGTCACCGCCGTGCTCTCCATTGCTCAGTACGGCTCTACACGATCGATTAATGCAGGCGCGGCTGCGGCCATCGCGATGCACGCCTGGGTGAGGCGACACGCATTCGGGCAGGTCCCTTCCTCGTAACGTCGCGCCAATAGACTCACGCGGCAATGTCTAACCGGAAATCACCCCTGCGCCAGTGGCAGCGCGAGGCTCTCGCCCAGTACATCGAGGCGAATCCGAAGGATTACCTGGTCACTGCAACACCCGGTGCCGGCAAGACGACATTCGCCCTCACGTTGGCCCTTCACCTGATGAGCAAGCGCGCGATCGATCGCGTCATCGTGGTCGTTCCGACAGATCACTTGCGTACTCAGTGGGCCGACGCCGCGAGTGCGATGTCGCTTGTACTTGATCCCAAGCTCGCAAACGCCGATGGTCCTGTGCGCGGTGACACGAGCGGATACATCACGACATACGCGCAGGTGGCCTCACATCCGATGCTCCATCGCGCGCGAGCAACCGCGAAGCGGTCTTTGGTCATCCTTGATGAGATCCACCACGCCGGCGACAGCCTCTCGTGGGGCGATGCCGTGCAGAACGCTTTCAGCGAGGCGCAGCGTCGTTTGTGTCTGACGGGAACCCCGTTTCGCACTAAGCCTGAAGAGCGCATTCCCTTCGTTCAGTACGCCGCTCCTTCATCTGACGAAATCATGTCGGTCGCCGATTACACCTATGGATATCGCGAGGCTCTTGCCGATGCTGTTGTGCGGCCGGTGGTCTTCGCCGCGTATTCAGGTACGAGCCGCTGGATGAACTCTGCGGGTGATGTCATGAGCGCATCGCTCTCCGAGGCGGGTACGAAGCGCCGCGAGGAGACTGCCTGGCGCACGGCACTGAACCCTGAAGGTAAGTGGATTCCGCACGTCATTGCAGCAGCAGATCGACGTCTCTCGGATGTTCGTGACTCCGGAATGCCTGATGCTGCAGCGTTGATGCTCGCTACCGATCAGGAGACAGCGCGCGCGTACGCGAAGCTCGTCAAGAAGATCACCGGGCATACGCCGGTGCTAGTGCTTTCGGATGATCCAAAGTCGAGTAAGAAGATCGAGGAGTTCAACCGCAGCCAGGATCGCTGGATGGTTGCTGTCCGTCAGGTTTCCGAGGGCGTCGACATCGTTCGGCTCAACGTATGTGTCTGGACCACCAGTTATCGCACGCCGCTCTTCTTCGCGCAGGCCGTAGGCCGTGTCGTACGAGCACGTAACGCACGTGAGACAGCGACAGTGTTCATCCCTGCGGTTCGCCCCCTTCTCGCGCTGGCCGCCGAGCTCGAGGAGCAGCGCAATCACGTCGTGAAGTTTCCGTCCGGTGCCTCACTCGATGACTCGCAGATCGAGCGCGTCATCTCCGAGCCCGGGCTACCGGAATTCACGGCACTCGATTCCGAGGCCGAATTTGCCCACGTTCTTCACGGCGGTCGCGCGCACACTGCAGAGGTAGCCCCCGAAGACGCCGACTTCCTCGGACTGCCCGGCCTGCTGACCCCGGAGCAGACTGCGACCCTTCTCGCCGTTCGCGATGCCGACATTCGCAAGAGCGGAACCTTGTTCGACGAACTTGATGTGGCGGGCAATGGATCTCACTGGCGTGACGTCGACGCACTTCGCAAGGAGGTCGCCGGCCTAGTGCGCCAGTGGGCAGCACGCACCTCGCGCAATCACGCCGAGATTCATGGCGAGTTGCGCAAGATTGCTCCTGGACCGCCGAGCGCCGCTGCGCCGGTCGAGGTACTGATGGCTCGACGCGACTACTTGCTCGGCAAGGTCGGCTGACACACGTCACACGAAGGGCGCCGATGGTCTGTGACCACCGGCGCCCTTCGTTGCGTTTTAAGCGTCTGCGTTCTTCGAGTGCTTGAACCCGAGCAGGGCCAGGAGCAGGAGTACGAGTGCTGCGGCGAACGCAACCCACGCAGCGATGATCGCGACCGTGCCGATCGTCCAGAAGGCATAGGCGTTCAGGAGCATGCCGCGAATCGACTCACCCATGAAGAGCGTGGTGCGAGTCTGTGCGAGCTCGGCATCCTTCATTCCGCCGGCAATCCATTCCTCGCTGACCTCTGAATAAGTCTTGCCACCACCTATGCCCTGCATGTGCACGGCAACGAGATCGCTGTAAGCCTTGGCGGACGGACCGTCGACAACCACCACTCCGGCATTCGATGCGAGCTCGGGCGGCAGTTGTGCGGCATCAGCGGAGAACGAGATCTTCTGTGCCGTGAGCTCCGAGGTCACGGTGTTGTGTGCGAACGTGCCACCCCAGAGAAGCAGTGCGCCTGCCGCGGCAATGATCACAGCCACGACGAGTCCGCTGAGTGAAACAACGCGATCTACCTTGTGACGATTCATGATGCTGACTCCTCATCCCCCACGCCTCGCAAGGCGCTTGGCACGTGACCCTGTGTCACCGCTTCAACTATCGCGATACCAGCGAGGCGCGACGATTGCCGAAAGTCGTCGGCTTGCGGGACGTTGGTCCCGCTTGATCATCAGAAATCCATAGGGTGGCCTCATGGCAGGCAATCGAGAGGTACTTCGGAACTCCGAGTTCCGTCGACTCTTCTTGTCTCGCGGCATCAGCAATCTCGGTAATGGCGTCGCGCCCATCGCCCTTGCCTTCGGCGTTCTCGCACTGCCGGGGGCTACTCCTACGTCGCTCTCGATCGTGCTCGCCGCTCAGGCGATCCCGCTGATCTTGATGCTGCCCTTCGGTGGAGTAATCGCTGATCGACTAGGCCGCGCGCGCGTGGTGTGGATGACTGACGGCTTGCTCAGCATCTTCGTGATGACGACCGCGATCCTTTTCATCACGGGCCATGCGAATGTGCCAATCCTCGCCTTCATCGGATTGCTCTCCGGCCTGCTCAATGGCATGTGGTACCCGGCGATGTCGGGCTTCACGCCCGACGTTGTTCCCGATGAGCAGCTGCAATCGGCGAACTCGCTTATTTCGATCTCCAGCAATGTGGGGTTCATTGCGGGTGCTTCCATCGGCGGATTACTTGTTGCCCTGATCGGCCCCGGTTGGTCGATTGCCCTGGACTCCCTGAGTTTCTTCACGGCAGCGTTGCTGGTGCTCTCGATTGGCCACGTCGCCAAGCCGCATGAGTCAGGTGAGTCGGTGATGGCGGATCTCGTTCACGGCTGGAAGGTCTTCCTCTCCTTCCGCTGGATCGTGGTGGTCGTCGCCTCCTTCTCCTTGATCGTGATGGTCTGGCGTGGTGCCGAGGAGGTGCTCGGACCGGTCCTCGCATTGCAGATCTATGGCGGCCCGAAGGGCTGGGCGGTGGTGATGGCCTGTCAGGGCATTGGCCTGCTGGTCGGTGGCATCTGGGCGTCACGAATTCGGACCGGTCACCCATTGCTGATCGGAATGCTCTTCACTCTTGCTCTCCCCGCGTGGTTGCTGATCTTGGCCTTCGAGTCGCCACTGCCGATTGCGGCACTCGGCGCTTTCGCCTTCGGCATCTCACTTGAGTTCTTCTACGTCCTGTGGATCACTGCCTTGCAGACGCGGGTACCACGCGAGTCGCTCTCTCGGGTCAATTCCTATGACGCGCTGGGCTCATTGATGTTCGGGCCTATTGGCCTGGCGCTCGCCGGCCCACTTGTTGCTGCAATCGGTCTGCAACGTTCATTCCTGATCGCCGTCGCGATCTCCACGATCGCCATCGTGGGGTGCTTGCTGTATCGACCGGTGCGAGAGCTCGAGTTCGTCGAATAGGCCGCAAGTATTTGGGCGTCCAAGTACCCGAACCTGCTGACGCATCCCACTGCTGCGGATGGGATGATGTTCACGCTTACATCCACCCACCTTCAGGAGTAACCAGATGCCCATTGCATCCCCCGAGGTCTACGCCGAAATGCTCGACCGAGCAAAGGCCGGCAAGTTCGCATACCCCGCGATCAACTGCACCTCCTCACAGTCCATCGTCGCCGCTATCCGCGGTTTCGCCGAGGCAGAGTCCGATGGCATCGTCCAGTTCTCCTGGGGCGGCGCGGAGTTCGCCTCTGGTCAAATGGTCAAAAGCATGGTTGCCGGTGCAGTCGCCCTCGCCGAGTTCGCGCACTCCATTGCGAAGAGCTACGACGTCAACATCGCACTGCACACCGATCACTGCCCGAAGGACAAGCTCGAAGGCTTCATGGAGCCCCTCATCGTGATCTCTCAGGAGCGCGTGGCCAAGGGCCTCGAGCCGCTGTTCCAGTCGCACATGTGGGACGGCTCAGCTGTACCGCTGAAGGAGAACCTCGAGATCTCGCAGCGACTGCTTGAGGCGTCAGTCAAGGCTCGCACGATTCTCGAGATCGAGATTGGCGTTGTCGGTGGCGAGGAAGACGGCATCGAGGCATCGCACGATGCCAAGCTGTTCTCCACCGTCGAAGACGGCCTTGCCACTGCTGAGGCCCTTGGCCTCGGCGAGCGCGGGCGCTACATGGTCGCCGCGACCTTCGGCAACGTGCACGGTGTCTACAAGCCCGGCAACGTGGTTCTGACCCCGTCGATCCTCAACGACATCCAGACCGCAGTCGGTGCCAAGTACGGCGTCGAGAAGCCGTTCGATCTTGTGTTCCACGGCGGCTCGGGCTCACTGCTCAGCGAAATCCGCGAGGCACTCGACTACGGCGTCGTGAAGATGAACATCGACACCGATACCCAGTACGCCTTCACCCGCCCGATCGTCGATCACATGTTCAAGAACTACGACGGCGTGCTGAAGATCGACGGCGAGGTCGGCAACAAGAAGCAGTACGACCCGCGCACCTACGGCAAGCTCGCCGAGGCAGGCATGGCCGCGCGCGTCACCAAGGGCTGCGAAGACCTTCGTTCGGTCGGCACCAAGATCAAGTAGTCACAGTAAGTAGTCGAGGGAGCCGGGGCGATTGCCCCGGCTCTTTCGTTTTTTCCGATGCCAAGTCGCCACGCACCTGCTCGAGTGAGAGGGTTACGGCATGAGCATTGGCAAGGATCTCCTCGACGGACCACCGCCCACCCTGCTACCGGTTGATACTGCAGCTGCTGCCGCATTCGCCTCCGGCGCCGATGCCGAGCAGGTCGTGCGCGA
>CANFQC010000019.1 GCA_947449035.1 Actinomycetota bacterium
CCGGGGCCCTGTCTTGTGCGCGAGGGGGGAGTTGAACCCCCACACCCTTTCGAGTACACGGACCTGAACCGTGCGCGTCTGCCTATTCCGCCACTCGCGCTTGCCTCTTGTCTCCAAGGCCCGTGAAGGCTACCACCTGGGGAATTGCCGCCGCCAATGGCGAACTGGCTCAGGAAGCTCTCGACCTGCGGAACACCACGGCCAGCACGATCAGCCCCACGGGCAGCCAGGTCGAGATCGAGTAGGAGACGAGGGAGATTAACCCGATGAGCAGGAAGAACCCGGAGTAGATCCAGGCCTTTAGCTGGCCGTGACTATCGGGAGGATTGTTCTGATCCAGGAGGGCGGGCCGGCGGCGAGCATGCAAACCGATCAAGCCGCCCACCGCGCTAATGGCGGCCAGAGTGCCCCAATAAAAGAGGCCGACCCCAGCCTGATCACTGACCACGTCAGCGTTGCCGAATACCAGCGAGACGCCATACATCGTGGTCGGCCACGGCAGGATTGCGATGAGGAGTAGCCACACCAGGTTGAGCCAGAAGGTCGTCGAGTCGTAGCCGCGCATGTGATTGAGGATCCGGTTATGGGCCAGCCACATGACTCCCACGATGAGGAAGGTGAAGCAGAAGGAGCCGATCTGGCCACCATTCTCCGAAATGACCGTCCAAACGCCCTCGCTGTAGGAATTCCGGCGGATCCCGACGATGGAAAGCACGTTGACCGTCATGGCGACCGCCACGATTGCATCGCTCATGTTGATCAACCGATCAAAGGCTCGCCCAGTGCTGATACCCGCTTTGACGTCGACCAGCTTCTGCTCGCGCTCGTTCAACGCCTCGGAGTCCATGGTCGAGTTCTAGCAGTAGGAGCGAGTGGCAGCAATCACCGCCTGACCCGGCTTTCGTGCGGTGCGGGACCGTGATGGCCGCGTATTCGCGGGTTAGCATCGAGGCTCAGGGGTTCACGCTTATATGGGTGCATCTCCCGCTGAATCGGATACGTCATCACTCGGAGGCATGGTGGGCCTGCTGGAACGGTTCGAGGATTCCCTCGACCGCCTCGTGAACGGGGCCTTCGCGCGCGCATTCAAGGCCGAGGTGCAGCCTGTCGAGATCGCGTCTGCCCTACAGCGCGAGATCGATGACCGCGCCGCAGTGATCGATCGCGATCGCACCGTCATTCCGAACGTCTTCATCATCGAGCTCTCTGACCACGACTACAAGCGCCTGTCAGTGTTCAAGGATGCCCTGCAAGTTGAACTCGCCACGCTGGTCAGCGACTACGGACGCGAGCAGCGTTACACCCTCCTCGGCCCGGTCTCTGTGACCCTCGGCGCTGACGATGAACTCGATACGGGCATCTTCCGCGTGCGTAGTGAGGCACGCGCCGAAATCAGCGCGACAGTGAGCGGCTCCGCCGCTGAGGCTGCAGGCGACACGCATCCGCGACTCGTGATCGGCGGGGTTGCTTACCCGCTGGTGCGCGCAGTTACGCGCATCGGCCGCGGCAGCGACTCTGACATTCGCATCGACGATCCCGGTGCCTCGCGCAATCACTGCGAGATCGTGATGGGTGATCCGGTGGTCGTCCGTGATCTCAAGTCGACCAACGGAACAATGCTCAACGGCGAGCGCATCACCGAACTCGCACTCGTCGATGGCACCGCGATCTCCATTGGTTCGACAACGCTGGTCTACCGGAACGGCTGATCGTGTCCGAGCTCGCGCTCACCCTCATTCGGCTGGGCTTCCTCGCCCTGCTGTGGGCATTCGTGCTGATCACAGTGTTCGTGCTGCGTCGCGACCTCAAGCAGCCTGCTGATGCACGTCCCATGGCCACGCAGTCATCACGCGGCAGCAAGGCACCCAAGGCTCCGCGTGCCGAGAAGGTCAAGGCTCCCAGGGCGTCGAAGGTGAAGGGCACCAAACTCGTCGTGACCGAAGGTCCGCTCGCCGGCACTGTCGTTCCCTTGGATGGCGCGCAGGTCACCATTGGTCGAGCACCTGATTCCACCATCGTCATCGACGACGACTACGCGTCAAGCCGCCATGCACGCGTGTATTCCTCAGAGGGCACGTGGGTGGTCGAGGATCTCGGCTCCACCAACGGAACCTGGATTGAGCGAACGCGCATCACGACGCCCACAGTTCTTCCGGTCGGCGCACCCCTTCGTGTCGGCCGAACGACCCTGCAACTGCAGAAGTAGCTGCCATGACCCTTCAGTTGCGTTACGCCGCGAAGAGCGATGTCGGCCTGGTGCGCCCCGGCAATGAGGATTCCGGTTACGCCGGACCGCGCCTTCTCATGGTTGCCGACGGCATGGGCGGTCACGCCGCCGGTGAGCTTGCATCAGCAACTGCAGTCGCGATTGTCGCTGACCTTGATGTTCATCCGCCGACAGATGCAGAAGTGCTCTCTGAATTGTCGACATCGATTGATGATGCAGGCGATTCGATCGGCGCGACCATCGAGAGTGATCCCGAACTTGCGGGAATGGGTACGACCGTCACAGGCGTCTTCTGGCTCGACGGACGCCTCGCGATCGTCCACGTCGGTGACTCGCGCGCATACTTGCTGCGCGATGGCGAACTCCTTCAGCTCACCCACGATCACACCTATGTGCAGACTCTCGTTGATGCCGGGCGCATCACCGAAGATGAAGCCGCCGTGCATCCGCGTCGCTCACTACTCATGCGAGCACTCGATGGCGTGAATCCGGTCGAAGCTGATCTCTCTATTCGGGAGGCCCGAGTCGGCGATCGCCTGATGCTCTGCACTGACGGACTATCCGGCGTGATGAGCGCCTATGAGATCCAGGCACGGCTAACCGACGGTGATCCCACCGGCGCTGTCACTCGCCTTGTCGATTTCGCGCTCGAGCGCGGAGCACCTGACAACGTGACAGTCGTGGTGGCCGATGTCATCGATGTACCTGCGTCTGACGTACCTGTTGAGATCACCGCTGCCGATCGCGTTGTCGTCGGAGCGGCCGGAGAGCCACGCGTGCGATTCCGGTTGCCGCACGTGCGATTCCCCGATGATGCGCAGCCTGACCCCGACCGCCCCGATGCACCCTTGCCTGTCGACGGGGGGCCGCCCACCGCAGAGCAGCCACTCATCGACTCCGAGCTGATCGTCCCTGCGGCTGAGACGGCGCGGCGCACCGCTGCACGCGATGCAGTCGAAACCGCGATCGCTCGCCGGCGTCGCCGGCGTCGAATACTCGTGTGGTCGATCGTCGGGGTGCTGATTCTCGCGATCGCGGGCGCACTTATCGCGACGCGCGCCTGGATCAGCACGCAGTGGTACGTCGCCGTCAATGGCAGTGCGGGCACCGGCACCATCGCGATTTACAACGGCGTGCCGGGCTCGCTCCTGGGAATCCAGCTGTCATCGCTAGATACGTCCTCGACTGTCACGGTCGGCGAGCTCCCGCTGTTCGACCAAGAACTCGTGAGCAAGGGGATCCCGGCAGCGAGCCTTGATGACGCCCAGCGCATCGTGACGGAGCTGGCCATGCGAGCCACGGCCTGCAAGGCGGTCTTCCCGCCCGCGGGCTGCCCGGGAGCCACCACGTGAGCATCCCTGCCGTCAGGCAGCCCACGCGTCGCGGTGTCGAGCTCGTCCTTCTCGTCTTCGCCTGGCTGATTGGCGTCCTCGGCGTACTGCAGGTCGGCTGGGCCACCGGCGAGGGCACGACGACTCGACTCTGGATCACCATCGGCGTTGTCGGTGCACTCGCACTCGCGATGCACATCACGGTGCGGTTCACCGCGCCGTATGCCGACCCGATCATGCTCCCGGTCACCACGTTGCTCACGATCCTCGGTCTGGTGATGATCTATCGCATTGACGTGTCAGCTGCGCAGCGTGCGGTGCGAAACGATGCTCCACTTCCTACGCCGGATGTGTACGCGCAGCTCACGTGGTTCGCGATCGCGGTTGTGCTATTCATCGCCGTACTGGTGATCGTGCGTGATCACCGTCGCCTGCAGCGCTACACCTACACCTTTGGCCTGATCGGCATCATCTTGCTAGTGCTGCCGCTCGCACCGGTCGTGGGAACCACGGTCAACGGGGCAACCTTGTGGGTGCGCATGTTCGGGCTCTCCTTCCAGCCCGGCGAACTCGCAAAGATCCTGCTGACGATCTTCTTCGCGGGCTACCTTGTCGTGAAGCGTGACTCCTTGGCGCTGGTGCGCACGAAGTTCCTGGGCCTGGGTTTCCCGCGCCCGAAGGATCTCGGTCCGCTGCTCATCGCCTGGTTGATCTCGCTCGCCGTCCTCGTGTTCGAAAACGATCTCGGCACCTCGATGCTCTTCTTCGGTCTGTTCGTATCGATGCTCTACATCGCCACCCAGCGACGTTCCTGGCTCGTGCTCGGTGGCGGCTTGTTCGTGATCGGCGCCGTGCTCGCCTACATGTTCTTCGGCCATGTGCGCCTGCGAGTCGAGATCTGGCTCGACCCCTGGACCTATGCGCAGGACTCGGGCTACCAGATCGTGCAGAGCCTCTTTGGGTTTGCCAATGGTGGCCTCCTTGGCGCAGGCCTGGGTCAGGGATTCCCGAACCTGGTGCCGTTCGCCAATACTGACTTCATCGTCGCGGCGCTAGGCGAAGAGATCGGTCTTACCGGTTTGATCGCAATGCTTCTGATGTACGGGATCCTGATCGAGCGGGGCCTGCGCACTGCGATCTCGGTACGCGACTCCTTCGGCAAGCTGCTGGCCGCCGGTCTGTCGATCACCCTTGCCCTGCAGGTATTCGTGATCATCGGCGGAGTCACCAAGCTGATTCCGCTCACCGGCCTGACCACGCCGTTCCTCTCGTATGGCGGATCCTCGTTGATCGCGAACTTCATCATCATCGGCCTGCTCCTTCGCATCAGCGATCGTGCACGACGCCCCGATGTCACGGCTCCCGCCGTCGATGAAGCACTTACCCAGGTGGTGAGACGACCGTGAATCGGCCGATTCGCCGCATCGGTCTTGTACTTGCCATCTTGATGGTTGCCTTGATCGTCAATCTCACGATCATCCAGGTCTTCATGGCTCGCGACTATCGCGATCGCCCGGGCAATCAGCGCAATCTTCTTGCCGAGTACGACCGTGAGCGCGGGCCAATTCTGGTCGGCAATGAGCCGGCTGCGCGTTCCGTCGAGACCGGAAACACGCTCAGGTATCAGCGCGAGTACAGCGACGGGCCGCTGTTCGCCCCCGTCACGGGCTTCTATTCGCTGGTGTACGGAGCCACGGGCCTCGAGCGCACCGAGAACAACATCCTTACCGGCAAGAGCGATCTGTTCTTCGTCGATCGGATCCAGCAGTTGTTCGCCGGTAGGCGGCGCACCGGTGGCGCAGTCACCACGACTATTAACTCCGCGGCACAGGAAGCAGCCTTCAAGGGACTCGGCAGCAAGGTTGGCGCTGTCGTGGCTATCGAGCCGGCGACCGGCCGCATTCTTGCTTCGGTGCAGTCACCGTCCTTCGATCCGAACAGACTCACCAACCATGATCCGGCTTCCATTCGCGAGTACTACAACGCCCTTCGCGATGACCCCACCAAGCCGCTGCTCAATCGTCCGATCGTGGCTCTGAATCCGCCCGGTTCGACGTTCAAGCTCGTGACGACAGCGGCGGCACTGGCCTCGGGCCAGTACACGCCTGACTCAATCCTGCCTGGCCCACGCGCGTACACGCTTCCGAACACCACGACCAAGCTCCACAACTGGAATGACAAGGCTTGTGGAACCAACGGCCAGGTCACGTTGCGCGATGCTCTTGCACTCTCGTGCAACACCGCCTTCGCCTGGCTTGGTGTGCAACTGGGCGATGACGCCCTGCGCGCCCAGGCCGAAAAGATGGGCTTCGACACGGCCTTCGATATTCCACTGCGATCTGCACGCTCGATGTATCCGGAGAACCCCGATGTTCCCCAGACCGCCCTGTCTGCCATCGGTCAGTTCGATGTTCGCGCCACCGCAATGCAGATGGCCATGGTGGGCGCGGCGATCGGTAATGGCGGAGTGACTATGAAGCCGTATCTCGTGCAGGAGGTTCGCGGCCAGGATCTCGCAATCCTGAAGACCACTCAGCCAGAAGTCTTCGCCACCGCGATGACGGCTGCCGATGCCGCAACTGAGACCGAGATGATGGTCAATGTCGTCGATAACGGCACCGGTTCGAATGCGCGAATCCCTGGAGTACGGGTGGCAGGCAAGACGGGCACCGCTCAAACGGGCAACGACCGCCCGTCAGTGGCCTGGTTCGTCTCTTTCGCTCCGGCCAAGAACCCGAAGGTGGCCGTGGCTGTGATGATCGAGGATGCCGGCACCGCGGAGATCAGTGGTAACGCCCTTGCGGCACCCATTGCCAAGAGCGTGATGAAGGCCGTGCTGCGCTAGATCGCGTATTTTGACTCGAATTTGGCAAACGCTTGATCGAGTCGCTTTTTCAGCGCCCCCCTTGCGTGCATTCGAGACGAACGAGTGCGCAATTCCGTCATACGACATCTTCTTGAGATCGGCGTAAGACAGGTGGAACCACCGCCGCGCTTTCATGTACTGCGCTGAGAGATCCGTGCGTTCAACTCCGGGGTCATCGGTAGACAGCGATACCGGCACACCATTAGCGCGATACACAGGAAGCTGACTCTGCATGCCCTTAATTCCGAGGATCTGCTCATTCGAGGTGAGGGATACCTCGACGAGAACTCCGCGCTTGCGCATCTCGCTCATCAGCTGCTTCGCATTTCGCTCGGTGCGAATGCCGACACCATGGCCGATTCGTTCAGCGCCCGCGACCTCCACCGCTTGGCGAATATGCGAGGCGAGTGCTGCAGGAGGAACCAGACCGGGCACGAGTTCACCCGCGTGCAAGGTCACGTGAACTCCCGGGAACTGGGATCTCATGAACCGGACCATCTGCATGTGCAGCGAGTAGTCGTTGAGTGCATTCAGACCATCTTCAGGTGCCACGAGATCTACTGCCACCACGCGTGAATCCCGCGCGGCGATGGAGAAATCTAGAGCCAACTGGGCAAACACTTTGTCTGGGGTTGCATTGCGGTTGACCTGAGCGATGAGGCCAAGATCAACCCCGCACCCGGGCTGCTGCGCAACTGAGCCGCACCCGAGTGCAGCTTCCTTGGCAGCAAGAATCTCAGATGTACTGGATATCGCCGTGGTCGCCAGGGAGTCAAGACCTGCCCTCTGAAGAACGGCGAGTGCCTCAGGGAATCGCGCCGGGTCTCGTACCACTGATGGCGCCTGGCTGTTGATCGCGACCGTCAACGTCGGAAAGCCACTCACCCACGGGGTGAACTTGGTCTCCAGTCGAACAACTGAATCAGTAGCTGCCTGATTGAGTACCTCGGCAAGCGCCTGGCCGCTTCGATTGACCGGGTCAAGGATCGTGGAGAACTTGCCGAACGTGTTGAAGAACTGATCGTGACCGCTCTGAGTAAGGCTAGGGATGAAGAGGCGCATGGACCACGCGGCTATGACTTGCGATTGCAGGGACGGGTTGGACAGGACACTCGCCGCACTGATCTGATCAGAGGTGCACGGGCCAGCACTGGCCACAAATGTCACTTGGGTGAGGCAGAGACCATCTTGTGCCGCCCAGGTAAGCAAAGACTCGGCCCAGACTGCACCCGACAGGTGCTGGTGGAGATCAGCGCCCTTAGGGAATTCAGTGAAGAACTCTCGGTAGGCAATCGGATCATTGGCAATCGCCGACATCACCGCATCCATGCGGGTGTTGGTTGAGGCAGGCTGCGCAACTGCCGGAAAGGACGGCGTAGCGAGCACGATGGAAGCGGCAAGAACGGCCGACAGGGTCCGAATACGCATGAGTTCCGCCTCGACGTAGGGAGCCTCGGAAGTCTACGCCCCGATATCCGAGCCATCGGCGTGCCTGGTGAGAGGATGTCAACATGTCTGACGCGCGAATGCTGGGCGATCGCTACGAAATCGGCGAGGTCATCGGCCGCGGTGGAATGGCCGAGGTCCATGAAGGACGTGACCTGCGACTGGGTCGCCGCGTTGCCGTCAAGATCCTGCGTCCCGATCTTGCCCGAGACCCCTCATTCCAGGCTCGCTTCCGTCGCGAGGCCCAGTCAGCTGCTGCGCTGAATCACCCGAACATCGTTGCCGTCTATGACACCGGCGAGGACATCCTTGCTGGTGAAGGCGCTGACGCGATCGTCGTGCCCTACATCGTCATGGAGTACGTCGACGGCATGACCTTGCGCCAGTTGCTCGCGAGCGGTCGACGTCTTCTGCCTGAGCGCGCCCTGGAGATCACCGGGGGAGTGCTCTCAGCCCTCGATTACGCACATCGGCACGGCATCGTGCATCGCGACATCAAGCCGGCGAACGTCATGCTGACTCGTACGGGCGACGTCAAGGTGATGGATTTCGGAATTGCACGTGCACTGAACGATGTCGGCAACACGATGACTGCGACCTCTGCGGTGATGGGCACGGCCCAGTACCTCTCGCCCGAGCAGGCACGCGGTGAGGTTGTTGACGCACGCTCTGACCTCTACTCAGCAGGTGTGCTGCTTTACGAACTTCTCACCGGTCGGCCGCCGTTCACCGGCGACTCACCTGTCTCAATCGCTTACCAGCACGTGAGTGAAATGCCGACGCCTCCTTCGCAGGTTGACGGAGGAGTAAGCCCCGAGATCGACACCGTCGTCATGCACTCATTGTCGAAGCGTGCAGATGATCGCTACCAGACTGCTGCCGAGTTCCGTATCGACGTCGAGCGTGCCGTGGCCGGCTCTCCGGTGACCGCCGCTGTGCCGATGGTGGTCGGCGAGCACACGCAGCAGATGCCCGCGGTTGCCGCGGCTGGTCTGGACTATCGCGATGATTACCGTCGTCCGGCGCGCAAGCCGCGTCGTGCTGGCTTCTGGATCATCTCGATCGTCGCCATCATCTTGGCCATCGTGGGTGCTGTGCTCATCGGTCGATTCGTGCTGGGCAGTTCGAATCTCTCACGCGTGGCAGTACCCAATCTCGATGGGCTCACAATCGAACAGGCGACATCCACCCTTGCTGATGCTCATCTTCAGCTCGGAGCCCAGACCCCTGAGCTCTCCGATCGTCCGGATGGCACCGTCATCGCGCAGCAACCAGCGGCCGGTGAACAACTCGAGCAGAACCAGTCGGTCAACGTCACGGTAAGCAGCGGCAAGGAGCAGGCAACTGTTCCTCAACTCGTCGCACTCACTTCACCAGAGGCTGCGCGCATTGCATTGAGTGACGCAGGGCTAAAACTCGGCATCGTCTCGCAGAAGGCATCCGATCAGCCTTCGGGTTACGTCCTCGAGCAGTCGCCTGCTGAAGGAACCCAGGTCGATGCAGGAACGATGATCAACATCACCGTCTCGTCAGGCCTGGTGCAGGTACCGAGCGTGACCGGCCTCAGCGAGGCGCAGGCACGCAGTGACCTGGCTCAAGCTGGGTTTGAAGCACAGGTCGTTGAACAAAACGATTCCTCGGTACCCGAAGGAACTGTGCTCGCGCAATCGCCGAAGGCCGGAAGTAATCTCTCGCGCGGATCGACTGTGACGATCACCGTGGCCATCGCGATTCCGGAGCCGCAGCCCGAACCGAGCGTTGGCCCGACCGATGCAACTCCGGCGCCTGTCGCAATTCCGTAAATCTGGGGAGGGTCGCTACGACCCGACAACCGGTGCAAGACCGACGCTCTTCGCGAGTGCCTGATCATCACCGCATTCGGTCAGCCAGTTGGCGAGCATGTGGTGCCCACCTTCAGTGAGCACTGATTCCGGATGGAATTGCACGCCTTCGACGGCGAGCTCTCGGTGACGAATGCCCATGATGACGCCCGTCTCGGTCGCTCCGGTAATCATCAAGGAGTTCGGCATTGTCGACGGATCAATCGCCAGCGAGTGGTAGCGCGTAGCCGTAAACGGCTCACGCAGACCCGCCATCACGCCGATCTCCTCGTGGAAGACCTCCGAGGTCTTGCCGTGCAATAACTCAGGAGCACGCGTAACCGTGGCGCCATAGGCGGTCGCAATTGCCTGGTGACCGAGGCAGACCCCGAAGATCGGGACCTTCCCGGCACATTCCTTGACGATGTCGATGCAGACCCCGGCGTCTTCCGGGGTTCCAGGGCCTGGGGACAGCAGAACCCCGTCATAGTCGAGGGCGTCGGCCGTGGTGACCTCGTCATTGCGCCTGACCGTCACCTCGGCGCCAAGCTGCGCGAGGTACTGAACGAGGTTGAATACGAAGGAGTCGTAGTTATCAACCACCAGGATGCGGGCCACACCCGTATTGTGGACCTCGAACATTCACCACAGTGCAGGAGGATCCACGTGCCGGAGTCCAAGGGTCGCAAGCGGGCTGTCTACACCCCGCAACAGACCATGGGTGAGCGCAAGGTTGCCAAGCTCGGATCACCGCGCTGGCTGGCCCCCACGATGGTGGCGTGCTTCCTCGTTGGCCTGATCTACATCGTGCTGTTCTACCTGGCGGGTGCCAGCATCCCGATCATGCGCGATCTGAGCGCCATTGTGAATGTCGGCATTGGCTTTGCCTTCATCGTCGTCGGCTTCATTCTCTCGACTAAGTGGCAGTAGTTATCCACAGTCTTTCCCCAGTTGGGGATGAATAACACCCGTGTAAGTCAGGCCGATAGGCCAGGGGTTCCCACCGGCGTGACCATGTCGACTATCTGCTGAGTGCGCACCATCGTGATGATCACCAGCACCACCAGAACCACCACGATGCCGAGTACCTGTGCGGGTATCCGAATCCGAGCCGGCGGAAGCACGAAGATCGCAGCAACCGCAGCACCGACCACGAGCCCGCCAACATGTGCCCGCCAGTCGACTCCAGGTGCCAGAAATCCGATGGCGAAGTTCACGGCGAGAAGTACAAGGACTTGGGTGATGTCGTACCGCAGCTTTCGGCCGGCCACAACGAGTGCGCCCATCAAGCCGAAGATCGCTCCACTCGCCCCGACCGACACGGTCATGACATCGGAGAAGGCGTACGAGCACACGGCGCCGCCGAGCGCTGCCATCACGTACAGCACCAGATAACGGGAATGCCCAAGTACTCGTTCCAGTGACGGACCGAGCGCGTAAAGCACGTACATGTTGAAGGCGATGTGCAGCCATCCACCATGAAGGAAGGCGCTCGTGAGCAGGCGCCACCACTCGTTGTCGATGGCGATGCTCGGCGGAAACATGCCCCACTTCGTTGCGGCCTGATCAATGCCAGAGACCAGCATCAGCAAGAAAGCGATGACATTTATGCCGATGAGCACGAACGTGACGGTCGGCTTCTCAGCGAGTGGCGCTCCCACTGGCGACTTGATCCTCGGCGCGGATGCTGCGGCTCCATGCACGCAATCAGGGCATTGGAAGCCAACCGATGCGCTGATCATGCAGTTTGGGCAGATCGGGCGTGCGCATCTGGTGCACTTCACGTGACTGACGCGATCGAGATGACGGAAACAGACGGGATCCGATGACTGCGAGCTCACGCCTTCAGCGGTATCGGACATCAGTCATTTTCCTTGTCTCGCATTAGCGCCGCTCAGCGCGGACGTTTCGCCCAGCCTAAGCGCTGAGTGCGATCCCGCGTGGGTTCAGCAACGATCAGATGCGGATTCTGGGTGTTGCGGTGTCGAGGACGGCTATGCCCATTGCTGTGGACGCTGCTGCGAGTTGATTATCCAGGGTGACCATCACTGCGGCACCCGCGCGCTGAGCCGCCGCTAGGTGTAGAGCGTCGAGGCTGCCAAGACTGTCCACCGGAAACTGACCAGCCACCGCGAAATCCGATGCCTCATGTTCGAAGACGTTGATCATCTCGATGATCGACGCCACTACAGAGGTGCTAATGCCCTGTCGCCGTGCTGCACGGTATAGCTCGGTCTCGAGCAGCTGTCCTGACACAAGAAGGTGCTCATCATCGACAAGGTCGTCGAGATATGCGCTGAGTTCGGTAGAGCGATCTTCGACTCTCATAAGTGGTACTAGAGCCGAGGAGTCGACGTAGACGATCACCGACTACCACGCAGATGCATAAGGCTTTCAAGAGCGGTCTCGTCCTCAAGCCCGATCTCGGCTTTGACCTCTGCGAATCGAACTCCAGGCGTTGCGCGACGCACGCGTAATCCGGCTAGCGGGTCTGCTGCTACCGGCCTAAGTTCCGCGACAGGTCGGCCATTGCAGGTAACGATGAAGACTTCACCGGCTTCAACTGCGCGCATGACCGCGCCACTGTCATTGCGCAGTTGTCTTTGGCTGATCCGAGTCGGCAAGGCTGACATGTATCGAATGTAGCACGCTGTAGCACCATCAGCCGAGGTCGTCGAGACATGACAAAGGGGGCCGCCCGAAGGTCGGCCCCCTCTCGAGTCGGTCGTACTCAGGAGCGATCGATGGTCACCGAGTTGATGACCACATTCTCCTTCGGACGATCCTGAGCACCCACCGGAACAGCTGCGATCGCGTCGACGACATCGCGCGAGGACTGATCGGCAACCTCGCCAAAGATGGTGTGCTTGAAGTTCAGCCAGGGGGTTGCCCCGACGGTGATGAAGAACTGCGAGCCATTGGTGTTCGGGCCGGCATTGGCCATGGCCAGCAGGTACGGCTTGTCGAATACGAGCTCGGGGTGCGGCTCATCCTTGAAGCGGTAGCCCGGGCCACCGGTGCCGGTGCCCAGGGGGTCGCCGCCTTGGATCATGAAACCGGAGATCACGCGATGGAAGATCGTGCCGTCATACAGCGGCGCGGTGCTCTTCGCGTTGAGCTTCGGGTTGGTCCACTCCTTGGTGCCCTCGGCCAGGCCGGTGAAGTTGCGGACGGTCTCGGGAGCGTGATCAGGGAAGAGGTTCACCTTGATGTCGCCCAGGTTCGTGTGCAAGGTCGCAGTCAGTGTCATGACGCAATCCTGTCATGCCTGCGTGGTTCCGCAGCCAGGGGTCTACAGCCCGTGAGCTGCCACGACCTCGTCGATGCGAACCTTCTGATGGGGCTGCAGCGGCTGATCCGGCAGGGTCGAGACGCCGCCCAGGGGGTCTTCGACCCCACTGCGCACGCCGGACATCTGCTCGAGCACCGCAACACCGCAGTAGGGCACGTAGAACGGTGAGTAACCGCCCTCGTGGGTCATCATGATGCGCCCTTCGCAGAGTTCATCTGCTGCTTCCATGAGCACTGCAGTCATCTCGCGGTAACCGTGCGAGGTGACGATCATGCGACCCAGCTGGTCGTAGACACTCGCATCGAAGCCCGAGGGCACGACGATGATTTGCGGCTTGAAGCGGCGTAGTGCAGGCACAACAACGCGCTTCATTACCTCGACGTATGCACCGTCACCGGAACCTGCCGGCAGTGGGACGTTGATGGCGAATCCTTCGCCTGCCCCCTCACCCTTCTCGGCAATGCTGCCGCTGGAGCGCGGGTAGAGATCGTCCTGGTGAATTGAGATGGTCAGCACGTTCGGATCGTCATAGAAGATCGACTGCGTGCCATTGCCGTGGTGAACGTCCCAGTCGACGACAGCAACGCGTTCTATGCCGCGATTGACGCGTGCGTGGGCGATCGCAATCGCGGCATTCGAGAAGATGCAAAAGCCCATGCCGTTCTCGCGTCGCGCATGATGACCCGGCGGACGAATCAACGCATAGGCGTTCGTGACGGTGCCGTCGAGTACGGCATCAATGGCGGCGATGGCGCCACCTGCAGAAAGCGCCGCGATCTCGTAACCGCCGTGGCCGAATGGTGACTCACCATCCCCGGCGTCACCACCCTTGACGTTCAGACTCTGCTTCTTGATGTCCTCGAGATGCTCCTTCGTATGAATGCGAAGGATTTCTTCCTCGGTCGCCGGGCGAGCCTGGATGCGCGTGAGGTACTTGGCGAGACCCGACACCTCGACCAGAGCTGCAAAGCGCACCTTGCTCTCAGGCGACTCGACATGCGTGTAGGGCTGCACGAGACCACCGGCGACCATCAGGCCCGCGTAGGTGCCTGTGTCATGCCAGCCGTACAACTCATTCCATACGAAGCCTGTTGCCATCTTCACTCCCCGCAGTCACGCCTGGCTTACGTCCAGGACTTCTCTTCCTGATTCCAGGCGCCACCGGGCAATGAACCCGGCTTCTGGAAGGCATCGAGCACGTTCTTCATCACCTGTGAGACGTTGTTCTCGAAGCCAAAGGACGGAAGCGCGCTCATCCACGCGATCGACCCCGTCGAGAACACCGCTCCATCGTTCGCTGCGGTGAAGTAAGTCATGTCAGCACGCACTGTGTCGCTCTGTGTACCCAGGGTTCCTGGGTGGTTGAACAAGATGTCTTCGACGACGCCTGCGTAGTTATCACTCCAGCTGGTCGACGAGGCGAGCAGCTTGGTATGCGGCGGAGTGCCGAGCTCGAGGTCGTAGCGCTCAGTCTCGAGACCTGCCGCACCACCGAGTGCCAGACCGAAGTCGCCGAACACCTCGCCTTCAACTCCATTGAAGATCCACGACACGGACTTGTGGTAACTATCGGGCATGCGCTTGTAGGGATGACACTCGTCGAAGCCCTGCGTCGTAAAGCCGACACCGGTGAGCTTCTGCGGCGGACGCGCACGGTTGCGCCAGATGCCGCCCTTTTCCGCACTGGTCTGGTGGTGGTACTCGCCGGGTTCTGCCTGCCAGGCACGCATGCCTGCCTCACCCTTGCGAACCTCCATAAACTCCGGCTCGCCTGCGCGGTACGAAACAACCCAGTAGAAGCCGTTGCCGCCCAGGTACATTAGGCGACCGCCGCCGGCGACGTAATCCTCGAGGTCGTTCAGGCCTTGCTCGCTCCAGTACTCAGGATGCGAGCCGGTGAGCACAACCTTGTAGTCCTTGAGCAGGTCAGGATTCGCAGCAAGATCATGGTCGGTCGCAACGTCGTAGCTGTAGTTCTTGTTCTCGAGCCATGCAATGACCGAGAGGTCACGCGGGAACTGCCACGTCGTTCCGATTGCCGAGCTACGCCACTTCGGGCGGATGTTCAAGATGGGGCGCTTCCACGAGGTGTAGCAGACACCAGCTCCGTCAGCCCAATGATCGTACGTTGAGCGGCCGTACTTCGGATCCTGGTAGTAGTCGGCTTCCTTCTCGGAGAGAACCGCGGCGTGCGCGAGGATGGCCTGACCCACAGGAACGTGATGCACGATCATCTCGTTGGCGTAGGCCAGGTACGAGTTGGTCGGCATGAGATAGAGAATCGGTGCGGTTGCCTTGGTGGGGCGGATGAAGAACGTGATGTGATCCTCAACCTCGCCTATGGTGACGCGAATCGCGTAAGCACCACTGCGCGTACCCGCCGGGATCGTCCAGCTCACCGTGGCATCCCACTCGCAGTCCATGACTGCGTCGTCATGGAATGCGATTCCCCCGTATTCACCGGGTGCCACGCGCCAGTCATCGTGCTTGCCCGACCAGTTGTAGCCAGTCATAGCGCGAACCGGGCGCTGAAGTCCCTTGCCATGCAGGCCATTGGGTCCCTGGTCGCGCACGACATCGTCAATGCCGTCGGGTCCGTAGCCATCGGTGGTATCCCAGAACACCAGCGGATCCGCAATCACGCCTGCGTTGTCGGCCAGTGCCTTCATCTCATCGAGGGAGAGGGCTCGGCCGACAATGCCGCTGCGGTCGATCTTGCCGTTGTACTTGAAATCGCGGAATGTTCCACGCACCGCGGCCGAGTTGGTCGCTGCTCCCCAGTAGAACGGGCTGCTGGCAACCGTCGGAGTCACACGAAGCTTCTGCTCAACCGTCGACGTGTGATCGAAGGGTGCGACGCGACCTAGGCGACCGTTGTACGGATTGACCACGGCCTGCTGGTGCAGGACCGTCTTGCCTGACTTTGCATCAAAGCTCGCAGCAACGAAGTACCACGTGTGATGAACCAGGGGGATCTCCGATGCAATCTCATCAGAGTCCTTGCCGTTGGCGACCCAGAAGGCCAGGCGGCTGTGCGCATCAATGCCCAGTGCATAGCCGGCGTTCTCGGGAAGTGAGTAGCGACCTAGCAGTACCTGGCGGCCGTTATCAGGCATGGTCGGGAAGATGAATGAGTAGATGGTGAAGGAGTCAGTGAGGCCGAGCAGGTTGCGGGGATCCTCGACGACAACTGCATTGCCGTCATCGACGAACTGCTTGGTGACCGCGTGCGAGCCTGAGAGCGTCGAGGGAATGACTTCCTCGATGAACCCGGGACCTTCGGGATGCTCGTCGCCATGAATCAGGCGTACGACCTCGACCTGTGCCTCGAGGGCGTTATCGACACTGACCTGCACATTGACGGTATCGCCCGGCGCGTAACTCACCTTGTCGGTGTATCCGGTGATGGAAATCGTGGCCATCGTTATTCAGCTCCCGTCATGATGCCTTCAAATCGTTGATACGCCGCATGAAGACGGCGTGGTAGGCCTCATCAAGCGACCCATAGGTCTTGTCGTCGACGATGCGCGGCGGAACACCGGGGAGTCCGCTGAGCGCAACGACTCGGTAACTCTGGAACGGCACTTCGGTGTACACCGCGTACTTGTCAGGAATCGGTGCCTTGCGGAAGTAGTTCAGAATGCGCTCGAGGTGGTCGGAATGCTGGCCGAGCGGCGAGCGCCGGTGCTCCTCGATGATCTCCGGAGTGATCCAGCCCCGCAGCTTCTCGCGCAGCTCGCGCTCGAAGGTGCGCCCGGCGATGAGCGACTTGTCGTGAATATCCGGAGCCTGCTGCGGAAGGTACTCGGCGTACTTCGTGGTCTGCGCAGCGCGGTGCAGGGCCTGACGACGCGTACGAATCTCGCGCATCTGCTCCTTGAGGCCGAATAAGCCGTTGCGGGTATAGAGCACGGAGAGCAGGGCTAGCGCACCGGCGAGAACGATGCGCCAGGGTCCCCAGTCGGTGAACCACTGAGTGATTCCCACGACGATCACGGTGCCGATGACTGCACCTTCGGCGCGACCGAGACCACCGATGACGATCATTGCGAGCATCAACAGCAAGAGGTCGAGGCTGAAGATCTGCAGCGAGGTGCCGCCAATGTAGGTGGAGTAGAAGGCACCAAGCGCACCGAGCACGCCGGAAGCGACCATGAACACGATCATTCGTGCGCGCTGCCAGTCGATGCCGATCGCGGAGGCGAATGACTCGTCCTCCTTTGAGGTGGAGGCCGCTTTGAGCAGCAGACCGATACGGCCTCCATTGATCCAGCGGAACACGCCGAGTGCGACGAGCAACGCGACAAACGTCGTCAAGAAGGCCAGCGTCTGGCCCAGACGGGTTGTCAGCATGTCTGACGGCACGATGCGGCCGGCACCGAAGAGCGCACCGTTGAACTTGCCGCCCAGTGCCTCGTTCTGCGTCACGAAGTTTCGGCAGAACTCCGAGAGTCCGAGAGTGAGCAGCGCGTAGTAGAGACCATCAAGGCGTCGCGCGGGAAGGCTGATCAAGAAGCCCATCGCAATGCCCAGCACCAGGCCGACGAGCAACATCAACGGCCAGGGCAGGCCGAAGGTGATCGACAGATAGGCGGCACCGTATGAACCAACACCCACCGTGGCCAACGTCGCGAACGACTGCAGGCCCGCGGTTCCCATGATCAGGGTCCACATCACGTTGATTGCTGCGTAGATGCAGATGATGCCGAACAGCGACAGGAATCGCTCCGAGCCAACTGCCGTGGGGATCGCGACGAGCAGGAAGAGACCGAACAGCCAGAACAGCGGCTTCTTGTCAGTCAGCACGACCTCGCGCTTGAGGGTCTTCGGATTGAACTGTCCGGAGAGCTTGAGAACAGATCGCTTCGAGCCGAAGTAGCGACGGCGGCGCAACACCCGATCAGGGCGGGCCGGCCAGGCCGGGCGCCAGGCGCGGCGGCCAATGAGGTGCTTGCTCTGGGGTGAGCTCGATGTCTTACTCACGGACATCCTCCAGAAGGCCGCCGAGACCGCGGGGGCGGAAGACGAGGATCAGGACAACGATGCCGAAGAGCACGAAAGGCACCAAGGACTGGGCGAGGTAACGCGCAGTCAGCGCCTCGGCAAGGCCCACGATGGCTGCAGCGATGACCGTGCCTGGGATCGAGCCGAGGCCACCTGCCAGGGAAATGATCAGACCGACCGTCAAGGGCTGTACGCCGGAAGTTGGGCTCACGAAGAAGGTCTGAGCGAGCATCACTGAGGCGAGACCGGTCAGCGCGCCAGAGATCGCGAGCACTCGCATGCCCGTCACGCGCACAGATACGCCCACGACTGCTGCGCCGAGCGGGTTCATCATCATCGCGCGCATCTGCAGGCCGGCACGGCTGCTGCGCATCCACATGATCACTGCGGTAAGCATCAATGTTGCAATGACGATGGCACCGAGCTGACTGTAGGAGACACCGCCCGAACCGATCTCAATTCGTCCGGTACCGAAGATCGGCGGCAGCGGCTTGCTCTGCGGGCCGAAAAAGATGAGCCACAACTGCGTACCGATCAAGCTGATGGCAAGGGTGGCGATCAAGCCGCGCGTGCGGAAGTTTGCACGGTCTTGCAAGGGAAGGAAAGCAATCGATCCGACGAAGAGGCCGGCAATCGCCGAACCCGCCATGCCGGAGATCAGCAATCCAATTGACATCACGGGGCCCTCGGTGATGCCCAGGTTGGTCATGGTCTGTGCGTAGAGATACGCCGCGTAACCACCGGCAGTGAAGATGAATCCCTGCGCCAGGTTCAGCATGCCGATGCTGGCCCAGGTGAACGAGATGCCGATCGCCACGAGGCCATACATGGAGGCCAGCACCGCAGCGCTGATGATGAGTTCGATCATCAGTGCATCCCTCCAGCTGACGGAGGGACATCGCCAAGTGCTTCGCCGACGTCGAGCTTGATCTCGCCAGCGTGCATGCCGAGCATGCGGTCGACGCGGCCTTCGAGCAGTGGAAGGTTCTGCTCGGCGATGATCATGGCTCCTTCGCCGATGTCGATCTCGCAGAGAGCAGCGACCAGGCCCATCGAGATCTTTGGTGCGAGCCCGAGTGACGGCTCGTCGACCAAATAGAGCTTGGAGTCCGACATAAGCGCGCGTCCGACCGAGACCATGCGGCGCTCGCCACCGGAGAGAGTGCCGGCTGTCTGCTTGAGGAGCTTGCCCAGCGGCGGGAAGACATTGATCACGCTGTCGCGACGGCGCTTACGTGATCGCCACGAAGCGCTGGTGTATGCGCCGCTGTCGAGGTTGTCCTTGACCGACAGGCCAGGGAAGATCGCATCGCCTTGCGGCGCGAGTGCAATACCGCTGCGCACGATGCCCGGGGTCTTGCGTCCGACACCATGGGTACGGCGGCCGCCGATCTCCTTGCCCTCGAAAACGATCGAGCCGTCCTGCCAGCCGGTCAGACCCACGATGGTGCTGAGCAAGGTGGTCTTGCCATGACCATTGAGCCCGACCAGACCCAGGCGCTCACCCGGTTCGACGCTGAGGTCGAGGTCGTGGAGAACTCGCACCGGGCCGTATCCGGCCGAGATACCAGTCAGCTTGAGAATCGACATCAGCTGATCACCAGGTTCCCCTCGAGATCAGCGTTGATCGGAACATCGAAGTAAGCAGCACGAACCTCGGGAGACGTGAAGACCGTCTCAGGCGGTCCCTCGGCGATGATGTGGCCGACGTCGAGTACGAGAACCTTCGAGGCGACCATGGCGAGTAGTTCGAGGCGGTGCTCGATCAACAGCACGGCGACGCCGTATTCCTGCGAGAGCTTGCGCACGACGAGATCGATTTCATCGATCTCCGATCCAGTGAGGCCCGAAGCAGGCTCGTCGAGCAGGACGATCTGAGGGTCGCGAAGGAGAAGGCAAGCCAACATCAACTTGCGACGCTCAAGGGTTTCGAGAAGTGCCGTGGGCGCATCCAACGGAGTGCGCATGCGCACGAATTCCGCGGCCCATTCGACAGTAAGCCGGGCGGGATAGGGCTTGTAGGCCTTGCGTGCGGCCTTAAGAGTTTCAGCAACGGTGAGTGTTGCCGGAACGATCGGGCGCTGATAGCTGCGCACCAGACCGAGCTCGACGCGCTTGCGCATCGGGAGCTTGCGAATCGACGTGCCATTCAAGAGCACGTCACCGCCGTGATTGAGCTGGCGGCCGGAGAGTACTTCGAAAAGGCTGGTCTTGCCGGCCCCATTGGGGCCGGCAAGACCGACAACCTCTGCCTTGCTCACATCAAGTGACACGCCTTCGAGAATTCGACGTCCGCCTAGTTCAAGCGTGATGTCGGTGCAGGAAAGAAGTGTCATGTGAAGTGTTGTCCTACTTCTGCCAGGGCTGCAGCTGGAAGGGTGCCTCAGCGTCATCAGCGGGAGCGATAACGGTGTGCTTACCGTTCTGCACCTGGTAGAAGTAGTGAGTCACGCCCTCTGCTGCAGAGCCGGCAACATCCGGGTAGATGTTGACTGCGCCCTTCGAGAAGTCGAGGTGACCGGTGACGCCATCAGTCGGGTTCGCGGCGATGAACTCATTCACTGCCTTGAAATCAGACGGATCGACGTTCTTCCAGGCGTTTGCCAGGACGTTGACCATGTCGTAGCACCAGGCCGGGTACACGAAGCCCATCGTGGTGTCATCGACGTTGTAAGCAGCCTGGTACGCGGCACGGAATGCCTTGTCCTCCGGCGAGGTGTTGCCCGTACCGATGACGGTGCCCCACACGTAACCCTCGGCTGCCGGTCCTGCGATCTGCAGGTACTCGGGCTGCGACGGTCCGTACTGGAGGTACACCAGTGCGTTCGGAACCGGGTCAGCGGCGAACTGCTGCGAGAACGAGGCGAGCTCGGCACCGATCCAGTGATCGACCACGATGACACCAGGGTTCGATGCCTTCAGCTTCGAGATGACCGGGGCCCAGTCCTTGGTGCCGGCGGTGATATCGATGACGTCACCCAGGGTCCACTTTCCATTGGACGCCTTGATGGCCTCGATAAGCGCGTCAGCGATGTTCTTGTTGTATGCCGTGTCACCGCGAACGATGTCGACCTTGTTGTTGGTCGGCTTCCAGGTACCGGCATCAGCCAGCTGGGTGAGGAACACCGGAAGGCCGGCACCGTAGAAGGTCTCGGCGGGATCGGTGAAGTAGTTGCCGTACTTCGCCGGATCAGCCTCGCGCATCTTCTGTGCGTCGATGTTGGTGTCGCCGCTCATGTACGGAGCGCCGTATGCGGCAGCTGCGTCAAGTGCGGGCGGCGGGATGATGACGAAGGGGCTGACGATCGCGCTCACCTTGTCGCCGGTCAGCTTCTGGAAGCCGGCGGTGATGCCCTCGGGGGACAGGATGTCGATGTCGGTGACATCGAGTGCCAGCGGACGACCGTTGACGCCGCCTGCGGCGTTCACCTGGTCGACAGCGAGCTGTGCGCCATTCCAGCAGTCCTTGTGGTCGGCAATACCTGCCGGGCCGGACTGGGCAATCGCAGCGCCGATGTTGATCGGCTCGCCGCTGGCGGATGCTGCTGCCGAGGCGGCGGCAGAGCCAGCGGGCGCTGCGGATGACGAGGACGAACTAGAGCTGCCACCACACGCCGCAAGAAGCATTGCGGTCGTGGCGATGACACCTGCTGATGCAATCAGACGACGGTTCACTGAGCCTCCACAAAAGGGACAAAAGCGCACGATGGCGCAAGGTGAGCCAAGGCTCGTCCTCTCTGAGGCCCCTGACCATACGTAGAAATACGCATATTGGAGAGATTTTGATTTCTGTTCGGTTACGAATGATTGATTCCAGGTGAAAAACCTGCGCCTGTCTCCCAGCCGCTGCCACGATGCGCGTGTGAGCACAGTGAGCGTTACCGAGGCCATGAGCACTGTTGCGGCCGTGGGTGCGATCACCTCTGACTCCGGCAGCGTCACCGACCGGGCATCCGCCATCCTCGAGGAACTGCGCAAGATCGTTCCTTTCGAAGCGGCCGAAATCGTCTCTATCAACCCGATTACCCAGGAATCGGTACAAATCGCATCAGAGGGCTACAGCCAACGCGTTCTTGACGACCTCCATAGCCCTCAGTTCCACGACATCATGCGGGCGCTCAACCTGCCTGAGACGGGGAAGCCGATTCGCATGCGCGACCTTCCCGGTGACCCTCTCGACAACTGGGCCGTCGCCGACGTGCTCTACCCGGCGGGCTACGCCGAGGGCATGACCATGTGCCTTCGCACGCCAGACGGACGCTTCACAGGAGTCATCAACCTCTCAACTCTGAGTACCGAGCATCCGAGTGACATCGCCCGTGATGCGATCGCTCATTTGTGCGCGACTCTTGGCAACCTCGTTGACCCCATGCAGTCCGGTAAGTGGATTTCGATGCTGCTCGGTGCGGGAAGCATGGCCATCGGCTTGGATTCCGCCGGTGAAACCGTGAGCATCCCCGGCCTGGCCGGCCACAAGTTGCTGCAAAGCGGCACCGATCTCGTGCAGGTCGCGCAAAAGTCAGCAGTGCATAACTCCTGGGGCTCTTTCGTGTGGCCCGACGAGGAGGACTGGTTCAGGGTGCGCGTAGTGCCTTGCAAGGGCGAGCAGCCGATCAGCACCGTGATCAGTCTCGACGCGATCGACATCGGACCGCTCACCCGGCGCGAGCTTGAGGTACTCACCCTTGCCGCAGAAGGCCTCTCGAATGGCGAGATCAGCGAGGCACTCGTGATCAGTAGCCGTACCGTCACCACGCACGTCGAGCACATTCTCGCCAAGCTCAATGCACCCAACCGTGCAGCGGCTGCCTCGTACGCACTTCGCGAGGGCTACATCCTCGGCAAGGTCGATCGCTACGACCATTAGTCGTGTTATCTCTGGAAAGCAGAAAGACCGCCCGAGGGCGGTCTTTCCTTTGTGGAGCTTAGGAGACTCGAACTCCTGACATCTGCCTTGCAAAGGCAGCGCTCTACCAACTGAGCTAAAGCCCCGGGTGTGGAGACTGACTAACGCAGATCAGGCTCAATGGTCGCTTCCGACCACAGATCCTGCTCTGCCTTATTCGCCGTGATTTGGCGGTATACGACATAGCCGATGCCAGCCAACAGGACGATAAGCAGCAGTTTCTTCACGTGGGCCCAGGAGGACTTGAACCTCCGACCTCTTCCTTATCAGGGAAGCGCTCTAACCAGGCTGAGCTATGGGCCCGAACGGGGTCAAACAATACCCAGTGCCCCATGGGGGCGTCCAACTGACCTCACTCCGGCGTCTGAGCACCTACGCCGTGACCTAGTTCAAAGCCCCGTCAGGGGGTAGTTCCCCTAGTAATCGTCGCTCAGGACGACTTCGATTCCGCCGGTCATCCCGACCGTAAGGTTGTACATCACGGCGAAGAGGCCGGCGAAGATCGAGATCAGCACGATCTCGACCGAAGCAATGACCACTGTGGCCCCGATGACAGTGGGGAAACTCAGCAGGCCTGTCAGGTCGATGGTGTTCGCGGAGTTACCGACGACGTCGTTGACATTGCGAGTGAGGGTCTCGAATACGCCAATCGAGTTGAGCAGTAACCACAGCACGATCACCGCGATGATGAGCACCAGCCCGATTGCCACGGCCAACAAGAATGCCGCCTTGGTAATCGACCAGGCATTGACGTGAGTGACATACAGCCGGGCACGCCGCGGGGCGCGGGCTGCATCGCTCACGTCTTACTCCTCGTCCGCGTTCGCCGGCGCACCCTCAGAGACCTCGTCGGACTCTGCCGCTTCGACAGAAGCCTCTGCTGCCTCTACTGCGCCATCAACGACCTCAGTGTCGTCAGCCTCATCATCGTCTTCGGACTCGCCACCACGCGCGACCGCCACGACGGCATCGCCTTCGGAGAGGTTCATGAACTTCACGCCCATGGTGTCGCGGCCCGAGGGGCGAATACCCTCGACGCTGGAGCGGATAACCACGCCGTTGGATGCGATGGCGAAGACCTGATCGGTGGCCTCACAAATGAGAGCCCCCACGAGCGACCCGCGCTCCTCGACCAGGCGCATGGCCCGAACGCCGAGGATGCCACGACCCTTCGCTGCCCATTCGCCCACCGCGGTGCGCTTGGCGAAACCGCCATCGGTGATGGTGACGACGAAGGTGTCATCGCGCACGACATCCATGGCGAGAAGTGAATCGCCATCACGGAAGCGCATGCCAATGACGCCGCCGGTTGCACGGCCCATCGGTCGCAGGGTGTCGTCGTCGGCCACGAACCGGGCCGACATGCCCTTGCGGGAGAACAGCATCAGGTTGTCGCTGGCAGAGACAAGCTTTGCGGAGATCAACTCGTCTTCTTCGGCAAGGTTGATCGCGATGATGCCGCCCTGGCGGTTGGTGTCGTACTCGCCGAGCTTGGTCTTCTTAACCATGCCACGACGGGTGGCGAGCACCAGGAAGTCGGCATCCTCGTAGTTCGGGATGGCGAGCACCGAGGCGATGGTCTCGTCGCTCTGGAAAGCCAGCAGGTTCGCCACGTGCTGTCCGCGGGCGTCGCGGCCGGCCTCGGGCAGCTGATAGCCCTTTGCGCGGTAAACACGACCCTTGTTCGTGAAGAACAGAAGCCAGTGATGGGTGGTCGTGACGAACATGTGCTCGACGACGTCGTCCTGGCGCAGGGCCGCACCCTTGACGCCCTTGCCGCCGCGCTTTTGCGCACGGTAGAGCTCGGACTTAGTGCGCTTGGCGTATCCGCCAGAAGTAATCGTGACCACGATGTCGTCTTCAGCGATGAGATCCTCGTCCGTGACGTCGCCATCCCAGGCGACGATCTGCGAACGACGCTCATCGCCGAACTTCTCAGTGATCTCCGCTAGTTCTTCCGACACGATCGTGCGCTGACGCAGCTCGCTAGCGAGAATGTCGTTGAAGTCGGCGATCTTGGTCATCAGATCGTCGTACTCGTCGATGATCTTCTGGCGCTCGAGGGCAGCCAGACGACGCAGCTGCATGTCGAGGATTGCCGTCGCCTGAAGTTCATCGAGCTCGAGCAGCGCCATGAGGCCCGAGCGGGCTTCTTCAACCGTCGCTGATGCGCGGATGAGGGCGATGACCTCATCGAGTGCATCGAGGGCCTTGAGGTAGCCGCGCAGGATGTGAGCGCGCTCCTCGGCCTTGCGCAGGCGGTAACGGGTACGGCGTTGGATGACCTCGATCTGATGCGTGATCCAGTGACGCACGAATTGCTCGAGAGTGAGCGTGCGCGGCACACCATCGACGATCGCGAGCATGTTGCAGCCGAAGTTGTCCTGCAGCTGGGTGTGCTTGTAGAGCTGGTTCAACACGACCTGCGCGACGGCGTCGCGCTTCAGCTCGATGATCAAGCGCATGCCGGTTCGCGATGACGAATCATCACGTACGTCAGCAATACCGGTGAGCTTGCCTTCGCCGACGAGCTCTGCGATGCGCAGCAGCAGGTTGTCAGGGTTGACCTGGTACGGCAGTTCGGTGACGACGAGCAGCTGGCGTCCGCGTGAATCTTCCTCGACGGTGACAACCGCACGCATCGTGACGGAGCCGCGGCCGGTGCGCTGTGCATCCTCAATGCCCTTGCGTCCGACGATCAGTGCACCGGTCGGGAAGTCCGGGCCCTTGATGCGTTCCATGAGTGCCGCGAGGCGCTCCTCGCGCTCTGCGTCGGGATTCTCGAGCATCCACTGCGCACCAGAAGCAACCTCACGGAGGTTATGCGGAGGAATGTTCGTGGCCATGCCGACTGCGATACCCGAGCTGCCGTTGACGAGCAGGTTCGGGAAGCGACTTGGAAGAACCAGGGGCTCTTGGGTGCGACCGTCGTAGTTGGGGCCGAAGTCGACAGTTTCTTCATCGATATCGCGCACCATTTCCATGGCGAGCGGTGCCATGCGGCACTCGGTGTACCGCTGGGCAGCAGCGGGATCGTTGCCGGGTGAGCCGAAGTTGCCCTGGCCCTGCACCAGCGGGTAACGCAATGACCACGGCTGGGCCAGCCGCACGAGGGCGTCGTAGATAGCACTGTCGCCATGCGGGTGGTAATTACCCATGACGTCGCCGACCACACGCGCGGACTTCGAGAAGTTGCGATCAGGGCGGTAGCCGCCGTCGTACATGGCATAGAGCACGCGGCGATGCACGGGCTTCAGACCATCACGCACATCAGGAAGTGCACGCGAGACGATGACCGACATCGAGTAGTCGAGGTACGAACGCTGCATCTCAGTCTGCAGGTCAACGGCCTCAATGCGGCCGTGTGCGCCCGGATGCTCCTCAGTACCTGAGCCGATGGTGTCGAGCTTGTTGTCGTCAGACATCAATTTCTCCGTTAGCCGAGCTTAGATATCGAGGAAGCGCACGTCGCGTGCGTTCTGCTGAATGAAGTTACGGCGTGACTCAACGTCTTCGCCCATGAGCACGCTGAACATCTCGTCGGCCTGCGCCGCATCATCGAGAGTCACCTGCAGAAGTACGCGACGCTGGGGATCCATGGTTGTTTCCCAGAGCTCATCAGCATTCATTTCACCGAGGCCCTTGTATCGCTGCACTGCTTCTTCCTTGGGAAGACGGCGGCCGGCGGCAACACCAGCCTCGATCACGGCGTCGCGCTCACGATCGGAGTACACGTAGTCGGGAGCCTCGCGCGACCACTTGATCTTGTACAGCGGCGGCTGAGCGAGGAATACAAAGCCCTGCTCGACGAGCGGACGCATGAAGCGGAATAGCAACGTAAGCAGCAGTGTGCGGATGTGCTGGCCGTCGACATCGGCATCGGCCATCAGCACGATCTTGTGATAGCGCAAACGGTTGATATCGAACTCATCCTGCACACCTGTACCGAAGGCGGACACGAGTGCCTGAACCTCGGTGTTTGCGAGCACCTTGTCGATGCGCGCCTTCTCGACATTGAGGATCTTTCCGCGGATCGGCAGGATCGCTTGGCGCTTGGGATCGCGACCTTGACGAGCGGAACCACCTGCGGAGTCGCCCTCGACAATGAAGACCTCACAGTCTTCCGGCTCGCGGCTTGAGCAGTCGATGAGCTTGCCCGGCATGCCAGCGCCGCCGAGCAGACCCTTGCGGTTACGAGCGAGGTCGCGCGCCTTGCGAGCGGCCATGCGAGCGCTTGCGGCGTTGACCGACTTGCGGGCGATCTCCTTGCCTTCGGCGGGGTTCTTCTCGAACCATTCACCCAGGCACTCGTTGACAACCTTCTGCACGAAGGCCTTCATCTCGGTGTTACCGAGCTTGGTCTTGGTTTGTCCTTCGAACTGCGGATCCATCAGCTTCACGCTGATGATCGCGGTCAGGCCTTCACGAACGTCGTCGCCGGAGAGGTTGGCTTCCTTCTCCTTGAGGATGTTCCACTCACGCGCAAACTTGTTGACCAACGTGGTCAGTGCTGCGCGGAAGCCTTCTTCGTGGGTGCCGCCTTCAGTGGTGTTGATGGTGTTCGCGAAGGTGTACACCGACTCGGAGTACGTGGTGTTCCACTGCATCGCGACCTCGGCGCTCATGCGGCGATCCTCGGCCTCTGACTCCATGTAGATGATGGTGGGATTCGCAACGCCCTTGCTGGCATTGATATGCGCGACGAAGTCAGCAATGCCGCCTTCGTAGTGATAGCGCACACGCCGCACCGACTCGACCTCTTCGGTGCTGTCGATGTCGTCGCTGACGATCGGTGCGCGCTCATCGATGAGTTCGAGTGCGAGGCCCTTATTCAGGAAGGCCATCTCCTGGAAGCGACGGGAGAGCGTGCTGAAGTCGTAGGTCGTGGTCTCGAAGATGTCACCGTCGGCCCAGAAAGTGATGGTCGTGCCGGTGTGATCAGAAGTGCCGCTCTTTTCGAGTTTGGCCTGCGGGACACCGTGCTTGTAGCTCTGACGGTAGATCGCCTGATCACGCTTGACCTCGACGTCAAGACGAGTCGAGAGGGCGTTCACGACGGACACACCAACGCCGTGCAATCCGCCGGAGACCGAGTAGCCGCTGCCGCCGAACTTTCCGCCGGCGTGCAGGACCGTGAGAACGACCTCGACAGCAGGCTTCTTTTCAACCGGATGCTCGTCTACCGGGATACCTCGGCCGTTGTCGACCACGCGCACGCCACCGTCAGCGAGGAGTGTGACGACGATGTCGGTGGCGTAGCCGGCCATGGCCTCGTCGACGGAGTTGTCGACGACCTCGTAGACGAGGTGATGCAATCCGCGCTCACCCGTGGAGCCGATGTACATGCCGGGGCGCTTGCGAACGGCGTCGAGGCCTTCGAGAACGGTAATCGCGCTGGCGTCATACGACACTGGGGCGAGCCTCCTTGGTCGGGTCACGGGGACCTGCGTGCACGGCTGCCCGACCATCTCTATTCCGGTGGAAAAACTCACCAGGAATGGGGCGGTTCGGACACTGCGGGGAAGGGCTCCAGTCTACCTGGTTTTCGGGTAATTCCCCGCGCGCCACGGGCCTGTGCATGACCTAACGGGATTTACCCCCCCATTCACGTGATGGTGTATTGACCAGCCACGTTTCGGGCGACAGGGGCCTGTGACGGCTCGCTCAGCCGTATGTGTCGCGAGGGCCGCGGCCAGGTACGGACCGGGGACCTGACTTCCATGAGGGGGCGGTCGGTCCCTTCACGGTGACCTTGGTGACGACTCCTACCCCAATCGCCTGGTCAATGGCTGTACGCACAGTTCCCATGAGGAGTCGCACCTGGGTCGCCCAGGATGTGGACTCGGCCCGGAGGACGAGCACACCCTCCTCAAAGGATTCTGGCTGCACATGATCGGCGAGCTCCGGGCCGACAATCTCGGCCCAACGAGTGGTGAGGCTGGCAGCTGAGGCCTCCGCAGCCCAACCGCGGTCCCGGATTAATCGATCGACCGCCGAACCTAGAAGCTCTGGATCACGACCGGCACCCCTGGCAGGGGTGGTCGGCTGCTTCTTGCGCGGCGCGGCGGCCTTCTTGCCCGAGGAGGCTGCCCTATTGAGGGCACGGGCCGCGGCGTCGCCGTCAGTGGGCTCAGCCATGACTCACCCCTCCTTTGACGACCTCAATACGCGCGCCCGCCAATTCAGCGGGGACATCTTCCGCCACCGCCGCCGTGATGAACGCCTGCTGAGCAGTGCTCACATGTGCGGCCAAATGTGCCCGGCGCTGGGCATCGAGTTCAGCGAAGACATCGTCGAGGATCAGGATCGGTGATTCACCATCTGCTGTCAGGAGATCAAAGGCGCCAAGACGAAGTGAAAGCGCGAGTGACCAGGACTCCCCGTGCGAGACATAACCCTTTGCAGGGAAATCCCCGAGGTGAAGTGCAACATCGTCGCGATGTGGGCCGACAAGTGTCACACCGCGATCAAGTTCTTCCTTGCGGCGCAGCGCTATTGCGGTGAGAAGTTGAGTTGACCACTCTTCACGATCTGTTGACAGCACTGCCTCATCACCCAGTGATGACTGGTAGATGGCGTTGAGCACCATGTCGGTCTCGCTCCCTGAGACCATCGCATACTGCTGCTGTGCAAGTGGCATCAATTCGTTAAGAAGTGAAATGCGCGCGGCTACAAGTTCGCCGCCATGCATGGCCAATTGTTCATCCCAGACTTCCAGGGTCTGAACAATGCGATCGGTTCCGGCTTTACGAGCAACACTTGCAGACTTCAACAGCGCATTGCGTTGCTTGAGCACTCGGTCGTAGTCAGCTCTTGTCCCAGCGAGCCGGGGAATTCTCTGAACTAACAATTCGTCGAGGAAACGACGGCGCGCACTTGGATCTCCCTTTACAAGCTCGAGATCCTCGGGTGCGAACACGACGGCGCGCACGATGCCCAGGATGTCGCGAGTGCGCGGTACCGGCGACTTGTTGATGCGCGCCTTATTTGCCTTGCCCGGCGTTATTGCAATCTCAAGGAGAACATCCCGATCGGCAGACGACACACTTGCTCGGATGAATCCGCGATCACATCCTTGACGAATCAGTGGTAGATCACTGGCCACGCGATGACTGCTCAATGTTGCGAGAAAGCCAATGGCCTCGACGATGTTGGTCTTGCCCTGGCCATTGCGTCCGACGAAGGCAGTGATGCCCTGGTCGAACGGGCAGTCAAGCTGCTCATACGAGCGGATATCAGTCAGGCTGAGCGACTGAATCCACATATGTGTCAGCCAGTAAGGCGAACAGGCATGAGCAGGTATCGATAATCATCGACACCCGACGCAGCATTGGTATCTGCACCGGTGAGAACAGCTGGGCGAGTGGCCTGCGTGAAGGAGAAGGTGGTGGTCACTGCATCAACTGCGCTTAGGCCATCAAGAAGGTATGTGGGATTGAAGGCAATCTCGAGACCATCACCATCAACACGACATTCGACTACTTCGTTGGCCTGAGCATCTTCGCCGGCACCGGCGCGGAGTACGACCTCGGAACCATCGAAGGCAAGACGCACTGGTGTGTTGCGCTCTGCTACGAGTGCTACTCGCTTGACTGCATCAGCAAGCGCCGACGTATCAACCGATGCGACGGTTGCAGCTTCACTCGGAAGTAGGGTGCGGTACTTGGGGAATTCGCCATCGAGTAGACGCGTGGTGGTGCGGCGGCCGGCACCTTCAAAGCCGATCAGACCTTCACCTGCACCACTGGCACTAAGTGCAATCGTCACGAGATGAGTGGTGGACAGTGACTTCGCTGTGTCGGCAAGAGTCTTCGCAGGAATGAGCGCGTTTACTG
This sequence comes from Actinomycetota bacterium, assembly GCA_947449035.1. Lineage (GTDB taxonomy): Bacteria > Actinomycetota > Actinomycetes > S36-B12 > S36-B12 > CAIKZY01. Next base: position 30,728 of record CANFQC010000019.1, read on the forward strand.
AAATTGAAGAACTCTTCGGATTCCAGCTGAACTCACGCACCGCGAGTCGGTATCGATCGGTGGCAGCGAGAACGATATTGCCGCCTTCAATCTCCATGCGAATACCAGTGAGGGTTGGCAAGGTGTCATCGCGACCAGCTGCGACAGCAACCTGTGCCACTGCAGCGGCGAAGAGCGCGGCCTCAATGTCACCCGACGAATCAGGCATGGTGGGCAGTGAGGGGTAATCCTCAACTGGCAATGTGGGAAGAGTGAACGATGATCGCCCGCAGGTAATCACTACTCGGGTTCCCTCATTAGACAGCTGCACCGGTGCACCGGGGAGTGAGCGGGTGATGTCAGCCAGCAGTCGCCCTGAGACCAAACTCGTTCCCGGGGTCTGGACGTCGGCAGCAATCGTGACCCGTGAGGAGACCTCGTAGTCAAAGCTGCTCAAGGTCACGGAATCTTCTGAGGCCTCGAGTACCAGGCCGGCAAGCACAGGCATCGATGGGCGGGTGGGCAGCGTGCGGGCAGCCCAGGACACGGCGTCAGCCAGCACATCGCGTTCTACCCGAAACTTCACGACTGTCCTCCCGTGATCAATAAGGGAGTCAGTGTGTCAGGAGGAGTGGGTACTCCACCAGCGGGGGGAAAGAATCCACAGGGAGTGAGTCAATGGTTGTTCTTTAACTCTTCTGACTAGATAAGTAGTCATCGTCATAGGTGCTGTGGATTCTGTGGATAACCCATCTTTTCCGTGGTCACACGCCCTGACTGTCTGTGTGGGAGATGTGGAGAGCGGCAGGTGTTTCTGTGGAGGACTGTGCGTGACGGGAGGTGACGGTTGATTCATCCACGATGTCGTCAGGTGTTGTTCACAGGGTGGTCAGATAACTCCTGAGGAGGAAATTTCTTATCCACAGGGTTTCCACCACTGGGGATACAGGACACGTTTGGGAAGAATGGGATACATGTGATCCAAGGATTTCCTTCTAAATTAGAGGTTACCCACAGGCTTATACACAGAAGTTATCCACAATTGTGTGCACAACTGGGGACAGATGTGACGAATGGTTAAACAGGACGCGGTTGGGACTTGATTCGACTGGTCAGATCGGTGACCTGATTGAACAAACTGCGGCGCTCAGCCATGAGTTGGCGGATCTTCCGGTCGGCGTGCATCACCGTGGTGTGATCGCGACCCCCGAAGGCCTGGCCGATCTTGGGCAGGCTGAGATCGGTGAGTTCGCGGCACAGATACATCGCAATCTGGCGGGCTGTGACGAGCACTCGTGATCGGCTCGATCCGCAGAGTTCGTCAACGGTGACCCCAAAATATGAGGCAGTGGCGGCCATGATCTGCGATGCGGTGATTTCCGGCCCACTCTCTGACGGGAAAAGATCCTTGAGAACGATCTCAGTGATAGCCAGATCAACCGGCTGACGGTTCAGTGATGCGAAGGCCGTCACGCGAATGAGCGCACCTTCAAGCTCTCGGATATTGCTGGAGATCTTGGAAGCAATGAATTCGAGGACCTCGGGCGGCGCCACGAGTCTTTCCTGAACGCTCTTCTTTCGAAGGATGGCGATGCGAGTCTCGAGGTCAGGCGGCTGGACGTCGGTGATCAAGCCCCACTCGAAGCGTGAGCGCATGCGATCTTCGAAGTCCTGAAGTTGCTTCGGAGGAAGATCCGAGGTGACAACAATCTGCTTATTTGCATTGTGCAGAGTGTTGAAAGTGTGAAAAAACTCTTCCTGTGTCTGGACTTTTCCACTCAGGAACTGAATGTCGTCAACAAGTAGCACATCGACATCGCGGTACCGACGCTGGAAGACAGCGGCCTTATCGTCACGAATTGAGTTAATGAATTCGTTGGTGAATTCCTCGGAGCTGACGTAGCGAACACGCGTGCCCTTGTACAAAGTGCGGGTGTAGTGGCCGATGGCGTGCAGAAGGTGGGTCTTGCCCAGACCTGAGCCGCCGTAGATGAAGAGGGGGTTATATGCACGCGCTGGCTGCTCGGCGACTGCCACTGCAGCTGCATGTGCAAATCGGTTGCTCGAGCCGATCACGAAGGTGTCGAAGGTGTACTTGGCATTGAGTCGGCCATCTTCAAGCCGGGTACCGGGCGAACCGGTGCCGGGGCGGGAGTCATCGGAGCGCTGTTCTGAGGTGAATTCCGGCGCATCGTCGCTGGCATCAGCGTAGGTGGCGTCGGCAACCTCGTCAGTGGCCTCTTCGTTGATGGCCGGTGCGATAGTCGGATCCACGGTCACGGCGAGTCGAATCTCGCGGCCCAATGTCTGGGACAGCGCCTGTACGACGACTGGGCGCAGACGAGCTTCCAGGACATCTTTGGTGAACTCATTAGGAGCGGCGACCAGGGCTGTGTCTTCGACCAGGCCAAGGGGGCGGGTCAGTGCGACGAAGGCTCGCTGCTGCGGGGTCAGGATGCCATCGGACAGGTTGGAGATCACCTCTGTCCACACACTGGCGAGTGGATTGTCGTCCACGCAACCCCCTTCCTATGACCAAGTACTCAGTTCATCCACAGGGTTTTCCACAGATGTGGACCCCGCGTAAAGTGCCCTGTGGACATTAGTCACAGTCACGCGGAGTGACAAGTCGTAATCCCACATTTCTGGGGACATTCGGATGCGGGTGATCGCCCATTTGACCGCCGATAGGTATTGTCCGTAGGCTCACCGCACAAAATATGTTCTTCCCCCGTCTTACTTTGCACATCTCGTAGGAGCCCCACAATGAAGCGCACCTTCCAGCCCAACGTCCGTCGCCGCGCCAAGACTCACGGCTTCCGACTGCGGATGCGCACGCGTGCCGGTCGGGCCATCCTCGCCTCGCGGCGCTCCAAGGGCCGCATTCGCCTGTCTGCCTAAGACATGCTCCCGGCGGCTCATCGGCTGCGGGTGTCGGGTGAATTCACCCTTGTTCAACGTCGGGGTACCCGAATCTCCCGTCCCACTCTCATCCTGAGCGCTTTGTCGCGCCCCGACCAGCCCACGCGGGTTGGCCTCTCTGTGGGTAAATCAGTGGGAAATTCTGTTGTACGGCACTCAGTGAGCCGAAAGCTTCGCCATATGGCGGCCCCGCACCTCAGCGAACTACCCCAGGGGACCCAGATCGTGGTTCGAGCTCTGCCTGCTGCCTCGAGTGCGAATTCAGCTCAGCTCGACGCCGACCTCACCGAAGCAATCGCCGAGCTCACCCGTCGGGGGATCAAATCATGACCTCCCTCGGACGACAGGTGCTGTGGATCTGGGATCACTCCCTGGGTTACCCGCTGATGTGGGCACTCGTCGGTGTGGTCAGTCTGTACCGAGTGGCCATCTCTCCCCTGCTTGGTCCGACCTGCAAGTACCACCCCAGTTGCTCTGCATATGCCCTCGGCTCATTGCGCGCACATGGGTCTCTGAAAGGATCAGCACTGGCCGGTTATCGCCTGCTCCGTTGCAATCCCTGGAGCGGTGGCGGAGTCGACCCAGTGCCGTCACGCAATAGCTGGCGACCAGACATACTTCCCGATGGACGTCCCCGCGTTCTGGCACCTACGAAGTAAGGAACTCCCCCTTCATGTTCATTCTCGATTGGCTGAAGATCGGCGTCAGCTGGATCCTCGTGCAGTTCCATCAGCTGCTCAGCATCGTGATGGATCCGAACAGTGGCTGGACATGGGCGTTCTCCATCGTGGGCCTCGTCATCGTCATCCGCATCATCTTGATCCCGCTGTTCGTCAAGCAGATCAAGTCGCAGCGCAACCTCCAGTTGATCCAGCCCCAGATCAAGGAGATTCAGAAGAAGTACAAGGGCGACAAGGAAATGCAGTCGCAGGAAATGATGAAGTTGTACAAGGAAACGGGTACCAACCCGTTGGCCTCGTGCCTTCCAATCCTGTTGCAGGCACCCATCTTTTTCGCCCTCTTCGGCGTACTCCAGAGCATTGCTCGTTACAGCGCAACAGATCCGACGTACACCGCACAGGGCGTGTTCCAGTGGGATCAGTACAAGGATCTGCTACCGATCGCACACAGTGCGCAAATCTTTGGAGTTCCCCTGTACGGCACCTTCAAGGATGCCGCTCAGACACCGAATCCGACCGCGACGCACATTCTTGCGATCGTGCTGATCATCGCGATGACCGTGACCACGTTCACCACGCAGCGCCAGCTCATTGTCAAGAACAGTGCTCCCGATAACCCGATGGTTAAGCAGCAGAAGATCATGCTCTACGTCTTCCCGCTCGTCTTTGCCATCGGCGGTATTAACTTCCCGATCGGCGTGCTGATCTACTGGTTCACCACCAACCTGTGGACCATGGGCCAGCAGTTCTACGTGATCCATAACAATCCTCAGCCCGGCACTCCGGCGCACGACGCCAAGATCGCGCGAGAGGCTGCGAAGGCGGCCAGCAAGGCCGGCACCCCCGAACTCACCACCGATGAGACTCCGAATCCGACCCCCCGGGTTCAGCCCAAGAAGACATCGCGCAGCAAGCGCAAGGGCACGACTTCCTGAACGGAGAACGACCATGAGCACCGAAGAGACCACTGAGACCCTGACTGGCGCCGCCCTCCTCGACCGTGAGGGCGACGTTGCCGCGGATTACCTTGAGGCACTCCTTGACATCGCAGATCTTGATGGCGATATCGATATCGACGTTGAGGGCAATCGCGCGATGGTGTCGGTAGTCGAGGCGAATTCTGGTGATTTGGGTCATTTGGTAGGAAATGACGGTGAAGTTCTAGACGCACTTCAGGAGCTCACCCGCCTGGCAGCCGCTCGTGAGACCGGTGAGCGCTCACGCCTGATGCTCGACATTGCCGGTCATCGTGCCGCTCGTCGGGCCGCCCTGGAAGAGGTTGCCAAGGAGGCAATCGCCGAAGCCCAGCGCACCTCTGCCCCGATCGCCCTTGAGCCGATGACCGCGTTCGAGCGCAAGGTTGTGCACGACGCGGTCGCCGCCGCCGGTCTCGTCAGTGAGTCCGCCGGCGAGGAGCCGGCTCGCCGGGTCGTTATCCGCGTCAGCTAGAACGCGACGTTTCACGTGAAACATTCGCCAGCACTCCCCGACTGGCTTCTTCCCACTGAGGCTGAGTTGTCGGCCTATGTCGAGTTGTTGAGCACGACCGGTGTCGAGCATGGACTGATTGGTCCACGGGAAGTCCCCCGCCTATGGGAACGCCATGTGCTCAACTGCGCTGTTGCCGCAGATCCGGCCAACGGCCTGGTTCCTGCCAGGTCACGTGTCGCTGACGTCGGGTCAGGCGCTGGCTTGCCTGGCCTGGTGTGGGGTATCGCGCGACCCGACATCCACGTCGTGCTGATTGAGCCCTTGCTGCGCCGGGCCACGTTCTTGACTCAGGCTGTGGATGATCTCGGGCTGACAGGTCGGGTCACGGTGCTGCGTGGGCGCGCGGAGGACATCACCTCCTCCCCCGACTGGCAGGCGGTCGACGTGGTCACCGCTCGAGCCGTGGCCCCCCTGGACAAGCTGCTCGGCTGGACCGTTCCTCTGCTGGTGAAGGGTGGCCGTCTCGCGCTCCTGAAGGGGAGCAGTGCCGGGGAAGAGATTGCGACCGCCACTCCCACGGCTTTGTCACTGGGTGTGCGTGACCTGGGGATAACCACCTGCGGCTCCCCCTGGGTCGAGCCGGAGACCACCGTGGTGACCGGCACCCGAGGTACGGCACAATGAGTCCCGTGACGACGACCCCCGAACCTGCCGGCCTGGGCTGGCCGGAGACCTATCTAGAGAAGCAGGACCCCGCCGTTTCACGTGAAACATCGGCGGAGCCAGCTGGCCTGGGGTGGCCCGAATGACCCGTATCGTCACCGTTGCCAACCAAAAAGGTGGCGTCGGCAAGACCACGACCACGGTCAATATGGCAGCAGCCCTAGCTCAAAGCGGGGCAAAGGTACTGGTGATCGACCTGGATCCCCAGGGCAATGCCTCCACGGCATTAGGCGTTGACCATCACGAGGGTGTTCCCAGCATCTATGAGGTGCTGTCGGGGGAGCGCACCATTGCCGAGGTCGTGCAGCCCTGCCCAGATATCCCCAACCTGATGACCGCACCCGCCACCATCGACTTGGCTGGCGCTGAGATCGAATTGGTCTCCCAGGTAGCCCGTGAGTACCGGCTCAGCCGCGCGGTTGAGGCCTATCTCGAGCATGTCGTGCGCACAACAGGGGAGCCCCTGGACTACGTCTTCCTGGACTGCCCGCCCTCACTGGGCCTACTCACCCTCAACGGACTAGTAGCGGCCCGAGAGGTCCTGCTCCCCATTCAATGTGAGTACTACGCACTCGAGGGCCTGTCTCAACTGCTGCGCACCGTCGAAATGGTGACCACGCACCTCAATCCCAAGCTCCAGGTCAGCGCGATCTTGCTGACGATGTACGATGGACGCACCCGACTGGCCTCGCAGGTGGCTGATGAAGTGCGCACTCACTTCGGCACCAAGGTTCTTGAGACCGTAATCCCCAGGAATGTGCGTATCTCTGAGGCCCCGTCATACGCACAGTCGGTGCTGACCTACGACCCCTCATCACCGGGTGCCTTGACCTACCAGGAAGCCGCGGCGCAATTTGCCGCCATTGATCCACAGAGTCATCCACAGACATAACGGTATAAATACGGACAATAACCCCATAATTGTCCCCAGTTAGGGAGGTTATCCCCATGGCACCAGCACCTGCCAAGCGCGGATTAGGCAAGGGTCTTGGAGCCCTGATCCCTTCGACTCCTGAAGCACAGGCTGATCAGGTCAGTGATTCGACCGAATCTGCTCCTCAGATCGTCCCAGGCGCGGTCTACGCCGAGTTGGCCATCGGCACCATTGAGCCGAATCCACGCCAGCCTCGCAGTGTCTTTGACCCCGAGGCTCTGGCCGAACTCGTGCACTCAATCCGCGAGATCGGACTCCTCCAGCCAGTCGTGGTGCGCGAAGTTGGCGATCATTACGAGCTCATCGCAGGTGAGCGGCGACTTCGTGCGTCCAAGGAAGCCGGACTGACTCATATTCCGTCGATCATCCGTGCAACCGATGATGACGACCTCCTACGCGATGCGCTGCTCGAGAATCTGCACCGATCGAATCTCAATGCACTTGAAGAAGCCGCTGCGTACTCGCAGTTGCTCGCTGACTTCGGATGCACGCAGGAAGAACTCGCACAGCGAATCGGTAGATCACGCCCGCAGGTGTCGAACACCCTTCGACTCCTGAAGTTGCCACCGGATGTTCAGCGTCGAGTAGCTGCGGGAGTTCTCAGCGCAGGTCACGCGCGTGCACTTCTCTCCCTTGACGACGCAGATGCAATGAACGCTCTCGCGCAGCGGATCGTCAATGAGGGATTGAGTGTGCGCAATGTCGAGGAGATCATTCTCCTTGGCCAGGGAAAGTCGAAAAAGAAGAGCAATAGCAAGAAGAAATCACGTTTTGACTCGCTTCAGGACCTCGTCGAAGAAGTACAGGAACGTCTTGGGGATGCTCTTGATACCCGCGTAACTGTCACCGGACTTCCGCGTTCGAACTCGCGCGGGACCATCGTGATTGAAGCTGCTGATGCAGAGGATCTTCGCCGTATTGCCGATGCGATCGCCGGACCCGCACCCCGGTTGTAGTTCTTAGTCGCGGCGTGACATTGCGCCAAGCACGAGGTCACGCGTGAGCTCACCGAGACCGACACCGGCTTCCAACAAAGCCTGCGGGAACAACGAGGTCTCAGTCATTCCCGGTGCAACATTGACTTCGAGGAACCACGGGGTTCCGTCACTATCGACAATGAGATCTGTACGCGACCAATCACGAAGTCCAAGACCTGAATGTGCCTCAAGCGCGACGGCAGCCACCGCTTCAGCGACATCAGTCGCCAGGCGCGCGGGAACGAAGAACTCCGTCGTGCCTGCGGTGTACCGAGCGTTGTAGTCGTAGATCCCGGCGGGCGGCACGATCTCCACGGCAGGTAAGGCCACCGGGCCGTCAGCCGTCTCATAGATGCAGACCGAAACCTCGGTCCCCTCGGCGAAGTGCTCCATCAGGGCAACCTCGCTGTACGCGAAGGCACCCACCATGGCCGACGGGAATTCCGCGGCTGCGCGCACGACTGATGCCCCGAGGGCCGATCCACCCTTAGTGGGCTTCACGATGAGGGGAAGTCCGATGCGATCGATCACGGCATTGAGGACTGGCTGTGCGCCGAGTTCACGGAAGGTGGAATGAGGAAGAGCCACAGAGGTGGGGGTATTTACGCCGAATCCTGAAAGCAGGCTCTTGGCAATGGGCTTGTCGAAAGCCAGGCGGCACGCGTCGCCCACGGAGCCCACGAAGGGGATGCCCAGCGATTCCAGGACGTCGCGAAGGGAGCCGTCCTCGCCAGCAGCGCCGTGCAGGAGTGGGATCACGCAGGCAGGGGGATCCGCGCGGAACCCATCGAGCAGTGAGGAATCAACGTCTGCCTCGGTCACCTCGAATTCAGGGGCGATGGCACGCAGTGCCTCGGCTACCCGACGACCGGAGCGCAACGAGACATCACGCTCTGCGGACAGACCACCGGCAAGTACGACGACGCGAGTGCTCACGTGTTTCCCTTCGAGTGATCAGAGGATGTTGGGAGCCGGATTGACCGAGCCCTCGGAGTCGAGCAGCACGGCCCCAGTGCCGAAGGTCTGCGCGATTTCGAGTTCGGACTCGATGACGCCAGCCAAACGGCGCACACCCTCGCGAATGCGATCGGGATCGGGATAGCAATACGACAGGCGCAGGTTCTGGCGACCTTGGCCATCGACATAAAAACCCGTGCCCGGCACGTAGGCGACAAGTGCGGCAACGGCGCGCGGCAGCATTGCCTTTGCGTCAAGACCCTTGGGCAAGGTGATCCAGGAGTAGAAGCCACCGGCCGGCACCGTCCAGGTGATGTCAGACGGAAACAGCGAGGTCATCGAATCAAGCAGGGCATCACGGCGCTCGCGATAGAGATCGCGGAAGGTGCTGATCTGATCACGCCATGGCTGGGTAGCGAGGTATTCAGACACCGTCAGCTGCGCATAATTCGAGGGGCAGAGAACGGCGGATTCCGCTGCTAGTACTAGCTTTTCGCGCACTCCGTGCGGAGCGACGGCCCAACCGACGCGCAGGCCGGATGCGATCGTCTTCGAGAATGAGCCGAGGTAGATCACGCCGTCAGCGTCATCTGCGCGAATCGCACGAGGCGGCTCACCCTCGAAACCGAGCAAGCCGTACGGATCATCTTCAAGCAGCAGGATTCCCTCGCGCTGCGCGATGAGCAGGATCTCAGCGCGGCGCTGCGGACCTTGGGTGACACCAGCGGGATTATGGAAGGAAGGGATTGTGTAGATCATCTTGATGCGACGCCCCGAGGCACGCACATCGCGGATGGCTTCCTCGAGTGCTGCGGGCGAGAGACCTTCGTCGTCCATCGCGACGTGCACGACACCGCACTCATAAGCACGGAAGACCCCCAGGGCTCCGACATACGAGGGTGCCTCGACGAGAACAACATCGCTCGGGTCGCAGAACACGCGAGTGACGAGATCGAGGGCCATCTGTGAACCCGTCGTGACGATGATGTCGTCGGGGTGGGCGGTGACCTTGACCTCTTCCATCACCTCCAGGATCTGCTCGCGCAAGGTGACATCGCCCTGACCGGAGCCATACTGCAGCGCAGTCGCACCGCGCTCGCGGATCAGCTTCGCAACCGTGTCGGCCATCATGTCCATCGACAGGGCCTGCACGAAGGGCATGCCGCCGGCCAGTGAGACCACCTCGGGGCGGGAGGCCACGGCGAACAGAGCCCGGATCTCAGAGGCCGTCATGCCCTGGGTGCGCTCCGCGTAGGAATCAACCCAGGGATCAAGACGGCTGCCGCTCATAGCGGTCAACGATAGATGCTCACTCGAATGACTGGTAACCGGGCGCTGAGCACGGGAGGATGGTCACATGCGCAAGGTGATCTTCTGGGGAGTCGTACTGCTGGGCCTCGGCGTGGTCGCAGGCTTTGTCGGGCGACTCCTGTGGCCCAATGATGAGTCGAGCTGGAATGAGCTTGAAGGCTCGGCTGAGTAACTCAGCCAGGAGCGCAGAAGGCGCTCAGTGCGCGAGCAATGCCCTCAGCGGCGGCATCGATGAACGCTGAATCCGCGTGAAGTGCTGCATCGCCTGAATTCGTGGCGTAGCCAAGATCAATGCGCACGGCCGGCATGCGAGTCATGCGCAGGAGATCCCAGGTGCGTGGATGCGAGCGGCAGTCGAGCAGCGCGGTCTGGGCAATCAGTTCGTCCTGGATTCTTTCGGCGAGTGCACGGCCACCGGTCGAGTGGACGCCGCCATGCGGATCACCGAAGTAGAAGGTTGCAAGACCATTCGGACGATCACTCGTTGCGCTGTCGACATGGATGGCGATGACGAGATCCGCCTGCACGCGATTGGCGAAGTCTGCGCGATCGTGTTCGCTGGTCAGTGCAGATGCCACGGTTCCGTGCGTCAGGAGTACCTGGGTACCGAGCGCTGCGAGCCTTCCCTCGACGCGCACCGCTACTGCATGACACAGCGCACCTGAGGGTTCGGTTCCCGGATCGATGACGATGACCTTGTCGGCGATGCCGCTGCGCAGATCACTCAAAGTCACATGCTCGCGCAAGGTTGCTGAGTTGCCTCCACTTACCGCACGCACCAAGCGCTCGAACGCGCGGAAGGTATCGGGACCGCAGATTCCGTCAGGGTTAACCCCACAGCCGCGCTGGAACTCACGCACGGCGGTATCGGTATTACGCCCGAACATGCCATCGGCGCGGCCGGAATCAAAGCCAAGCTGATTGAGCCGACGCTGCAGCTCTGCAACATCGTCACCGCGCATCATCGTGCCGGGAACGAACTGGAGAACTCGATCACCGAGCTGCCAGCGCGCTTCATCGAGTCGGCGGAACGTGTCAGGTCCGACAATGCCGTCGGAGGTCAGGCCACGCTCTTGCTGAAAAGTGCGAACTGCGACATCGCAGTCGTCATCGAACACATCACTGTGATCGGTGTCGCTGAGGAGTCCTAGGTGCGCGAGCCGTGCGCGCACCTCCGCGACGGCCGCCCCGGTAGACCCAAGGCGGAGAAGCACTACAGGTACGGAGCGAGATCCGCGAGGAGTGCGGCCTTCGGCTTGGCGCCGATGATCGACTTCACGATCTGACCGCCCTGGAAGACGTGCAGGGTGGGGATGCTCGTGATGCCGTAGGAGGCCGGGGTCGCCGGGTTCTCGTCAACGTTCATCTTGGCGATGGTGATGCCGTCGTTCTCGGTTGCGATTTCCTCGA
>CANFQC010000020.1 GCA_947449035.1 Actinomycetota bacterium
AGCAAGTGCGGATTCACGCCGCAGTATGAGGGTCTGCAGAAGCTTTACGCAGAGCTTGGCCCCCAGGGCCTCGTAGTGCTCGGCTTCCCGTGCGATCAGTTCATGAATCAGGAGCCGGGCGGCGACTCTGACATCGAATCGTTCTGCCAGATGAATTACGGCGTCACTTTCCCGCTCTCGACCAAGATCGACGTGAACGGGAAGTCGGAGCACCCGGTGTTTCGTTTCCTGAAGTCACGAAGTGGTGGCCTGATCGGGTCGCGGATCAAGTGGAACTTCACGAAGTTTCTGGTCTCCCCCGATGGCACCACCGTCAAGCGTTTTGCGCCCACCACGAAGCCCGAGGCGCTCGAGGCCGACGTGAAGGCCATGCTTCCTTCCTGATGCACGCCGAAACACTTCCACCTACTGACGTGCTGACCGCTGCTGCCGAGATCGTCGGTCGCGGCGGAGTCGTCGTTCTCAGCGGAGCTGGACTCTCGACAGAGTCCGGCATTCCCGACTACCGCGGGCCTGGTGGCGCCTATTCGCGCAATCACACACCGATCACGTATCAACTCTTTCGCGATGATCCACGGGGTCGCCATCGCTACTGGGCACGTAGCTACATCGGCTGGCCGATGATGCGGAACATGCAGCCCAATGCGGGGCACCTGTCGGTCGCAGCACTGGAATCCTCAAAACTCGTGTCAGGAGTGATCACGCAAAACGTTGATTCCCTGCATCACAAGGCCGGCAGCTCTTCTGTGATCGACCTGCACGGACGTCTCGACACAGTGATGTGCATGGGGTGCGGGTTGCGCGGATCTCGCGATGCACTTCATGCGCGAATTGCAGCGGTTAATGAAGGGTGGGAGGGCGCGGCGACTCGTATCAACCCCGATGGCGACGTCGATCTACCTGATTCCTCCGTCGAGGCGTTCGCCATGGTCGACTGCGCGGCCTGCGGAGGGCCGCTTAAGCCTGATGTCGTGTACTTCGGGGAGAGCGTTCCGCCTGCAAGGGTGGCCGATTCTTACGCAATGGTCGATGGAGCGTCATCACTACTGGTGCTCGGCTCATCGTTGCATGTGTACTCAGGTCGCCGATTCGTGACACATGCACACAAGCTCGGATTGCCGATCGTGATCATCAATCAAGGCGAGACGAAGGCCGACGATCTGGCGACAGTTCGGCTTGATGCGCCGCTCGGCACGACTTTGAGCTTGCTCAGTGACCTGATTCTGACTGATACTCGTAAAAGTAACGCCTAAGCGGCAATGCGGCTGTTCGGGAAGAGCTTGCGCATCAGCCAGTCGATGAGCATCAACAGGTAGCCCAAGATGATCGCGAAGATCACCATCTGTGCGACGAAGCCAAGCACAGATGCCATGCCATTCGCGTTGACATCCAGGAAGCCATACGGGTAGGCGCCGATAACCGAACCGCGAATAAGTGCGTAGGCGAGCCACAGGAGCGGAAGAATCAATGCAGCAAAGATCGTTCCTGAATTGATCCAGCGTCGCGGTCCGCAGAGGATGAAGACGATGAATGTGAGCAGCGGGCCCCACACGTGCACGATGCTGTTGCTCCAGTAATCCCAGCCCTCGTGGGCGCCGGAGTTCAGAAGCAGGTTGAAGATGACCCCTGTCACGATCATCATGACCAAGGCATCTAGACGCAGCACTCGGAAGATCGAACTCGTGCGATTCGGATTGATCGCGAGCAGTGTCATGATGATGGCGAGCAGAAGATTGCTCCAGACCGTGAAGTAACTGAAGTGGTCGATTTCGCGACCAAGGAAGCCAGCCGCACCCACGGGGTTATTGCCGTACAGACCGGGATCGGTCGTGTTCACCGGGTAGTAGTCGCCAGCGCTCAAAATCGTGGAGAGCACGATTCCGATCCAGGCGAGGACGGCATTGATGGCAAAGAGCACGCGAGCGGTCATGGCGACACGTTAGACCTCACCGGCGCCCCAGGAGGGGAGATTCACCTGACTTAGGCGCTCGGCCCGCCATCGATACGCGCCTGAGCGTCAACCGCCCGATTCAGGGCTGCCTCGAGGTTCTTCTGAGCCTGGTCGTAGGCCGTGAAGTCACCCTTCTTGAGGGCATCCTGGCCGGCCTGGAAGGCCGCGTCGGCCGCAGCGATGGCACGAGCGAGATCAACCGCGGGGTCTGCAGTGTCGGGCACGGCCGGTGTGGCCGAGGGCTTCGGCGCCGGGTTGGTGCCCGGGTCAGCATTCGGATCCTGGTTGGTACCGGGATCAGCCTCAGCAGTCGGGATCGCGCCAATGTTGAACACCTTGGCCAGCGCCTGGTCGAGGGTGTCCTCCAGAGCGACATTCGAGCCGTAGCCGACGAGCACCTTGCGCAGCAGGGGGTAGCCATCAGTGGTGGCACGGATGTACACGGGCTCGACGTAGAGCAGGCCATCATTGAACGGCAATGAGAGCAGGTTGCCGAGATCAACCTCGGAGCCGCCGCGGCGCAGCAGCGAGAGCTGCGAGCTCACCGTGGGGTCAGACTCGAAGTTGTTCTGCACCTGCTGCGGGCCTGGCACCGTGGTGTTGCTCGGTAGCTGGAGTACCTGCAACTGGCCGTAGTTCTCCCCCGGAGTCGAGTTCACCTGCATGAACGCGGCAAGCGTCTGGCGACGCTGCGGGGCGAATGCCGTGGTCAGCGAGAATTCCGGCTTGGTATCACCGGGCATCTGAAGCGTCAGGTAGTACGGCGGCTGGAACACCTGAGCAGGCGTAAGCGTGGGATCGAAGGGAACGATCCACACATCAGTGCCGTTGTAGAAGGTTGCGGCATCAGTCACGTGGTAGCGACTAAGGATTGTGCGCTGCACCTTGAAGATGTCCTGCGGGTAACGCACATGCTCGAGAAGCGCCGGTGACATCTGATCAAGCGGAGTCACGATGTCGGGGAAAGCCTTCATCCAGGTCTGGAGTACCGGATCTTTCTTATCCCACTGGTAAAGCGTGACAGTGCCGTCGTAGGCATCGACCACAGCCTTGACCGAATTGCGCATGTAGTTGAGTTGATCCTGCGGCTGCAGCCCCGGTGGCAGATTGCGCGAGGTGCTCGAGTCACTCGTGGCATCCGAGAGCGAGACACGGCTGGAATACGGATAGTCATTCGAGGTCGTGTAGGCATCGACAATCCACTTGATGCGACCGTCAACGACAACGGGGTACGGATCTTGGTCGACCGTGAGGAATGGCGCGACCTTCTCGACGCGCGCGGCTGGGTTGCGATCCCACAGGATGCGCGAGTCACTGTTCACCAGGTCGGAAAGCAGCAGGTTGGCGTCCTGGAACTTGGTCGCGAAGACCAGGCGATTGAAGAACGAGCCCATCGCCACGCCACCGGAGCCTTGGTACGTGTTGGTCTTTTGACCTGTGGGGCTGGCGTCATCGGGGTAGTCGAGCTCAACAGGGGTGGAGCCCTTCGGCGCGCCGACGATGCTGTAGAACGGCGAGAGCTCACCAAAGTAGACGCGCGGCTGATCGATCTTCAAGGCGCCGGCATCAGGAATATCGCTCTCGAAGAAGTCAGGCTGACCATTGCTGAGCGCAGTGTTGTCGTATGCCGACACAAAGCCGTAACCATGGGTGTAGACGGCCTTGTCATTAGTCCAGTTGCGCTGACCGTCGGGGATACCGGCGAGATTGATCTCGCGCACAGCTACGACCGCGCCACGCTTCTCGCCGCCCAGGGTGTAGCGATCGATATCGAGTCGGTCATTGAACGAGTAGTAGCCACGGATCTGCTGCAACTGGTTGTACGTAGGCGAGACGAGCGCAGGATCCAGAAGGCGAATATTCGACAGTGTGCCCACGTTGTTCTGAAGCACCTGCTTTGACGGCAGGGAGACGGAACCGGGGTAATCCTTGATCTCAGCATCGTTGATGTCGTACGCATCGCGAGTCGCGTTGATGTTGCGTTCGATGTACGGCTGCTCCTTGACGAGCTCACTGGGACGCACGGTGAACTGTTGAATGATCAGCGGGTAGACCGAGCCGATGACGATGCTGGTGATCAGCATCAGGCCAACACCGAGCGCGGGCAGCACCCAGTGGCGTCGGAAGATGTTCACGATGAACAGTGCCGCGACCAGAATTGCTACGAAGGTCAAGATGTTCAGCGACGGCAGAACCGCATTGACGTCGGTGTACTTCAGGCCCGTAAAGCCGGTGACCAGGCTCTCGCTCTTGGTGGCCAGGCTGTAGCGGTCGAACCAGTACGACGCAGCCTTGACGAGCAGCAGCAGCGCGATGAGGAGTGAGAGCTGCACCTGCGCAGCGGCCGAGGCGCGATCACCCTTGGGCTGCAGGCGCAGTCCGCCATACAAGTACTGCACGACGATCGAGGCGAGCAGCAAGATCACGAGCAGGGTGAAGGCAAAGCCGAGGATGAAGCGAACGAACGGCAGCGTAAAGGTGTAGAACGAGAGGTCAAGACCGAACTGCGGGTCGGTGACACCAAAGTCCGTGGCATTTCGCCACATGAGGAAGGTGGTCCATTCCCCTGCGGCTGACAGGCCACCGAGTACGCCCACGATGACCGAACCGATCACCGTGACGATGCGGCGAGCCGGCTCGATCGACACTCGATAACGCTCGAGGCTGGCCTGCTCGGGAGTGAGCCCGCGGAAGGTGGGCCGAGTCTTGTAGGCCCAGAAGACCACGAGCCCGAGTGAGACGCCCATCACCAGGCCGAAGCCGAGGAAGAGGCCGGCGCGCGTGAGCAGCGTGGTGGTGAAGACCTCGGACTTGTCGACCGAGCCGAACCACAGCCAGTCGGTGTAGAAGCCGGTGAAGACAACGAAGGAGACGACGATGACGCCCAGGATGATGATCGTGGGGAGCAGCACCCCGCCTCGACGGCGCGGCTTGGGCGGACCAGCGTCAGGGCTCATGCTTGCATTGAAATCGAAGCTCACTTAGACAACCTACGACGAGGCCGGGCAGGACGGCACGGTCGCCCCCTTGCCCCAGGCGTGCAGGGCATCTACCGCGTCGGTGACCGTCTCAACGGGGGTCACGGTCAGGCCATCGGGGATGTGCCCGGCAGCCTCGGTGCAGTGCACCTTGGGCATGAGGAATAGTTCGGCCCCCGCATTACGCGCACCGGCCAGCTTCTGACGAATTCCGCCGATCGGGCCGACTGTTCCGGTCGGATCAATCGTGCCTGTGCCGGCAATGTGCTTTCCGCCAGCAAGGTCTTCCGGCGAAAGCTTGTCGATCAGGCCGAGAGTGAACATGAGACCGGCACTGGGGCCGCCCACAGTGTCGAGGGTGAACGCAATCGGGAAGTCGGCGGAGTAGTACTCGCCCACACTGATACCGATGTACGGCTTTGTCTCGTCAGTCGGATTCGGCTCGGACGTGACGGTGAGGTCAACGTTTTTCGCGCCGGCAGGATCATCACGCAGCACAGTGATGGCGAAGTCAGTGCCGATCGGCTTAGCCTGCACGGCATTGCGCACCTGATCAGCTGCGGTAATCGTGGCGCCGTCGATGGTCAGGATCTCGTCGCGAGCTTCGAGCTTTCCATCGGCCGGTGAATCAGCCCAGACCGCGCTCACCACGATCTTGGTTGAGACGGGCATCTTCAGATAACCCAACGCCGCAGCGGTCGCATTCGACTCTGCGGTGCTGAACATGGCCGTCTGCTTGGCCTTAACGTCGGTGCCCGAGACATCGTCGGGATACAGCAGTTCGCGCGGCAGTACCGCATTCGACGACTGGAACCACGAGGCCACCGCATCGATGAAGGTCAGGCCACCGCGCGGGCCGCCGGATTCGAGAACCGTTGTCATGTCGAGCTCGCCGGTGACGGGGTAGGTCGTGGTGTCGCTGATCTTGATCACAGGCTGACCGTCGTGATCGCCGATCACGTTGAAGGTCGGGCCAGGAGCGAGCTTCACGAACGGCACGGGCATCAGCAGGGCCACGGCCAGCAGCGCGAGCACGCTAGTGACGCTGATGAGCAGGACTCGGGCACGGGAGGAGAGATGACGCCGGGCATGGGTGCTCACGGGCGGGGATCCTCCGGGTCGAGATCAGGCAGGGGGCGCTCCATTGCATCTTGCAGACGACGCAGGTTCTGCATGGAGTCGCGCGGGTCAATGGGCTTGGCAGGGCGACTGCGGTAGACCACGTAGAGGATCGCCAGAGCCGTTGCCCCGATCGGGATCAACCACCACAGCAATGCGCCCATTGGGCAAGAGTACGCCGTGGGTTCCGGGGAGGAAAAAGAGCGAGACCCCCAGGTCTCTGGTCACCATTCGCCTTCCCCTTGCGAATGGTGCCTGTTATCCCGGGGGTCCCAGCGGCGAAAACTTATGCACTGCCGAAGGGTGAGTCAACGCGAAATGGGGATCCACTGAATTGCCCTGTGGACACACTGTGGATGCGCTGGGGACTACTACGGCGATTCGTGTGGACGACAGGTGCATAAGCCTGTGTACGAACGTGGGGACAATGCGGACATCAGACCGCTGACCAGGGGAAATCAATCCACATTGCTGTGGACGAAAAAAACTTCAGTCAGAAAGTGCCGCAGTGATCAGATTGCGGACGCTGTCATCAAGATCCGCGGGCAGGTCATCGAGGGCAAACCAGCGCAGGTCGTCGGACTCCTCGCTGATCACTTCCTGGGCATCAGGGGCCACCAATCCAAGGAACTGCACATCAAGATGCGTGCTCTCATCGGCTGCGCAACGCACCCGATGACGATCCAGGCGCAGCGGAAACTCGCTGATCTCGATCTCAGTGATGCCACTCTCCTCGCGCGCCTCGCGAAGTGCTGCGTCACGAAGGGACGCGTCGCCGGGCTCGAGATGCCCACCCATCTGCAGCCAACGTCCGACCTTGGGATGCAAGGTGAGCAGTACGCGCGTGCGTGAGTGATCCATGACGAGTGCGCTGCCGGTGATGTGGCCTACGCGGCATTCACGCCAGGTGCCGTCAGGGTGCTCATCGAGATGGGCGACATAGTCATCGCGAAGCTGCGACTGGCTTTCATCGGCGGGCAGCCAGGCAATCAGGACTTCACGCGCATTCGCATGCAGGGATTGACTCATGCGTCGAAGTCGAAATCAGCGTTGCTGCGCTCGACGAAGCCGAGTGGATCGGAGAGATCGTCAGCACTCGGCAGCAGATCAGGGTGACCCCACAGTGCATCGCGGCCTTCGGCGCCTCCGGTATGACGCACGGCAGCAAACAGATTCGCAGCTTCGCGGAGTGCGCGCGGGCGAAGCTCAAGCCCTACGAGGGTGGAGAAGGTCTTTTCGGCAGGGCCACCGGCAGCACGACGACGACGCACGGTTTCGCGAACCTGAGCCGATGACGGAAGTCGATCTCCGATCGCTGCCTCGACGACATCATCGACCCATCCTTCGACGAGTGCGAGAAGAGTCTCGAGACGCGCAAGTGCAGCGCGCTGCTCCTCGGTGTCCTGCGGCTTCAGAAGTCCGGATGCAAGCAACTCCTGCATTGCCTCCGGATTCGAAGGATCAATGCCGTTCATCTGCTCACTGAGCTGGTTCGGATCAATCGTGATGCCGCGCGAGTATTCCTCGATTGCACCGACGATGCGCGGACGCAACCATGCGACATGCGCGAACAGACGCTGATGCGCGGACTCACGCAGTGCGAGGTACAGGCGCACATCATCAGCATCAACACCAATGCCCGCGCCGAACTCCGCAACATTGCGCGGCAGCAGGGTAGGAACTGAATCATCAGTGAGTGGAATGCCGATATCGCCAAGACTCACGACATCACCGGCGAGACCGGCGAGCGCCTGGCCGAGCTGCATGCTGAACGCGACTGCACCGAGCTGCTGCATCATGCCCATCATCGGCGCGAGCATCTGCATCATCTCGGCGGGAACACCACCGGGGAACATGCCGCGCATCTGCTCAGGCAGTGCAGCCTCGAGATCCTCAGGTGACAGGTTCGCGAGATCAGTGCCTGACATCTGCGAGTTCATTGCATTGCTCATCGATGCCGCGATCGGCTCGACGATGCGACGCCACGCAGGGATCGTGCCCTCGAGCCACTCTGCGCGACTCCAGGCACGTGGCTCGGCGACAGTGGCAGGGAAAGTGGTGGCCTGATCGAGCCAGATGTCGGCAAGACGCACGGATTCGATCACCGCGCGGCGCTCACTGTCACCGATCGAGGGGTCGGCGCCAATGGCCTTACGTGCGACATCGGTGACCATGGGCCAGTTGACGGGGCCGGCCTCGCCGCTGCCACCTTGCTGAAGCATCTGACCGAGGTTCTGCAGAGCAGCACCTAGGGAGTTCATGTCGAAGGGGTTTCCGCCGGCGCCGCCGAAACCTGGGCCGAAGGGATTGCTCCCTCCGCCCTCGTCGCCACCACCGAGACCGAAGCCGAAAGGCATGTTTCCGCTCATGAGTTCACGATACGTGGCAAAACGAAGGAGGGACGCCCGTGACGGGCGTCCCTCCTTACGCGTTCGCTGTAAGCGTGCGTACCGCTTATGCCTTGCCGAGGATGCGGGTCACCTTGGTGCCGCACGTCGGGCAGATGCCCTTCGCGAAGCGGCGACCGTTGGTCTCCTCAACGTGGCCGGTGAACTCGCGCTTTTCCTTGCACTTCACGCAGTACGCCTCGCCGGTGTAGCTCTCAGCCATGGGGCCCTCCTAGTTATCTCGGCGTCCGCCTCCCGTGAGGGATGCGGCGGTGGCGTGCGCCACCTTTTCCCGCCTGTGCGGGCTGGTTCCACCATAGGGGAAGGTGAGGCCGATTCCCCCGTGCGGCGCGGCATCTGGGGACGGCGCGCCCTGGATTATTTCGGGGCAATTCGGACATTAGTTCCCTTATGTTCCGCCTGTGGAGCGCAAGCGACGATCCACAGGCCCTCGCCCTCAACCTGAGGCCATGAGCCGACCCATCGCCCTAGCCCCTGATTCGCGCCCTCGATACCGCCCCGATCAGCCGGTGCTCTGGCGGCGCGCAGGCACGGTGCAGTGCGGAGCCGTGGTCATCGATGAGGTCACGAGCGCTGACGTGGCGTGGGTACTCGGGCTCGATGGCTCTCGCACGGGCGCGCAGGTGCTCGCCGAGTGTCCGGGCACGTCGGCGCGACGTGTGCTGAATGCTGCGATGGCTGCCGGAGCCATTGAGGATTCCCGCTCAACCTCCGAGGCCCTGCGATGGACTCCCGCGGAGCATCGCCATCGAGTGATGGGCGATTTGGCCTCCGCAACGCACGTACTGCTCGACCCCGCGCAGGCGATACGCGTGGTCGACCGAAGACTCGCCACGACGATCTCGGTGATCGGCGAAGGAGTGATGGCAACCCTGCTCCGCGAGGTGATCCCCGCATGCGGCATGACACTGGCATCGGGTGATCGAGCGTCACTCACCGTGCTGGCCGAGCGCGGGCACCCTCTCGCCTCGGCCGGGCCGACAAGCGGTGAGCACCTCGGTGCCCATCTACCCGTGCGTGCGTACGCATCAATGGGTGTCTGCGGACCACTCGTGGTGCCAGGCCTCACTCCCTGTCTGCGCTGCCACGACCTGCACCGACGCGACAGTGACCCCGCATGGCCTCTGCTCGGCGTGCAATGGGCTCAGTGCGCAGATCGTCACGCTCCGATCGACTCACTTCTTGCCCATCAACTCGCGGGCATGACCATTGCACTCATCCGCCGTTGGATTGATGCACCCGAATCTGTCGAGGAATGGGCCACCACTGCATATCGCCTCGAGCTGCCGTCCATCACGGCCCAGACGGAGCAACGACCTGCCCATCCGCTGTGCGGATGTCAGTGGGATGCCCTGGCGCGCAGCAGTTGAGAAAACGGGAGACAATGGAGTCATGGTTGAGCTTCCCCGTGGTGCACTGACGCGAGGCGTCAAGCTCGCCTCGCTACCCGCCGCCTACGCCGGACGCACCGCTTGGGGTCTGGGCAAGCGAGTCGGCGGAAAGTCGGCCGAGGCAGTTGCTGCCGAATTGCAGGCTCGCACCGCACAGCAGATGTTCAGCGTGCTGGGAGAACTCAAGGGCGGAGCCATGAAGCTCGGCCAGGCCATGAGCATCTTCGAGGCCGCATTGCCAGAAGAGGTTGCCGGCCCGTACCGCGCAGCACTGACCAAGCTTCAAGATTCCGCTCCCCCGTTGCCGGCCGAGAAGATCCATCGCATTCTCGAGGAGGAGCTCGGCGCTGATTGGCGCGATCGTTTCGCCGAGTTCGACGACGTTCCGGCTGCTGCCGCATCGATCGGCCAGGTGCACAAGGCCGTGTGGCACGACGGTCGCGTCGTGGCCGTGAAGGTGCAATACCCCGGCGCCGACAAGGCACTCATGTCGGACTTCAATCAGCTTGCGCGCATGGGCAAGCTCTTTGGCTCCTGGATCCCGGGCATCGAGATCGGGCCGCTGCTCGACGAACTCAAGGCGCGCGTGGTCGAGGAGCTCGACTACCTCGCGGAGTCACAGAATCAACGCAAGTTCGCGGCCGCCTTCGAGGATGATCCCGAAGTCGTGATCCCGCACGTGCTCGCTGCCGCACCTCACGTCCTCGTCACCGAATGGGTCGACGGAGTCTCGATGGCCGTGATCATCCGTGAGGGCACGAAGGAACAGCGTGACGCCGCGGGCACGATGTACGAGCGCTTCCTGCTCTCCGGCCCGGCACGCGCCGGCCTGCTGCATGCCGATCCGCACCCGGGCAACTTCCGCATTACTCCGGAGGGCAAGTTCTGCGTCCTCGACTTCGGCGCAGTTGCTCAGCTTCCCGATGGCCTGCCAATGGCCATGGGCACTCTCATGCGCATTGCCAGCGTCGGCGATGCCGAGACAGTGATGGAAGGCCTGCGTGCCGAAGGTTTCATCCGCCCCAACATCGAGCTTGATCCGCAGAAGTTGCTCGAGTACCTCGACCCGTTCGTCGAGCCGGCCCGCCACGCGGAGTTCACCTTCTCGCGCGAATGGCTGCGCGGTCAGTTCACGCGCCTGAGCGATATTCGCAATCCTGACGCCATGATCGGCATGAAGCTCAACCTGCCGCCGTCATATGCATTGATTCACCGGGTGTGGCTCGGCAGCATCGGCGTGCTCTGCCAGCTCGAGGCCACCGTGCCCGTGCGATCAACCCTCGTCGACTGGGTACCCGGCTTCCAGGACTGACAGCACGGCCTCGCCGTACTGATCAATCTTCGACGGGCCGATGCCCGGGATCTCCATCAACGACTCTTCATCAGTCGGCATCTGCTCAGCGAGGGCCACGAGCGTGGCGTCGGTGAAGATCACGTAGGCGGGCACCTTCTTCTCGCGCGAGAGATGCAGACGCCAGCGACGCAGGTTGTCGAGTACGTCTTCGTCATAGGTCGACGGGCAGGTACGGCAGCGACCGATGGTGCGTTCAGGCGCGGTGACTAATCCCTTACCGCAGATGCGACAGGTGGCCGGGCCCTTGCGCGATCGCTCACCACGACTCTTGCCACGCGACATCACGCCAGTTGAGCTTCGCTCAGGCGCGGAGTCATCAAGTGCGGCGATGAAGCGGCTCACTGACCGAGAAGCACGACCGCCCGGGGTGCGCGAGCGAGACCAGGTCATGTGGAGCAGGTTCTTGGCGCGAGTCATGCCGACGTAACACAGGCGGCGTTCTTCCTCGATTGCCTCGGGTGACTCGGCATACGACAGCGGAAGCAGCCCTTCACTGCAGCCGACCAGAAATACCGAATCCCATTCGAGACCCTTGGCCGAGTGCAGTGATGCCAGTGTGACGCCATCGGCCGTGGGTGCGTGTTGCACCTCGGCGCGATGATCGAGCTCGGCGATGAAGGCGGCGAGATCACCACCGACCTGGGCATCGATCTCGGAAGCCAGCGCGACGAGTGCTGCAAGGGACTCCCAACGCTCGCGCACTGCACCGCTGGTGCGCGGTGCTTCAGGAGTCCAGCCCGCTGACGTGAGAATCGCCGCGACATCGTCAGCAAGCGGACCGGTCAGACCACCAGCACGTGCGGCGCCGCGTAAACGCGTGATGCCCTCGCGCACCTCAGGCCGATCGAAGAAGCGCTCAACGCCACGCATCACGACAGGGATGCCGCGATCAGCAAGTGCGGTTTCCAGCTCAGCCGATTGCGCATTCACGCGAAAGAGCACGGCGATATCGCGGGGGGCAATACCGGAGTCGATGCGCGCGCGAATGCGGTTGGCAACAGTCATCGCCTCATCGGGGTCATCAGCGCACGACTCGATGGTGGGTTCGGGGCCGGCAGGCTGCTGCGAGACGAGGGCGAGGGCACCGGGACTCGCCGAGATCACCGAGTTCGCGACGCTCACAATCTCGGGAGTGCAGCGGTAGCAGCGCACGAGGCGCACCTCAGTGGCATCGGGGAACTCAGTGCGGAAGGTGCGCAAGTACTCAGAACGCGCGCCCGTGAACGAGTAAATGGTCTGACTCGCATCGCCGACGACGCAGAGGTCATCGCGATCACCGCGCCACAAAGTTAGGAGTCGGTGCTGCAGCGGGTTGACGTCCTGGTACTCATCGACGGTGAACCAGCGATAGGCGGACTGAATCTCGTCGGCAATATCGGGCCTCGTGGTCAGCGCACCGACAGTCACGAGCAGGACATCCTCGAAGTCGAGCAGGCCGCGATCATGCTTGATCTCGTCGTAGGCCGAGAACACCTTCGCGAACTGCGCCAGATCAACCGACCAGTTGCGACCTGCGGCGACCGGCGAGGTGAGCAGCCCCTCGGCATCGAGCTGGCTGACCTTGGCCCATTCGATATCGGAAGCGAGGTCGCGCAATAGGGCGGAGTTCGTGGCCAACCCGGCTGTTCGCGCAGCCTCGACGACCAAGCGCGACTTGCTCGCAATTAGCTCAGGGAAGGCGTTGCCGCTCAGCCGCGGCCAGAAGTAGCGCAGCTGGCGAAGTGCCGCCGCATGGAACGTGCGCACCTGCACGCCCTCGACGCCCAAAGTGCGCAGGCGCCCGCGCATTTCACCAGCTGCTCTGTTCGTGAAGGTGACTGCCAGGCTCCGCCGGGGATCGTGGGCACCGGTCTCGACTCCGTAGGCAATGCGATGGGTGATCGCACGGGTCTTGCCCGTGCCCGCACCGGCCAGCACGACCACGGGGCCCTCAACGGCCTCGGCCACCGCCCGCTGCTCGTCATCAAGGCCCGCCAGGATGCGCGCAGCGGTGTTCTCCACGCCGCTACGCTACTTCCTATGAGTGACATCGCCTCCGTCGAGAAGCCGATCATGTACAGCACCGTCTGGTGCGGCTACTGCCAGCGCCTGAAGGCGCAGCTGGGCCGCGAGGGCATTACCTTCACTGAGATCGACATCGAGCATGACCCCGAGGCCGCAGCGATCGTCGAGAAGGTCAACGGTGGCAATCAGACCGTGCCGACCGTGGTCTTTGCCGATGGCACTGCCATGACCAACCCCACGGCCAAGCAGGTCAAGGAGAAGCTGGGGCTCTAGCCCGGCTCGAGCATGGCCAAGGAATCCCTGGCGAATATCCGCATTGCTATCGACCGCGGTGATTACGCGAGTGCCGTCACTATGGGTTGGTCGCTGGCAAGCGATAGCGCCACTCAACGAGATTCCGAAGGTATGGCCGAACTCGGCCTGATGGCGGCGGAGATTTCCCTTGATGCTGAGGGCAAGGTTGCCGATGAGGCTGCGAGCCTTTCGGCCTATTGCGCGGCCAGCGTGCAGGCACCGCACGAGGCGATCACGTCATTCTTCGATCCACGCCGATGGTTCGGGCGCAGTGATGCGCGAAAGAAGTGCCCCGACTGCGCCGAGAAGATCGCCGCCGAGGCGCAGGTGTGCAGGTACTGCGGGTATCGCTACCCGGCCGATGTGCTCTAAGCGCGCGAGAACGCCTCAGGCAGCACGCCGCCAT
Source organism: Actinomycetota bacterium (assembly GCA_947449035.1). Classification (GTDB taxonomy): domain Bacteria; phylum Actinomycetota; class Actinomycetes; order S36-B12; family S36-B12; genus CAIKZY01. The sequence goes on from CANFQC010000020.1 coordinate 13,906, forward strand.
ACCAGCGCTCAATGAGCTTGCGGGCAATCGAGATCGATGGTGGAAGTCTCACCTCACCCTTCTCACAGGCGGCGAGAAGTTCGGCGCGACTGATCCACATAGCCTCGACGATCTCGGAACCGTCGACATTGATCGTGGGATCAATCGCCTTTGCGTGATAGCCCAGCATCAGTGAGCACGGGAACGGCCACGGCTGACTGCCGAGATACACGATGTCGGCCGGGTCTGTGCTGATCGTGACACCCGACTCCTCGAATACCTCGCGGCGCAAGGCCGCCTCTGACGACTCACCCGACTCGACGAAGCCGGCGAGGGTGGAAAAGAAGCCTTCTTGCCAGACGGCCTGGCGGCCGAGAAGTGCACGATCCTCGCCGTCGGTGACCAGCACGATGACGGCCGGGTCGGTGCGCGGGAAGTGATCGGAACCATCAGTCAGGCAGACGCGACTCCAGCCCGCATTGCTGATGCGGGTGGCGCCACCACACCTGGGGCAATGCCGATGGGTGCGCATCCAGTTGTCGATGGCCACCGCCGTGACCATGATCCCGGCATCGCGATCGGAGAGCAGCGCACCCGTGGCACGCAAGTTCTTCCAGAGCGCATTCGGATCCACACGGGCATCCTGATGATCGTCCACATGAGCGGCGAAGTAAGCGATGTCGTCGGCATCGAGGCCAAGGAAGGTCAGTTCGGCGTCGACTTCGTTAGCTGACGAAAGGATGAGTTCAGCCGAGGTGTCGCTCAGGTGCATGGGGCTTGCGGCCTCGCAGACCCACATCACCATCGAGGTCGGATCCGCGCGACGAGCACCCTGCCAGGCCTGATCAGCGCGAAACTGCGCTGCGCGATCGAGCGTGCCGCGTGCAAGAACGAGCGTGGAAAGAAGATCGCGGTTGCTCACAAGCCGAGCCTATTGCGGCTCGATCATCCGTGCGCCGTTGCGGACGCCCAGGTGACCAACGTGACACGATGCAGGCGTGAACAACGTCTTCATCCGGCAGCTCACCGGCATTCGATTTGTCGCCGCTGCCTGGGTGCTGCTCTACCACCTGCAAGGCCCGCTCAACACTCTCGGGTTGCTCGGCATCCCGGTGTTCGGCGACGTGCTTCGCGTGGGCCGCCTTGGCGTCGATCTCTTCTTCGCACTCTCCGGGTTCATCCTTACCCACACGTACCTGACCCGACTCGGTCCGAAACTCAAGGCACGCGGCACGGTCGACTTCTGGTGGCTGCGCCTGGCGCGTGTCTACCCCGTTCACCTCGTGATGCTCGTGATCGCCGGCATCGCGGTCGTGGCGCAGGCAAAGGTCAGTGGTGATGCACTCGATCGTGACTGGCTGAACCCGATCGACTTCGGCAAGAACCTGCTGCTCGTGCAGGAGTGGGGGCCGAATCCTCAGCGTGGCTGGAACTTCGTCGCCTGGTCGCTTTCGATGGAATGGCTCGCCTACCTAATCTTCCCGCTGCTTGTGCTTCTCATCTGGGTGTTCTACGAGCGTCTTCGCACCGGCTGGATCATCGTGGTCTGGTGCGTCGTGATGGCACCGCTCGTGATCTACGCCTTCACCACCGGAGATGCGTACTACACCGCTAACTGGGGCTCGACCTACCGCATCCTCACTGAATTCACCGCGGGCGCCGTCACGTATCTCATCGTGCGCCGACTGCTGCCCGAAGGCTCGATTGATCCCCGGCCGCGCGTGGAGAAACTCGCGACGACCCTCTCGGCAGTGATGCCGCTTCTCGTGATCGCCGGCGCCGTATTCCTGGGCAATCTGCCTGCCGCACAGCCGATTCAGACGAATCTCGGCGCTGACGCGGAGCCGCTGCCGCCGTACTTCCACCTGTTGCTCGTGCCGCTCTTGATTATCTGGATTGGCTCGCTAGCTCTCTCACGTCGCGGCCTCGCACGCACCCTTGGCACGCGAACACTGGTGCTCGGCGGGTTCATTTCGTACTCGCTCTACATGACTCACTTGGTGTGGTTCGGTTTGTGGCGTGCGGGCATGAAGGCCGTAGGCATTGATGGAGGCGTGCTCTACGCGGCTGGCTTCGTGGCACTTGTGGTCGGCGCAATCGTCATCGCATGGCTGATGTGGAAGTTCGTGGAAGAGCCGGCTCGCGAATGGATGCGCACGCTCGTCGGTGCACGTCGCACACCGACTGAAGAAGCAGGCGAGAAGATTCAGCCGCTCGAGAGCGCTGAGCCGGTCATTGTCAGCGAGGATCCAGCAGCGCCTGGAGATCAGGGAACGACTCGGGCCTGATCAGTCTCGACTCGGAGACGAGATAGAACGCTGCATCAATCTGCTCGAGCGGAACGCCTTGAAGCTGCGACCAGGCCAGTCGGTAGATCGCCAGCTGCATCGGATCAAGGCCGCGCCCTGAGCCGGTCTTCCAGTCGGTGACCTCGAAGCGATCGCCGTTCGCGAAGACAGCGTCAATGCGACCACGTACGACTCGACCGCCAAGCACTAGCGAGAACGGGCGTTCGATCGCCACCGGCTCGCGGTGCGCAAACTCACTGCTCTCGAAGGCTGCCTTGAGATCGGCAAGGGCCTCATCAGAGACGATCTCGTGATCGGCAGCACCCGGAAGGTCATCGGGGTCAAGTAGTGACTGCTGTCCGAAGCGGGTCTCGACCCAGGCGTGGAAATCGGTGCCGCGGCGAGCCTGCGGCGCGGGAGCACTCGGCATCGGCCTCAAGATGTCGATGGCCAGGCCATCGGGATCAGTGAGTGCGCGCATCAAGGCACTCGCCGACATGGACTCAGGTGCGCGCACGGTGATCTCGGCGGCATCGCGTGCCGCGAGCTCGGCGATCAGTGAGTCGATCTGGGCGTCCCATCGCAGCACGCGATCGAGATCGATGCCGTCAAGGCCGGCAGGAACATCCGATGATGGCTCAGCGGCTCGCACTCGCTGCATTGACTCGAGCAAGGCCGCTTGACGCTCGGGATCACGGGCCGGCGGCCACGCGACCGAGGTCACACCGAGGGCGGGGTTGTCGGCTTCATCATCAGGCTTCGGAGACCACGTGATGATCTCGCCGTTGCCGCCTTCGCATGCTTCATGCACGGCGTCGAGGAAGCGACTCGGGCCGCGCGGGTTGATCTGGGTCGGACCCCACCAATGACCAGTGACGGTGAGCGAGTACTCGGCACGAGTGAAGGCGACATAGGCAAGGCGCTGGCTCTCGAGATCCTCGATCGCCCGAAGCTCCTTCTTGTAGGCCGCTTGTTCCTTGGCCTTAGGCGAGTTGCTGCCGTTGGGGTACGAGCACAGTTCGTCGGTGGAGTCCTCGCGCAGCGGCCACGGCACCACATGGGCATTGGAGATCCAGGCCGGGCGCGCATTCGCAGACGGGAAGGAGCCGGTGCTGACGAATGGCACGAATACGTGCTCGAACTCCAGGCCCTTTGACTTATGCACGGTCATCAACTGCACCTGATGCGAACGCGAGGCGAGATCCATCTTGAGGTCAACGTCGAAGCGCTCAAGATCGCGCAGACGGGTCAGGAAGGCACCGAGGGTGAACTCACCCTCGGCTTCACCGAAGGTCGAGGCGAGGGACATGAAGGTGCTGAGTGCAAATTGCTGCTGCTCGGCGATTGCCGGATCAGCGAGCGACACCTCTGTCTCCAGGCCCGTCACATGCAGGATGCGACCGATCAGCTCGGGCAGTGGTTCTCCGACATGACGACGCAGGGCACGGATCTCACGACTGATCTCGGCAAACCGCTCGAGGGCCTCACGTGAGTAACGGTCGGCGTCGCCAGGATCATCGGCGGCATCGGGCAAAGAGATGGCTTCGACGGGGTCGCTGCCCTTCACTGCCTCATCAAGGGCCTGATCAACATCGGTGACCTCGACCCGCGAGCGACCACCGGCCAAGAACGCCGCACGCGCACCTAGAGCAGCAAGGTCGCGCGGGCCGATCGCCCAGCGCGGGCCGGCAGCCAGACGAATGAACGCAGCATTCGCCGTGGGTTCGTGCAGCACCTGCAAGATGCTGCGCAGTTCAACGATGACGGGCTGAGCAAGCAGACCTGCCGCACCGACGAGTTGAGTGGGTACGCCCCGCACACGCAGCGCGGCATCGATCTCGGCAAGTTGATTCGAGGTCATGGCCAGTACCGCGATGCCATTCCAGTCATTCTTGGCGGCACCGATCTCGGTGATCCGATCAGCAACCCACTCGAGTTCGTCGGCATAAGTTTCGAAGAGACCTGCGCTGACGTGGCCCGGCCCACGGTTCGTGGCCTTGGAAGCCAGCGGTTGAACACCGGCGTGCACATCGCGCAACGGGCGAGCTACCTCATTCGCCAACTCAAGAATGCCGGGGCCAGAGCGCCGGTTCTCACTAAGCGAGTAGCGCTGCGCCTTCGCGCCATTTGACCGCGGGAAGTGTTCGACGAAATCCTCGATATTCGACACGCTCGCGCCACGCCATCCATAGATGGCCTGACAGGGATCACCAACAGCCGTGACCGCATGGCCGCCACCGAAGATCTCTTGAAGCAAGCGGCGCTGCGCAATCGAGGTGTCCTGGTATTCATCAAGGAGCACGATCGCGTACTGGGCGCGCAGTGCTTCGGCGACCTCAGGGAAGGTGCGCACGATCTGCAGGGCAAGGCGAATGTGATCAGCGAAGTCGTGCACATCGCGCTCAGCCTTGAGCACACGCCATTCGAGCACGAGTTCAGCGAGCACGATGCGCTCACGGCAGGTATCGACAAGCTCATGCCACGACTTCTGACGTTCATCGAAGCTCTCCAGGTGCGCGATCAGATCGCGATCATGGGCGATCAGCGCGGCTGGCGTGATGTCGAGCTCGGCGAGTTCATCATCAAGTCGTAGCAATGCCGTGGTGGCCTTCGCGGGTGACTTGCCAAGCACACCCAGCGGCAGAGAAGTCGTGCAAATGAGCCGATAGGCCAGTTGCTCGCGTGCGCCATCGCCCAGTAGCAAGGAGTCAGGCTCGCGACCCAGACGAAGTCCGTGCTCGGAGATCAATCTGGAGGCGAAGGAGTGATAGGTCGAGGCGAAGGGATCGCTGTCGATTGCCTCATCGTCAATGTCGACGTCAGCCACAGGAGCGACAAGACCGAGCTCGCGGACTCGCGCTACATCGCGACGGAAGGAATCGAGCAGATTGCCCGCAGCTTTATTGGTGAAGGTCAGGCCGAGTACTTGCTCGGGGCGCACATATCCGCCGCCGACCAGCCAGGCCACGCGTGCCGACATCGAGGTGGTCTTGCCCGAACCGGCGCCAGCGACGATGACTGCAGGCTCCATCGGCGCACTGATAGCGGCCCACTGCTCGTCACTGACCTCGAAGCCGAGAATGTCGAGCAGCTGCGCGCGCGTGAGATCGCTCATGTGATCACCGGCAATCCCTCGGATTGTGCCGGGCAGGCGGTGCGGTACGCGCAGCGTTCGCAGTGCTGATTGCGCCGTGCCTCGAAGTTCTCGGAGCGAATGACTTCGGCTGCCTCGCCGAGCTTGAGCTCCACCCAGGTGGGTGACTCACTCGGGAGCGGTGGCTGCATCTGGACCTGGGGAGCGTCAGATTTCGACGACTCGGCCTTGCGTAACTGCACAAGACCCGCGCCACCCACACCGCCTTCGGGATCACCGTCGATGCCGTGCTCGCGCACGAACAGTTGATAGACACCGAGCTGAGCATGTTCGGGGATTTCCTTATTGGCCGGCGGGTACTTCATGTTCTTGAGGTCAATGACCACAAGATCGCCCTGCATATTGCGCTCAAGACGATCTATCGAGCCGCCCAGCACGACATCAACGGTGCCGCCGTCAGGGGCGGGCACAGTCAGCGTGGCTCCAGCGCCCAGCTCAGTACCGACGAGCTCGCGATCGTGGCGCAGGTGGTAATCGATGAATCGCGAGATGGCCACCCGAGCCTCGGCGCGATCGGCCTGCGACTGCCATGGTGCTTCAAACCGCAGCTCATGCCACACGCGATCGATATAGGCATCGACGGAGTCGAGATCAGCAGGCAGTTGCTCCTTGCCGATGAAGTCAGCAACCGCATGCACGACCGAGCCGAATCGGGTCGAGGGCGGCCGCGGAGTCTCAGCCTTGGCTTCCTTCTCCAGGAACCACGCCAGCGGGCATTCGAGAACAGATTCGAGGCCACTACCCGAGAGACCGACCGGCTTCTCGAGGGAGCGCACCGGCCCCGCGCCCTCCGTCAGTGCACGAGTCGACCACCACTGATCCGGGTCAGCGAGCGGCACTCGCGCGTGCCCGCCACTGTCACGCACCTCCCCCAATGCAGCCAGGCGCGATGCCGCTGCCTGAACGAGCTCTGGTGAGGAATCAGGATTGACGAGTACTTCGCGCAGTTCAGCAACCAGGCCATCGAGAGACAGGCGGAAACGCGGCCGCACTGTGCAGGCGATGGTTTCTACAACACCGGCAGCCTGAAGTTCAGCGATGAATCGACTCGGGCGATCGCCCTCGCCGGCTTTGGCATCGATGGTGGCGATAGTCAGGTAGGTGCGCGCACGCGTGCACGCGACATAGAAGAGGCGCCGCTCTTCAGCGAGGATCTCCGAAGGTCGTGCGGCAGCACCTAGACCCTCGGGGGTGAGTTGCTCTGCCTGCAGCAATGAACCACGGGCGCGGAGATCTGGCCATAGGCCTTCCTCGGCACCGACGACCCACACGGCGTCCCATTCGAGGCCCTTCGCACGATGCACGGTGAGCAGGCGCACCGCATCGCTACGAGCGGCACGCTCGGCGACCGGCTCGGCCGCGATGTGCTGTTCATCAAGCGAGGAGAGGAAGACATCAATGCCCACCACGCCGGCCCGGCGATCGGAAGCACGCTCTGCTGTTTCGAACAGGGCCATCACCGCATCGAGATCATGATCAGCAGTGCGTGAGCCGTGAAGGGCCGCGGTACGCAGGCGTTGCGGCCAGCCGTGGGCATGGCCGCCAGGGATCTCGCCGCACCACAGTGACCACAGGACCTCTTCAGGACGTGAGCCACCGGTGATGAGCAAATGCGCGCGACGAAGCAGCGTGCCGAAGGATTGAAGCTGACGATCGATGCGGTCATCGTCGATGGAGATCGACGTAGCATCTCCGCGGATGAGCTCGACGAGCATCGACGCGAGGAGTTCCTCGGACGAAGGAACCGGCGCACCCGGGTTCTCGTCGCGGAAGCGCTGGCGGCGCACCCGCCCGATGCGACGGATATCAGTGGCGTCAAGACCGCACATCGGCCCCGACAGTGCATCAAGGGCGTCAGCGGGGCGAATGCGACGCGGATGTGCACAGAGCCGCACCGCCTGCAGGAGTGCGGCCACCGCAGGCTCACTACGTAGCGGAATCTCATCAGCTGCAACAGCAACGGGAATTCCGTCAGCGAGCATCGCGCGTTGTACTGCAGCGAGTTGACCGCCCGTGCGCACGAGCACGGCCATCTGAGACCAGTCGAGGCCGTGATCGATATTCATTTCGCGAATCTCGCGTGCGACATGAATTGCCCGCGAGGTTTCGCCGTCGTAGGTGGTGACGCGCACAGGCGCAGTCGAAGCGGACTCGTCGGCGAGCTGCGGATTGCGATGCAGGCGCTGCTGCTCGATCGGAACACCGGCGTGCAGGCGATCACCGATGACCACACGCGCCGCATCACGAATGGCACGACCGAAGCGGCGAGTGTGACGCAGCACGATGACCTCGGCCGGCGTGCCGTCGGGATGCGTGAAGGTCTGCGGGAACTCGAGGATGCCGCGCAGCTCAGCGCCACGGAAGCCGTAGATCGCCTGATCTGGATCACCAACCGCGATCACTGAGGTGCCAGGCCCGGCGAGCGCCGCCAGGAAGCGCACCTGCGCGGGGTCGGTGTCCTGGTATTCGTCGACGTAGATCACGCGATAGCGATCGTGATACTTCGCGGCAATCGAGTCGATGGCCAGTCGATCGGTCGCGAGCTCGAGTAGCTCGCTGTAGGTCATGACCTCTTCGAAGTCTGCGACGTCTTGCTCCTGACGAGCAAGATCACCGATCGCACTCCAGGCGGGCACCCCTGAACGTGCGGCAATCTCGCGGAGCCGATCGGGGGTGATGCCCTGGCCGGCAGCACGGGCGAGCACGGCGCGCACTTCGTTGGCGAAACCGAGGGTCGAGAGTGCGGCGGCAAGATCATCGGGCCATTCGATGACGCCGTCTTCGACGGAGCCGAGCAGCAACTCACGGATGCGTACGTCTTCCTCGGCGCCTGACATCAGCCGCGGCGAGATCAGGTAGTCGTCAGCGGTCTCGCGAATGACGCCGTAGGCAAAGGAGTGGAAGGTGGCAACCGTGGGCACGAGGCCGCCACCGATACGAGCGACGAGTCGATCGCGTAATTCGCCGGCAGCACGCTTGCCGAAGGTGAGCACCAATATTTCGGACGGCGCTAACGGCGCACCTGAGTCGCTCAGACGGGCGGCCACCGCCTCGACGATCGTGGTGGTCTTGCCGGTGCCGGGGCCGGCGAGCACGAGCAAAGGCCCCTGGGCATGGGCGACCACTTGAGCCTGCTCGGGATCGAGGATCGCCGGGGCCGAGGGGGGAATCGGGCTCAGATCGAGCAGGAAGCGACTTGAGGAGGAGTTCTGCCCCGTGACAGCCCCCTTGGATGCGCCCATGGTGCATTGGTACCACGCCCGTCTGACACGATCTACTGGTGACGGTCGACCCGAGTGATGCCACCCAGGTCATCGAGGATGGCGTGGTGGAGCCGCGACTGCGGCGTCCGCTCGATCTCGTCCGCTTTGTCATCGCCCTGGGGATCGCCGGTGTAACCCTCTTAATCGCCTATTTCGCGACCAGCACGACCGCGGGCCTCGACTCTGACATCGCTTCAGGCGTGCAGAACCTGCCCGGACCCCTGGTGCTGATCCTGAACATCATCGGCGGCATTGGCACCTTGGGTCTGCCGATCGCCGCCGCCGTCATGCTGATCCTGCGCAAGCGGCTGCGTCAGCTCTTCGACGCCCTGGTGGCCATGCTCGTCACGGTCGTGGTGCTGACAGCGACCTCCACGCTCATCTCGGGCTTCGGTAGCGATCAGTTGATGGCAGCCCTTGCCGGCTCGTCCAACCCCAACAGCGTCTCGACCGCACCGATCCTCGGCGGTCTCATCGCGTTCGTCACCGTCAGTCGCCTCATGGTGCGCCGCCCCTGGAACGTGCTCAGCATCGCGGTCGTCGGCTCAGTCATTGCCGTCACGGTGATTAGCTCATCTATCGCTCTCGCCGGCATCGGCTTCTCGCTTGCCATCGGCTGGGCCCTCGGCCTGCTCACGCGATACGTCGTGGGCACGCCCACCACGCGCCCGAATGGCTATGAGATTGCCGCGACCCTCGATCGCAATGGTTACCCCGTCACCACTCTTCGCGCGATCACGACGACCAAGCAAGGACGTCGCTACATCGCCACCACGCGAAGCGGTGGCCTGCTCCGCGTCACAGTCTTCGATCGCGATCTCGAAGGCGCCGGTCTCATCAGCTGGCTCTGGACCGCTGCACGACTGCGCAATGAGCCGGGCACCAGTGCTTTTAACCTTCGTCGCTCACTCGACCACGCAGCGCTGATGGCCTATGCCGGTCAAGCCGCGGGCGTTGCCGCACCTCGCCTCTTGGTAGCAGCCGAGATCGGCCCCGACTCCGTGCTGCTCGCCTACGAACAAATCATGGGCACCACCTTCGACCAGATTGCCGATCTCAGCGATGCCGATCTTGAGGCAGCCTGGCGCGCGATTCGCACGATGCACGAGCACGACCTCAGCCACCGCGGCCTGCATGCCAGCAACATGGTGCGCGATCTCGAGGGCAACGTGTGGTTGGTCGGTAACAACGGCGGCAGCATTGCTGCAGGAGATGTCGCGAAGCGCATTGACCTCGCCGAGCTGCTCGTGACTCTTGCCCTGCTCACCGATGTTGATCGTGCCGTGAGCACCGGGCGCACTGTTCTCGGCAACGCTGGGCTTGCTCGCGCCCTACCGGTGCTGCAGAAGGTCGCACTCTCCTCTGCCACTCGCAAGGTCCTCCGCAAGCAGCGCAAGCTGCTGGTGAATCTGCGCGATGCCCTCGTCGAGATGCGTCCCGATGCCGACGTCGAGCAGATTCAGCTGCAGCGCATCAAGCCGCGCACGTTGATCATGATCATCGTCGGTTCCATCGCCGGCTACGTGCTGCTGTCGCAACTGGCATCTGTCGACCTCGCCACGCTTCTTACCTCGGCCAACTGGTGGTGGCTAGGCGCAGCACTGATCATGAGCCTGATCACCTACATCGCCGCTGCATGGTCGCTTTCAGGATTCGTACCCGAGCACCTCAAGTTGCACCGCACAGTGGCAGCCCAGGTAGCGGGTGATTTCGCGACCCTCGTCTCTCCGCCGACCCTGGGTGCAGTCGCGATCAATCTGCGCTTCTTGCAAAAGGCCGGACTTCACCCGGCACTTGCCGCGGCGAGCGTAGGCGTCTCGCAAGTCATGGCCTTCGTCTTCCACATCTTGCTGCTCTTCGCATTCGGCATCGCCGCGGGCACGCAGCACGACTTCACGTTCAATCCCCCACGTGTACTCGTCATAGCCGTGGTCGCCGTCGCGATCATCATCATGGGGCTCTTCGCAGTGCCCTGGGTGCGTCACACCATTCGCAAGCGCCTAGGCCCAACCCTCAAGGAGGTCGGCCCCCGCCTGGTCACCGTCGCCCAGCGGCCGGTGAAGTTGATCGAAGGCATCGGTGGCATCCTGCTTCTCAACCTCGCCTACATCGGCGTGCTGGCCGCATGCGTCTATGCCTTCGGCGGCCACCTCAGCATCGCCGTCATCGCGGTCGTCTATCTCGCAGGCGCCACTATTGGCCAGGCAGCCCCGACCCCCGGCGGCCTCGGCGCAGTCGAAGCAGCGCTTTCTGCTGGCCTCACCGCTGCAGGCCTCGACGGCGGCACAGCAGTCTCGGCCGTGCTCGCCTACCGACTCGTCACCTTCTGGCTCCCGACCATTCCGGGCTACTGGTGCTTCACCTGGTTGACCAAGAAGGGTGCTCTCTAAGCACCCGCTTCATGTGACCCGCAATAATGGGGTCATGAAGAGCATGCATGTGCGACTGACCTTCCCGCCCGGACCCGCCACCGAGCCGGTGATCTACGAGATCGTCAAGCAGTTCAATGTGGTGCCGAATATCCGCCGCGCCTCGATCCAGGAGCACACCGGCTGGATGGTCCTTGAACTCGCAGGCGAGCAGGAGCAGCTCGATGCCGCCATCGCTTACATGACTGGCCTCGGCGTTGATGTGTCCGACCCAGACGGCGACGTAATCGCCGGTTAGCGAGGAGCCAGATGTCGATGCGCATGAACTACGTCGTTCTCTACGTCGATGACACGGAAATCTGCCGCCAGTTCTGGTTAGAGCAGGTGGGCATGATCGAGAAGGGCCGTATTCAGGTCGGCGACTTCGCGGTCGTCAAGGTCGGCTTTGCGGATCAGCCATTTTCCTTCGAACTCGTCCCGCTGGCGATGATGGCCGACAACCCCGATGGGCTCGATCTCGCGACTCCCTCCGTCGCACTCCATGCCGATGATCTTGAGGCGGCCCACGCGGAGCTCGTCGCGCGAGGCGTCACGGCTGTCGACATCGGCGAGCACGGTGGCGTGCGGAGCTTCGCCTTCAGTGACCCCGAGGGTCGCTGGTTCGCGGTGACGGGCTGACTCAGCCCAGTTCCATTCATTAGCTCACCTTGGACTGGTCGGTTCGCGGGATAACTCCCGAAACCATCGGCTGCGCACTAGCCTTCGAACATGAGCGAAGTAACGATTACTGCCCTAGAGAACGGCCCCCTCGAGGTCTCCGGCATGAGCTGCGTGAAGAACGCTGCCGGCGAGACTCTCAAGGAGGGCGAGAAGCAATTCCTGTGCCGCTGCGGACATTCGGCGAACAAGCCCTTCTGCGATGGGGCTCATAAGAGGGAAGGCTTCGTTGGCTGATGCGCTTGCGCATCTAGACAACAGCCGACCGATTGCATGCGGCGTAGCCGCAGGTAAGCGCGAAGGGTTTGTCGGCTGAGTTTTCCCCAGCTCGGATGCATCGGCGATGCATCCACAGGAAGACGTACGCAAGCCCACTGAAGTAACCCACGCCTCACGATGAGGTATGCGCTCAACACCACACAGATTTACTCAATCCCCCCTAGATGTATCTGATCTAGGGGGGATTGATCTATCCTTATGAAGCCCCTTCGTACTTCACAGTTACTCGCCCGACTCAAGGCCCAAGGATGCGTGTTCGTGAGGCGTGGTGGCAGGCATGACGTTTACGTGTGCCCTTGCGGGCAGCACCGGACAGCAGTGCCAACCTCGCACCGATCAGTCTCCCCCGGAGTTCTGCGCAACATCCAGGAAGACTTGAGCTGCATCACGAAGGGATGGCTTGAATGAAGACGTACACCGCACATGCATCCAAGGAGGATCGCTGGTGGCTCGTGAGGGTCGATGGCGTCGGAGTCACTCAAGCGAAGAATCTTCGCGAGGCGCGAGTCATGGCCATTGATCTCATCGAGACCGTGACCGGAGTTTTGCCGTCTCGTTTTGAGCTCGTCTTGAGCACGGAGCTATCACCGACTCTGCAGCGCAAAGTTGAGAAGGCTCGTCAGGCGATCGATGCTCTTGAAGTTCAACAACGCGAGACGGCCGTTCAGTCCCGCCAGGCAGCTCGCGACTTAGTGGAGCGAGGCGGCCTATCCGGCGCCGATGCAGCCGTCGTCTTGGGTGTTTCTCCGCAACGGGTGTCCCAGTTGCTGCGTGCGTGATCTCGCGATGTGACTAGCCGTGCTCGGTCGCTAACGTCACGAGCACCACGCCGACAATGATCACGGCAACGCCGATGATTGCAAGCAATGAGAGCTTCTCGTTAAAGAGAACGAGAGAGCCGATCGCTGCTGCCGCGGTGCCGACTCCGGCCCAGATGGCGTACGACGTGCCGAGCGGTAGTGCTTTTAGACACAGACCGAGGAATACGAAGGTCAGGGCATAGCCCACGACCACGATCACCGACGGCCAGAAGCGACTGAATCCGTCACTTGCCTTCAACGCGAGCGTGCCAGTGACCTCACACGAGATCGCCAGAGCCAGGAATAGCCAGCCCATCACAGGCCTTTCGCTCGAGGACTAGTACGAGGGCAGATCCGGCTCGATCTGGTTGACCCAGGCAAGCACGCCGCCACCGACATGCACGGCATTCGAGTAGCCAGCTGCCTTGACCGCTGCAAGCGCCTCGGCAGACCGACCGCCGACCTTGCACTGGAGCACGATGCGCTTGTCTGAGGGCAACTTGCTCAGCGCAGAGCCGTCGAGGATCTCGCCCTTGGGGATCAGGATCGAGCCGGGGATCTTGACGATCTCGTACTCGCCGGGCTCGCGCACATCGATGAGCACGAAGTCCTCTTCGCCCGCCGCGCGACGATCCAGCATCTCCTTGAGCTGGACGACGGAGATGGTGGAGTCCTTCGCAGCCTCGGCGGCTTCGTCAGAGATGGAGCCGCAGAAGGCCTCGTAGTCAATGAGCTCGGTGACGGTGGCATGCGCACTGCACACGGCACAGTTGGGATCCTTGCGAATGTTTACCTTGCGGTAGGTCATCTCAAGGGCGTCATAGATCATCAGCTTGCCGACCAGGGGCTCACCAATTCCTGCCAGCAACTTGATGGCTTCGGTGACCTGGATCGAACCAACGCTCGCACAGAGAACGCCGAGAACTCCGCCCTCAGCGCACGACGGAACCATGCCGGGGGGCGGGGGCTCCGGGTAGAGGCAGCGGTAGCACGGGCCGTACTCGGCCCAGAACACGCTGGCCTGTCCGTCGAAGCGGTAGATCGAGCCCCACACATACGGCTTGTCGAGCAGCACGCAGGCATCGTTCACGAGGTAACGAGTCGCGAAGTTGTCAGTGCCGTCGACGATGAGGTCGTACTGCGAGAAGAGATCCATGACGTTTGTCGAGTCAAGGCGAGTCTCATGAAGGTTCACCGTGATGAGCGGGTTGATCTCACGGACGCTGTCACGTGCGCTCTCAGCCTTGGAGCGACCGACATCACTTTGCCCATGGATGATCTGGCGCTGGAGGTTCGACTCGTCGACAGTGTCGAACTCGACGATGCCGAGGGTGCCGACACCAGCGGCAGCGAGGTACATGAGGGCCGGGCTGCCGAGGCCGCCGGCACCGACACACAGCACCTTGGCGTTCTTCAGTCGCTTCTGACCGGCCATGCCGACATCGGGGATGATCAAGTGGCGGCTGTAACGGCGCACCTCATCGACGGTAAGGCTCTCGGCGGGCTCCACGAGGGGAGGCAGGCTCACGACGTACTCCTGTTCGGCTGGCGATGCATGTGCAACGCCTCAGCCTAACTTCCGACCGGAGAGCGACTTTCGGGCCTGCGCCACCTGCACAGCGTTCGCAGGAAGGGCTACTGGCTCGTGCCCTGGGAGGACGATCCCTGCGCCACCAGGTTGCGCATCACTCGCAGCGAGACCGACAAGGTCGCGAGATCGGCATCCTCCTGTGACGAGATCTCAGCCAAGGTTGCTCGTGCGCGGCCAAGACCGTCGGCGTGCACGGCCTCCCAGGCTGCCACTCGTTCCACCGGAGTCACGGTGGCCGAGGTTGAGCGGGCAATGCGGTTGGTCAGGGCGGCAACCGCTGCGTAGAGGTCACTGCGCAGGGCCTGGCGGGCGAGCGCATTCCAGCGGTCAGAGCGGGGAAGGCCGGTGATGCGCCCGAGGGTGATGTCGACGTCATACGTTTCCGAGACGGTGAAGTAAAGCGGGAGCAAGGTTGCCACCGACTCATCCGTGCGACGTGAAATCTCAGCGATGTCGAGTAGGGCGAAGACGTCGAGGGCTTGTGCTGCCCGAGCCGCCAGCGCGGGTTCGGCTCCAAGTTCGACGAAGGCGGCTGTCTGCTGCTGCAGTCGTCGTGCCTCGCCGCCCACGAGAGCGTCAGCGACCTTGGGACCGTACTGCTCGATGATCGGACGCAAGCGCGCGATCTCGGCCTCGACATCAAGGGTTCCGCCGCGAGTTTGGAGGAACCAGCGAGTCGCACGGTCCAGCAGACGCCGAACTTCCAAATGCATTGCGTCCTGGGCCTTGGTTGGGATTCTGTTGTCCTCGGCGTTGATCGCCGACCAGATCTGTCGAATCCCGAAAATCTCGATCACCACTGCCGCCGCTCGTACGACCTCGATCGGATTCGCGCCTGTCTCTTCCATTGCGCGGAACACGTACGTAATGCCGGCAAGGTTGACGAGCTCATTACAGATGACGGTGCTAATGATCTCTGCGCGCAGCGGGTGGGTGTCGAACTGCGTTCCAAACTCCTCACGCAGGCGTGTCGGGAAGTAGTCATGCAACGCGAATGACGTCCAAGATTCCTGAGGCAATACGGAGGCAGTGACCTCAGCAGTCAGTGCGTTCTTGACGTAAGCGAGCAATACGGCGAGCTCGGGCGAGGTGAGCCCCTCCCCTGCGGCTCGCCTCGCTGCGAACTCCGCATCATCGGGCAGGAACTCGATCGCACGATCAAGAATTCCGCGTGACTCGAATTCGGCAATGAGGCGTTGGTGCACGTTGAGCAGCCCGACTGCGCCGGCGCGAGCGCTGCCGAGCACGACGTTCTGCGCATAGTTGTCACTGAGCACTTGCACGGCTACCTCGTCGGTCATCGAGGCGAGCAGGGCATCACGCTTGTCGGGAGCGAGAAGTCCGCGTGCGATGAGGCCATCAAGCAGGATCTTGATATTGACCTCGTGGTCAGAGGTGTCGACTCCCGCGGAGTTATCGATGGCGTCGGTGTTGATGCGAATGCCGGCACGGGCTGCCTCGACTCGACCCAGTTGGGTGAATCCGAGGTTTCCGCCCTCACCCACTACCCGGCAGCGCAACTTTCCTCCGTTGACCCGAATGGAGTCGTTTGCCTTGTCCCCCACCGCAGCGTTGGTCTCGGTGGCGGCCTTCACGTAGGTGCCGATACCGCCGTTCCAGAGGAGGTCAACAGGGGCAAGCAGGATCGCATGAATGAGTTCAGCAGGCGTGAGGTGCTCAAGACCCGGATCAATACCGAGTGCGGCCCGCATCTCGGGCGTGATCGTCACTGACTTCGCAGCGCGAGAGAAGACGCCACCGCCTGTCGAGATGAGCGAGGTGTCGTAATCAGCCCAGCTGGAACGGGGAAGAGCGAACAGGCGTTGGCGCTCGACAAAGGATCGGGCAGCATCAGGCGTGGGATCAATGAAGATGTCTCGGTGATCGAAGGCGGCGACGAGGCGAATGTGTTCGCTGAGCAGCATCCCGTTGCCGAAGACGTCACCGCTCATGTCGCCGATTCCGACCACCGTGAAGTCCTGGGCCTGAGTATCGAGATCGAGCTCACGGAAGTGACGCTTGACCGATTCCCACGCACCGCGCGCGGTAATTCCCATTGCCTTGTGGTCGTAGCCGACTGAGCCGCCTGAGGCGAAGGCATCGCCGAGCCAGAAGTTGTATTCCTTCGAGATGGAGTTAGCAAGATCGGAGAATGTCGCCGTGCCCTTGTCGGCGGCGACGACGAGGTACGGGTCATCACCATCACGACGCACGACACCTGCCGGAGGAACGAGTTCGCCCTTCACCAAGTTGTCGGTGATATCGAGCAGGGCTGAGACGAACTCGCGATAGGCCGCCTTGCCTTCCGTCATCCACGCCTCGCGATCGAGCGACGGGTCGGGCAACTGCTTGGGCAGGAATCCGCCCTTGGCGCCGACCGGCACGATTACTGCGTTCTTGACCTCTTGGGCTTTGACGAGGCCGAGGATCTCAGTACGGAAGTCCTCACGACGATCGCTCCAGCGCAGACCACCGCGGGCCACCATCCCGAAGCGCAGGTGCACGCCTTCAACTCGTGGTGAATACACCCAGATCTCGAACTTCGGGCGAGGAAGCGGAAGGTCGGCAATGAGCGACGGGTCGAGCTTGAACGCCACAGCCCGGCGATCACTTGCCGGGAGGAAGTAACTCGTCCGCAGAGTTGCTCGGATCAGTCCAAGCATCGTGCGCAGGATGCGGTCATGATCAAGACTCACCACCGCATCGAGCCGGCTCTCAATCTCGAAAACCAGGGCATCGGCATTCACCGAACGCTCGATCACTCCCTCGGCGAACTGAGTCTCGAAGAGCTTCACCAGCAAAACCGTGATGTCGGAATTGGCCGAGACCACCTGCTCGATGTAGTCCTGGCCAAACGTGGTTCCGATCTGGCGCATGTAACGCGAGTAGGCGCGAATCAGTGCGGATTGCTTCCAGGTGAGGCCGGCACGCACGATCAAGGCG
Source organism: Actinomycetota bacterium (assembly GCA_947449035.1). Lineage (GTDB taxonomy): Bacteria > Actinomycetota > Actinomycetes > S36-B12 > S36-B12 > CAIKZY01. Next base: position 31,289 of record CANFQC010000020.1, read on the forward strand.
TTGAAATCATCGACCTCGCACTCCCCCGCCCAGGCAGCACGGAACCCATCCTCGAAACGCTCGGGCAGGCTCGCTTCTCCACGAATGTCTCCGGCGGGAAGTGCCAGACCGAAATCCAGTACCCAGGCTTCCTGACCGTCGGCACGTCGAATCTCATACGGGTACTCGTCGAGAACCTCGACACCCATGCGCTGCAGGATCGGCAGCAGGCGAGAGAGCGACATCGCCGAGCCGATACGCAGCACCTTGAAACGTGGCTGGTTGCCGCCGTAGAATTCGACGTGCATTGCCCCTGGAGCAAGTGCCTCGAGAAGTCGAACATCCTCAACCGCGGTCGCGGGGGCGAAATCCTCCTTGTAGCTCTCGGTGAACGCGGAGCCGTACATGCGCGCGTAGCGGGCTGCCTCGTCGTCGCCGACAATCGCGATGAGGTCATCGATGAAGATGTCTTCCCAGCTCCGGGCAGCCTCGGCGAGTTCTGCCTCGAGTTCCGCGTGAACGACCTCGGGAATTCCGACCGCCGGATCCACATGGATGACGTAGTGCAGACGTGAGAGCACCGTTTCGGTGATGAGAGCGGTGTAGTCGACCGATACTCCCCCGAAGGTGCGCATCAAGATGGACTCGATTCGCCTGCGCACAGTGCTCGTGTATCGATCACGGGGCAAATACACAAGGCAGGAGATGAAGCGCCCATAGTCATCAGGGCGCAAGTAGACCTTGGTCTGCCTGCGCTCTTGAAGATGCAGCACGGATCCCGCGATCTCGAGCAGCTGCCAAGTATGCGCCTGGAAGAACTCATCACGCGGGTAGGTCTCGAGAAAGGCCTGCAGATCCTTCGCACTGTGCGAACCGGGAACCAGGTCAAGGGCCGCCATGACTTCCGCAACGCGCACGCGAAGCACAGGTACGTGAGACACGCTTTCGCTGTACGCAGAGGCAGTGAACAGACCGAGGAAGCGTCGCTCGCCGATCACCTTGCCGCTTGCATCGAAGGACTTGATGCCGATGTAGTCGAGATATCCGGCGCGATGCACTGTCGAACGCGAGTTCGCCTTCGTCAGTACCAGTAGATGTGGCTCGCGCGCCTTGGCACGTACGGCGGGTGGCATCGCAGCGAAACTCGATGAGGTCGAAGGGGACTCGGACTCCTCGTCTATCCGGAGGATGCCGAGTCCGGAACCGGCTACGGACTCAAGGACGTCTTGGCCGGCCCACGAGACCAATGAGTACTCGCGATAGCCGAGGAAGGTGAAGTGAGACTCGGTGAGCCAACGAAGCAGGTCAGCGCCTTCGACAACATCAACGGGATCAATACCCACCGGGGGTGAGACCGCGAGTTCCGCAGCGACCGCCAGGGCTTGGGCTGCCATTGCAGGCCAGTCCTCAACTGACGCTCGAACATCAGCCAGTACTCGCCGCAGGTTGGACGCGGTGGTCTCCTCGGGAATCTCCGCGAAGTCCGGATCCAACTCGATGCGCATCCACGATTCAGCCAACGTTCCTTCTGGGACAGCCTCATCGACGTCCAGATCCAGAACTTCGAGAAGATCGCCGACAGAGTTGCGCGTGACCGCGAACTGCGGGTGGACGACTCGATGAATCGAGCGGCCTTCTCGTACGAGCTCGTTTGTGACGGAGTCCACGAGGAAGGACATGTCGTCGGTGACGATGCAGATCACTGCGCCTGATTCACCTGACTGGGGAAGGATCCGGACGTTTGGCTGACCGGGCGCTCTCACTCGAGCGAAATCGAGGAACTCGCGCACTTGATCGACTACGCGAGAGGCAGAGGCCTCACGAAGGTCCTCTTCGGCGACATAGCGGTAGAAGCGCCGAACAGTGTCGCGAAGTGCCGGATCCGAGACCCCGGCCACGACATCTCGAAGGTAAGGAGCAAGAACCTCGACCACGTCTGCCTCATCACATCGCGCACGCCGTTGTGCGCGTCGCTCTCTACGCTAGCCCCAATAAGAGAGGATGTGGCCATGGGCACAGACTTCACTGTCATGCAAACGTATACGGCCTCTCCGGAGCGCGTTCACGCCATGCTGACCGACGAAAAGTTCGTAACATTCCGCGCCGAGAACACCGGGGCTATCAGCTCCACCTCCTCGGTGACTGCCGGCTCTGATGGCTCCTGCACGGTGCTGAGTGCGCGGGTGTTGCCAGCCAATGTGCCCTCCTTCGCCGCGAAGATGATCGGCGAAACCCTCACTGTCACCGAGACGCAGTCGTGGCCCGCCCTGAGTGCCACCGGCACCGCGGTCGTGCCCGTGAAGGTCGAGTTCTCAGCTCCCATGTCCTTCGCCGGCACGATGAGCCTGGCTCCCTCGGGCGATGGCACGCAGATCACCGTCAGCGGCACCTTCAAGGCGAGCATTCCGTTCGTCGGCGGCAAGGTTGAGCAGCTGGCCAAGGAAACCACCGAGAAGTACCTCGGCAAGGAGAACAAGCTCGGTGCGCAGTGGCTTTCCGAGCACTAGTTGCGAGGCAATGAGCTCGCAGCACTAGCCAAGTAGCTTTTCCCATACTGCTGCGCTCGTGCGCAGCGAGATCTCCAGCACAGTGTCGAGGCGCGTGGCATCCATCAAATTTCCGCCCATCGCCTCGAGATCCTCAGGGCCAGGCCCGACGAGATACACGCGCGCGCCGGTCTTCTCCACGGCAGCCGCCTCCGCAATGGCTGCCTTGGTGACCTGTTCGCGCCATTTGCGTTCGAGCTTCGCAGCAACAGTGGTCGGGTGATCGTGTTCGAACGACACCATGGGTGCCATCACGAACACCTCATCGAGTGCCGCATACGAGACGACATCAATCGAGGTCGCTGAGATCGTGCCACCATCGACATAGGTATGCGCACCGATACGCACGGGGGCGAACCAGCCCGGGATCGCGCACGAGGCCATGACCGCATCAGAGAGACGGGCCATCGGAGCGCCGGAGCGACCAAAGACCACCCTCTTCCCGGATTCGTAGTCCATCGCCACGACCCACGTGCCCGGATGAGTGGTCCACTGACCCCCATTAGTCACGGTGTCTACCAGCTCGCCAACTCTCTCCAACGAACGACCGCCGGTGGGCAAGAACGCGGAGAGGACGGCTGTAGCCGGAAGCTGGCCCGGGTGCAGCACGCTCTGCCCAATCAATTTCAACGAACCCGGCGCCAGAGCACGCGGTTTCGCCGGGCGAGAACCGCCAGTCGCTGTTCCGGGATCCCACTCATACCCTGCGAGAGGGCCATCAGTGATGGGCTCGCCTTTATAGTGCTGCGTGAGCTGGGTCGGAGTAACTCCGCACCCGAGCATTGACGCAATAACCGAGCCGGCAGAAGTTCCGACGATCACGTCGGCATCATTAGCGCGGAATCCCAGTTGCTGCTCTAACGCGCAGAGCGCTCCGACGGCCCACGTGCCACCCAGAACGCCGCCACCACCCAGGACGATGCCGCGCCTAGTCATGGGCGGGCAGGTAATCGCGAAGCTCGGCAAGGGAATCCGAGAGACAGTTCATCACTTCGTCAAGGTCGGGCATCGCCTCACGATCTGCAGTGAGCGCAAGGAAGATTCCACCGTCATACGAGGTGAACCCGACTCCGAGGGCCTGATTCTGAGTAAGAGGAACGAAGGGGTACGAGGCCACCATTCGCGCGTCGCCGAGGAACAAAGCGTGCTGCGGCCCGGGAGCGTTCGTGATCACCAGGTTATAGACGCGCTTGGTGAGATTCGCGCCGAGTCGAGCACCCAGGGCATGCAGGGTCGGCGGTCCGAAACCTGCGGCGCTGATGATCGCATCAGCACCGAGGAGCTGGCCAACGTCCTTGAGCTGCGCGAGCTCGAATGCAATACGTCGAAGTCGCACGACCGGATCAGGCTCGCCCACCGGAAGATCGACGAGGAATGCTGACACATTGTTCTGAGTATTCGGATCGTCATTGCGTGTGCTGATCGGAACCATTGCCCGAACCTGCGCGCTGCCGGTCACCGGTGCGCCACGGGCCATAAGCCACGAGCGCAGGGCGCCGGCGATCACGGCGAGTGCGACGTCGTTGATGGTGACTCCGAATGCACGACGAATGTCTTTTAGTGAATCGAGTCGGTAATCGGCCGTGGCAAAACGTCTTTGCGCGCCGATCTCGACGTTCAGCGGCGTGGGATGCACAGTGCGTGCCATGCGCACTGCCGTCGTGGCGATATCCCAGGCCCGTGAACCGAGTGCCCCTGCCACGTGTGAAATGTCAGTGACATTCGTGCGCACGACATCCCAGGCGAGGGCAGGAGTCGTGAGATTTTCCGTGAGTGCCTTGGTCACCATCGCGACGGACGACGGCTCGCTACGCGGATTCCACTCGTCGGCCTGGTCGGCGAATTCAGAGGGCCCACGATCGAGAATCACCTGCTCGATGTCGACAGCGCCGAGACCATCGATCATCGCCTGATGGGTCTTGGTAACAATGGCCACTCGTCCGTGCTCAAGACCTTCGATCAGGTACATCTCCCAGAGCGGGCGATCATGATCGAGCGGACGACTGAACAAGCGGGCAGCTAATTCATCGAGTTGTTCGCGACCGCCAGGCCGGACCACTGAGGTGCGGCGCACGTGGTGCTCGAGATCGAAATCCTCGTCATCGACCCAGATCGGTCGTGAAATGCGGAAGGGCACTTCGCGCACACGCTGTCGATACCTCGGAACCATTGAGATCCGTGCGGATACTCGTGCGACGAGTGCTTCGTAGGCGAACCCTGGGGAATCGAAGACCAAGACTCCGCCGACATGCATCGGCGTCTCGGGTCGGTCCAAATACAGGAATGAGGCATCGAGTGCACTCATCCTCTGACCCACGCACCCACCGTACGTGGCGGCGAGCCTGATCTCCAATCATCCACAACTCTGGTACTGATGAGTCATGGCTTCCCCGCTGGCTTTTCTTCGTTCCCTCACGCCCTCACGACTGGCACTTGGTGCCGTTGCCGGCGCCGCCGCCCTAGGTCTGACCGTCGTAGCCTCAGCTTCGGCCTTCTCAGCGCCGTCGAGCCCGCTCACTGTGGCTCCGTCACCTAGCTCATCGGCCGCCGCGACGACGCTCCCGGCAGCGGGAACGACAACGCCAGCGGTGGCCAAGAAGCCGAAGCCTGCTTCGCGCACCAAGAAGGCCAAGAACGTTCCGGAGCGCCCGCGCGACTCATTCCATGGCAAGCGTCTGGTGTACGACAAGGCCCTGATGACCGTGTGGATGATGAATGCCCAGGATGAGGTTGTCGGCCGCTACCCGGTCGTGGGTCGTTGGGATCGTCCGGCCAAGGGCACCTACCACATCTACAGCAAGTCGAAGCTGGCCATCAATCCGAACTCGAAGGTCACCTTCCACAACATGATGCGCTTTACCTATGGCCCTGACACGAAGTCACCGATCGGGTTCCACAGCATTCCGAGGTACTACGACGGAACGCCCATGCACTCGACCAGGCAGCTTGGTCTTGCGATCGCACGTGGCGGTTGCGTACGCCTCTCGGAGGAAGCCTCCAAGGAGTTGTACAAGTTCATGAAGGTCGGCGACCTCGTGGTAGTTCTGCCCTCACCCTGATCACGCCACTAGCTCGGCGAGTCTCGCGGGCGAATCGCCCCGGCGCATCAACTGACGTCGGGGGCGAACGGAAAGCCCGTTGCGCAATGCCCTCGAGAGTACGTGCTGATCAAGCGCAAGGTCGGCGATCGGAATTGATACACCCAACTTCGTTGCTGCTTCACGGATGAGCGCCTTCGACTGATCTCGCTGGCTACCCCCCGTGATCACACACACGATCGACACCTCATGGGACACGAGTTCTGGAAGGTCGGCGAGGAAGCGGGCGACTCCGAGCGGCTCGGCCTGGCAGACGGCCACCACGACATCAGCGGCAGCGATTGCTGCTTCGGTCACGGAAGCCCGAGACGGGACCCCCGAGGTGCCGGTGTCGAGCGCGAAACCGAGATCGATGACGCCGTAGTCGAAATCACTGCGGACTCTCTCAAGTACTCGTGTTAACGATGTCGCCCGGAGTTCGGCCGCACGACGTGCGTGCGTGATTCCGGTGAGAGCGAAGTACTTCTCCCCCATCTGGCTCATGGTCGAACGCAGTGCTCGGCTCGAGAGGCTGCCGGCATCAGCGTGTCGGCAGGCCACGATGAGTCCGCTGAGATCGTCGGCAAGGCCGAGTTGGAGTGCAAGTGACGGAGCCGCGGTGTCGGCGTCGATGATCGCGGTGAGCGCGTGCTCGGACAGGCATTGGGCCAGTACGAGCGCAGTCGTCGTGCGCCCCGGCGCTCCCGGCGGTCCCCATACGGCAATGAGCCGGCCCTTGTCGGACACAGGATTAGGTTCAGCCGACTCCGACTGAAGGGGCCAGACTCCGGAACTTCGACTCTCGCTCTGACAGGCACCCACAATGCTCGAAAGAAGTTGTTGAGGATCGTCAACGGCATCAACAATCGAGTCGACACCGAGGCCCTCCAGCCTGACTCGGTCACCGGGCGTTACCGATATCCCGATGACGCGAGAACCGCAGGCACGCAGGCGATCGATGACCTCGGCGCTTACCCGAGGCAAATCCGAAGTGATCACGGCGATGAGACCAGCCACGCTGAGGCAAGCACCGAGGAGATCGGCAGCATCCACGCATCGGCGTCGGACGTCGAGACCGCGGGAATTCGCGGAGGAAATCAGCTGGGACTCACAGCCCAAGCCAGGAACAGCCAGCGCGATCATCACGCTCATGTCTGTGCCTCTATCGGAACAGACACCAGGTCGATGGAGCCTCCGCGCATCGCCGCGATCAGCGCGTCAGCGCGATCTTGCGGGATGCGCACTGCCACACCCATCTCTCCACCGACACCCATCGAATCGGTGGCAATCGCTGCCACGCTGGCCGAGGCCTCGACCAGTCGCGAGATACCGGGCATCGAGGATTCGGAGGGCGTAGCCCAGATATCAACACGATCGCCAGGCAGTAGCCCCACCGGAGAATGCAGCGGCTCAACCGGAAGTGTGACGACTCGCATCGCGTCACTGTCGGTTGAACCCAGTGACGTCGTGGGAAGCAACTCACCCGCAGCCACGGGGTGCACGAGAATTCCGACCGGATCGTGATTCGCTCGCACGTAGCCTGCACTTGAATCAGCTAGAGCTACCGCGACTGGCTCGAGATCTGTTGGCAACGAACCAATGGAGAGATCATGGGTCGCCCGCCACACCGTGATGCGGTCATCGGAATGTGACAAGAGCCTCGAGCCCACGAGCATTGACACGATGATCAATGTGACGCCAAGCCACAACCGCCCATCGCGCCACCGCACACGCGCAAGGGTGTGTGCATTTCCCTTCGTCATGAATGTCCTTCCCTCGATTTCACTCAGCATCTGTCACGACACGCCACACAGGAAATGGTTATCCACAATCGGCGTCGGCGACGTGACGTGGCGGGCCTCGGGAACTGACAATGGCGGCGTGCGCTTCCTGACTCTCGCCGATGTCGCCGAGACATTGAATATCTCTGCAGCACAGGCTTACGCCCTGGTGCGCAATGGAGAACTGCCTGCGATCAAGGTTGGTGGGCGAGGGCAATGGCGGATCGAGGCACGTGAACTCGAAGGGTTTATCGAACGGATGTATGCCCAGACGCGCGAATTCGTCTCCGCGCATCCATTCGGGCGCGATGAGGTTTTCAGCGACTGACCTCTGCGTACCGAATGGCAGCAAAGGGCACGACAATCAAGCTGTCGCTCTCTGGGCGAATCTCGACATGATCACCGGCCACGGTATCGACCCCTGCGCGAACCTGTCGGCCATCGACCAAGGTGAAGCGCACAGGTGCCACCTGACTCCAGTCGCGTAACACAGCTGCCCACGTCACCGCGATTCGAGGCGAAGATGTTCCTTCGACACGAAGTACACGTGGCAGCCCTTCAATGCTCATGACCGCTGACGTAGCAATGGCCAGACGTGCCTGCTCAGACTCGAGAACCAGAACTTCGGCCCCTACATCACTGACCACGCCGCGAAGAGTTTCACCAGGCAGATGCACGCGTACTGAACAACCCAGTGCCTCTCTAAGCCGATCACCAAAACGCGAGCGCTGCTGCTCTGCTTCAGCAATCGCGTGCGCATCAATGAGAACTTCGTCATCAACGCGTGCTTGAAGCAGGCTGGCCTCCTGGACGATCACCAACTCCATCACCTCACATGGATCAGCAGCCATCGCACCCCTCCCGACGAAGACTCATGCACACCCATGAATTTCACCGGTGTGATCAGTGCACGTGCCAAGTCTCGAGCCGATATTTCAGTGAGTAAAACAGTTGTCCACAACTTCAATGCTCGCCATTGCGACAGCAGGCAAGCATCGACTACACAAGGCAAACACAGGCAAACACCACTAACCCGATCCGCGACCCCCGACGCGGTCGTCCTCCAAAGGAGAACGTCCGTGAGCACGATGACCGCCGCTGTACCCGTCCCTGCCCGCTCCCGACATCTATCGGTCGTGCGAAATGAGCAGTTGTCCCTGCCGCTGACCTGGGAGGTCAGCCCCGGCGTACCCGCCGTTCCCGGCATCCCTCGACACCTTCGCGTGGTGGGCGATCCCGGCACCTACGACACCGGCGGCCTCGAGAAACTTGAGGTTGCCTGGGTTGCACGTATGGCTCGCGCAATCGGTGAGGTTGCTGCCGGTGTGCGCCCGGCAGCCCAGCTCAGTCGATGGGTCGAGCGACATCAGCTTGAGCGGCTTGGCGATCGAGGTGCCGCCATGCGTCGTCACCCCAGCGCGAAGAGCGAACATCAGTGGCGCACGGTCCGTTCAGTTCGTCTATGCCCCGTCGCCGATGGCATCGTCGAGACCTCCGCAGTGCTCGTCGGCGAGAGCAGGTCACGCGCGATCGCCATTCGCTTCGAGGCCGTCGCAGGCCGCTGGCTGGTCACGGCCGCGTCCTTGGTCTAGGCCACTGTTACCCGGAAGAGTATATATAACTTGGTATCTATATATACTTTGGGAATGAAGCATCTCATTGACCTGGATGAACAAGCCCTCGCCGACGCTCGGGCTGCGCTGGGTACCTCGACGATCAAGGCCACCGTCAATGAGGCTTTGCGGCGAGCTGCCATCGATTCCGAAAGAGAGGCTCGAATTCGTTCTAGCCTCGACGCTCTCGCATTGATGCCAGCCTTTGATCGTGCGGATGCGTGGCGATGAGGGTTCTGCTCGACACGAGCGTTCTCACCCGACTTCGAGAACCGCGCGTACGAGCCAGTGTGGAAGCTTTCGCCCTGGCCCGGCAGGCTTACGTGTGCGCCATCACTTCACTTGAAGTCGGCTCCAGCGCACGTAACGCTCAGGAATTCGACGTACTCATTTCACAACTTCGTCAATTTGAGAAAGTAGATATCTCGCCCGGCGACTTAGACAACGCTTTGCTCACCCAGCGTTTACTCGCTGACCGTGGGCACCGTGGTCGCAAGATTCCCGACCTGATCATCGCGGCAGTCGCGCAACGACACGGCCTCACGGTCGTGCACTACGACCGTGACTTCGACCTGATCGCAGAGTGCACGGGCCAATCCACTGAGTGGGTCGTACAGCGAGGAGAGATCGACTAGCTGCGCTTGCGATTCTCGCGCTCGAGGCGACGACGCTCCGCACGGCTGGCATTCGGATCGATCTCTATGAAGCCGCCGTCGACTGACTCCATCTCGCCGTGCTCGACTCCGCCATCTTCACTCGGAGCGGTGTACTCCAGGTGCTGCGGGCGCGACGGTGCGAGGCCCTTGGCGGAAATCTCCGGCACGGCCTGAGGCGCTGCATCAAGCTGCACTTCCTCGGCCTCAGGCTGATTCACCTGAACCTCGACGTTGAACAGGTAGCCAACGGTCTCTTCCTTGATGGAATCCATCATCGCGGTGAAGAGGTCGTAGCCCTCGCGCTGGTACTCGATGAGCGGGTCGCGCTGAGCCATGGCACGCAAGCCAATGCCATCGCGCAGGTAGTCCATCTCGTACAGGTGCTCGCGCCACTTGCGATCGAGCACGGAGAGGATCACGCGGCGCTCGAGCTCGCGGGTGACCTCGTCACCGAGAGCCTCCTCGCGCATGTCGTACGCGTACTGAGCGTCTTCCTTGAGCTCGGCCACCAGGTAGTCAGCGCTCAACCCGGAGCGATCGCCACCGGCAGCCTCTTCGAGTTCGGCGATGGTGACCGTGACGGGGTAGAGCTGCTTGAGGGCTGCCCACAGGCCATCGAGATCCCAGTCCTCGGGGTAACCCTCGGCGGTGGCCGCACGCACGTAGCTGACCACGGTGTCGCTGATGAACTCGCGCACCTGCTCTTCGATGTCTTCGCCCTCA
>CANFQC010000021.1 GCA_947449035.1 Actinomycetota bacterium
GCCATTGCTGTGGTGCGTGACTCGCTGTGCGCTGATGTCCGCGTGAGCGGGGCGCTTGAGTGCGACATCCTGCTCGCCCTCTGTGATGTACGGGTACGCGACACGGTTCTGTGGGAGATGGCCAACTCTGAGATTCATGATGCCCATCGAGCTTTCGAGGTAGCGGCAGACCTGTTATGCGGAGCTCCAGTCGGAGCCATCGCTCCGATCGGCACCGTGGCAGCGATCCTCGGCTGGCTCATCGGTGACGGGGTGCGAGCGATGGCCGCCCTTGACCGAGTCCAGGCCGAGGATCCTGATTACCCCCTCGCTGAACTTCTTCGGAGATCCATCTCTGCTGGCCTGCCGCCATCAGGCTGGATCGAAATGATGCGAGGCCTTGGGCGAGAGGCCTGCCGGGGCAGGTTGCTGGATTCCCCTCAGTTCGCCAACCGGTGAACTCGCGATTCCTCCTGGGCGTGGGCTGTGCTACTTTTTTCTCAGGTCACGAGTGCCAGCGTTAAGTCTCGGCTAGCTGGACGGCAACCCTCCAACCGCGGTGGGGTGCTCCGAGAGAAGACCTGGCCCCTTCGGGGGCAAGCGCGGGTCTGGCGAGAGCCAAGGCCCAACTGAAGGCATCGTCAACGATGTACGCATTTTGCGTACCCGAATTAGTAGGAGTTCTCATGAGCAACACCTGGTCTTTCGACACCTTGCAGATTCACGCCGGCCAGTCGCCCGACGCGACGACCAATGCTCGTGCTCTGCCCATCTACATGACCACGTCGTACGTCTTCAATGACACGGCTCACGCCGCGAACCTGTTCGCACTCAAGGAACTGGGCAACATCTACACCCGCATCATGAACCCGACCCAGGCTGCGGTCGAGGATCGCGTTGCCGCGCTCGAGGGCGGACTCGCAGGCCTGCTCGTGGCCTCGGGTCAGGCGGCCGAGACCTTGGCCATCTTGAACATCGCCGAGGCTACCGATCACATCGTTTCGAGCCCCTCGCTGTACGGCGGCACCTACAACCTGTTCCACTACACGCTGCCCAAGTTGGGCGTTGAGGTCTCCTTCGTCGAGAATCCCGATGACCTGGACTCCTGGCGTGCAGCCATCCGCCCGAACACGAAGGCCTTCTTCGGTGAGTCGATCTCGAATCCGAAGAACGACATCCTCGACATCGAGGGTGTGGCCACGGTCGCTCACGAGTTCGGCGTGCCGTTGATCATCGATAACACCGTCGCAACTCCGTACCTGATCAAGCCCCTGGAGTTCGGTGCCGACATCGTCGTGCATTCGGCAACCAAGTACCTCGGTGGTCATGGAACCGCGATCGCCGGCGTCATCGTCGATGGCGGAACTTTCGATTATGCGCAGTACCCGGATCGCTTCCCGAACTACAACCAGCCCGATCCCAGCTACCACGGCCTGGTTTACGCACGCGATCTCGGCGTGGGTGGCGCATTCGGCGTGAACCTCTCGTTCATCCTGAAGGCTCGTGTTCAGCTGCTGCGCGATCTGGGTGCAGCCGCATCACCGTTCAATGCGTTCCTGATCGCTCAGGGCATCGAAACCCTCTCGCTTCGCGTTCAGCGTCACACCGACAACGCTCTTGCCGTCGCGAAGTTCCTCGAGAAGCACCCGCAGGTGATCTCGGTCAACTACGCAGGCCTGGAGTCCAGCCCGTGGCACAACCGAGCGAAGAAGTACGCACCCAAGGGCACCGGTGGTGTCCTGAGCTTCGAGATCTCCGGCGGCGTTGAGGCTGGGCAGAAGTTCGTCGAGGGTCTCGTGTTGCACAGCCACGTGGCCAACATCGGTGACGTGCGCAGTCTCGTGATTCATCCGGCATCGACCACCCACTCGCAGCTGACCACTGAAGAGCAGGCCACTGCTGGTGTGACACCCGGCCTCGTGCGTCTTGCTGTCGGTATCGAGGACATCAACGACATCCTCGCTGACCTGGAAATCGGTTTCGCCGCGGCGAAGGCGTAATTCCAGGCATATGTCCGGTGACGAGTACGGTCCGCTGACCTACGTCGGTCTCCCTCCTGCCAGCGCAGCCTGGCGGGAGGGAGATCCGGCGGGCAGTCGCCTGTTCCTCGACACCGGTCCTTTTGTCACCGACTCCGGGTTCGAGTTCCCCTCTGTTCGAATCGCCTACGAGACCTGGGGCACGCTGAATGCTGATCGCAGCAATGCGGTCTACGTTGCGCATGCACTGACCGGCGATTCGCACGTGAGCGGCCCAGCTGGCCCCGGTCATAAGACCGGCGGCTGGTGGGACGGTCTGGTCGGCCCCAGCAAAGCGATCGACACCGATCAATGGTTTGTTGTCTGCGCGAATGTCCTCGGAGGCTGCCAGGGAACGACTGGCCCGTCGAGCCCGGCTCCCGACGGTAAGCCTTGGGGGAGTCGATTCCCGGTCGTGACCGTTCCCGACATGGTGCGCATCGAGCATCGCCTTACCGATGCGCTGGGTATCGATACGTGGGCGGTCATGCTCGGTCCGTCACTTGGTGGCATGCGTGTTCTCGAATGGATGGTGCGTTACCCCGAGCGCGTGCGCAGCGGGTTGGTGCTGGGTACCACCGCTGCGGTGACCGCTGACGAGATCGGCACCCATGAAGTGCAGCTGTCGGCTATTCGCTCCGATCCCCGATTCAATGGCGGTGACTACTACGACGCCGCTGATGGTGAAGGTCCGCACGTAGGTATGGGTATCGCTCGCCGCATCGCGCACCTGACCTATCGCAGTGAGCTCGAGCTTGCCGATCGATTCGGGCGCAACCCGCAGCCGGGTGAAGACCCTTACAGCGGCGGCCGGTTCGAGGTGACCTCCTATCTCGATCACCATGCCGACAAACTGGCGCGACGATTTGATGCGAATACCTACATTGCCCTGACCGATGCGATGAGCCTGTTCGACCTCGGTCGCGGCCGCGGCGGAGTCGAGCAGGCATTGAGCACCATCGCGTCGCCGCTGACTGTCGTAGCCATTGACTCCGATCGTCTCTTCCCGCCGCGGCTTCAAGAAGAGCTCGTCGAACGAGTGCCCGGCGCAGACGGACTTCATGTCGTGAACTCGCTCTTCGGTCACGACGGCTTCCTTGTCGAGGACGACCAGGTAGCGGCATTCGTCGCGCATTCGCTCGGCCGCATTCCCTAGTCATCCACAGCCCGAGATTTCGGGCTTCCACTCGTCTGGCTCCATGCTTACGGTCGAGGAATGCGCACGCCCTCGCGACTATTCCTGGTGACTCTGGTTGCCGTTGTATTGACGTGGCTTTCACCGGGCGCGTACGCGGTCGATGTCGGTGCCGGAGGCGACCGTTACTCGGGCTCAAGCGGGCTGATCTTGCCGGGCGGAGTTGATTCGGGCACGCGACATCAGGCGGCCGAGTGCAGCAACTGTCGCTGGCGGCTGAGTGATCCATGCGCTGCTGATGGTGGCCCGTGCCTGGCGGTCACGCGTGGCTGCGCGCAATTGGCGTCGTTACTGCGCATTCTCTTGTCAACAGATGGCGGAGCATCCTGGTCAGATCGCGGACTCGTCTGCATTCCACCGTCAGGCCCGGTGACCGTGAACGACCTGTCGGGGGCACTTCACCAGGAGTTCGAGCGTCTCGTTCCGGCTCTTCAGCCTCGATATGAGCCGAGTTCGGGAATCGTGACGCGGATACCGGTCAACTTCATCAGTGGTCAGCCCCAAGGTTTGGGCTCGAGCATTCATCGCGTTCTTGGCCAGTCGGTGCTGCTGCGGCCATTCGTTCGGTGGTCCTGGGAGTTCGGCGACGGTGCCGGACAAGAGGCCGCGGAGCCGGGAGCCCCTTATCCCGCGGGGTCCATTCGACATGCCTACGGGCAGGCGGGAACCAAGGTGGCGCACGTCATTGCCCATTGGTCAGGCACCTTCGAAGTCGACGGGCTCGGGCCCTTCCCGGTGGCCGGCGGCATTGAACAATCGGCCCGGATCGAGCTACCGGTGGGTGAGGGTCGGGCCGTGTTGGTTCCCTGACCCGGCCATGGCACAATGGCGGTATTCCACGGCCCGTCCAAGACATAAGTCTTGACACGGGCTTCCTTCGTGGCCGTTAAGCGAAAGGGCTGGCGAACGTGCCGACTAAGTCACCTGCCAAGAAGACCGCTGCGAAGAAGGCTATTCCTGCAAAGAAGGCCGCTCCGGTCAAGAAGGCTGCGCCCGCGAAGAAGGCTGTTCCTGCGAAGAAGGCGGCCCCGGTCAAGAAGGCTGTGCCCGCGAAGAAGGCCGCTCCGGTCAAGAAGGCTGTGCCCGCGAAGAAGGCCGCTCCGGTCAAGAAGGCTGCGCCCGCGAAGAAGGCCGCCCCGGTCAAGAAGGCCGCTACTGCTCCCGCAAAGAAGGCTGCACCCGCGAAGCAGGCTGCGGCCGCTCCTGCAGCCAAGGGCAAGAAGGGCACCGCGAAGGGTGACGCTCTCGTTGAGGTCCTCGAGACTGAAGACGGCGTCGTAGTCGTCGACGCTGATGATGTCGATGAGGCCGAGCTCGAAGTCGTCGCGGAACTCGAAGTCGAGCTTGAGGCTGATCTGGCTGAGGATCTTGCGGCCGTGGCCGAGGAAGTCACTGAGGAAGTTGCAGCACCTGCCGAGGCTGAGGCCGAGGAAGAGGGCTTCGTTATCTCCGATGTCGATGACACCGACGAGCCCGTGCAGACCGTCACCGTCGCCGGCGCCACCGCAGACCCGGTCAAGGATTACCTGAAGCAGATCGGCAAGGTTCCGCTGCTGAACGCCGAGCAGGAAGTTTCGCTCGCCAAGCGCATCGAGGCCGGCCTGTTCGCCGAGGAACTCCTCAACTCCGGCAAGAAGATCGACAAGAAGCTGCTTCGTGACTACGAGTACATCGCCCTCGATGGTCGCCGCGCCAAAAACCACCTCCTCGAGGCGAACCTTCGTCTCGTGGTCTCGCTGGCCAAGCGCTACACCGGTCGCGGCATGCTCTTCCTCGACCTCATCCAGGAGGGTAACCTCGGTCTGATCCGTGCCGTCGAGAAGTTCGACTACACCAAGGGCTACAAGTTCTCGACCTACGCCACCTGGTGGATCCGTCAGGCGATTACCCGCGCCATGGCCGACCAGGCTCGCACGATCCGTATCCCCGTCCACATGGTCGAGGTCATCA
This sequence comes from Actinomycetota bacterium, assembly GCA_947449035.1. Taxonomy (GTDB): domain Bacteria; phylum Actinomycetota; class Actinomycetes; order S36-B12; family S36-B12; genus CAIKZY01. Next base: position 5,143 of record CANFQC010000021.1, read on the forward strand.
ACAAGCTCGCACGTGTGCAGCGTCAGATGCTCCAGGATCTCGGTCGCGAACCCACGCCCGAGGAGCTCGCCCGCGAGCTCGACATGACGCCTGAGAAGGTCGTCGAGGTCCAGAAGTACGGCCGCGAGCCCATCTCCTTGCATACCCCGCTGGGTGAAGAGGGCGACAGTGAGTTTGGTGACCTCATCGAGGACTCCGAGGCCATCGTTCCCTCCGACGCAGTTTCGTTCACGCTCCTGCAGGAGCAGCTCGAGTCAGTGCTCGACACCCTCAGCGATCGGGAGGCCGGTGTCGTGCGCATGCGCTTCGGCCTGACCGACGGACAGCCCAAGACTCTCGACGAGATCGGCAAGGTCTACGGGGTAACGCGCGAGCGCATCCGCCAGATCGAGAGCAAGACGATGTCGAAGCTTCGCCATCCGTCGCGTTCGCAGGTTCTGCGCGACTACCTCGACTAAGCCCTATCCTGAGGTGTCAGCCGGCTGGCTAATCCTTCAGGGAGTTCCTCATGCGTCGACGCTTGGTTTCAGGTGCTGCAGTTTTTGCTGTTCTGGCGTGCGTGCTGTGCTCGCCGGGTATCGCTAGTGCGCATGACGCAGTGCCCGCCGGGCCTTCTCCCGAAGCATTAGTCCAGGCTACGAATGCGATGCTCCGACCAGCCGATGTACCCAAGACCTATCCCAACATTCGCGACGGTGGGGTTGAGTTCGATACCGGATACCGGACCTCCTACTGGGGCACCGACGACTTTGATGTGTGCTTCGATCCTCTGACTGCTATGCCAGTCAAGGTTTCTTGGTGGAATGGTGCGACCATCTACGAGGCCTCGTACGGCGCGCGCGACGACATAGCCGCCCGCGTTAATCAGTGGGTGTACGACTACCCGACCCCGGATGCGGCCTTGAAGGCCTGGACTGACTTCAGTAAGAGCGCCACGGCGAAATGCAATGGCTCGCACACCGTTGATGGCATTTCATATGTTGCGAAGACGACTCCCGTTGTCGGTGTTGAAGGAGTCCGTGGCCTTGGTGTCTACATGTTCTCCAGCAATCCTGACAGCTACAAGTACACGGTCGTAAACCTCATTGGGTCGTCGATTCAGATGGTCGGCGGATACGACGGCGACACCAATCCGTTGAAGGACGGCCGCGCGGCGACAGTGAGGAAGATTGCAGCAGAGCTCACGGTCAGGTGGCAGAGCCGTGCTCAACTTCCGATTACCCAGAATCCCCTGATCACTCGTGCGGCCAGCACCATGATCCAGCCCTCAGACCTGACTCCCGCAACGCCGATCCTGCAGCCTGGTCGCGGCGGTGATAGTTACTTCGCCAACCGGGCGAACGCGCTCTCTCTGTGTAGCCAGGACGTTACGAGCCCTGCTCCGCATGATTCCTTCAGGACAAGCTTGGGCGTAGGCGAGCCGCCTGCTTCGATTCCAGGTGACATTGATCAGACGATGTACGTCTATTCGTCCGCGTCCGCGGCGAAGAATGCCTGGAGTCAGTTGACCAAGATTCTGTCATCGTGTACCTCCAAGGCGAAGGCATCTGCGTCCGGCATGACGACCAAACAGGGCGTGTCACCTCTGACGTTCAACGGTGTCGCGGGCATTTGGACAAGGTCGTGGTGGAAGCCTGAACCCATTTCGGAAAGCGACTACGGCCTTTACCTGCTGGTCGGCAATGCCATTCAGGTAGTGAGTTACTCACGCGCACTGAAGGGTGACACATCAGCGCCGATCGATCAGGCGGCCGTTAACAAGCTCGCCGAGAGTCTCGCGCTTAGGTGGTCAGGCTCGCTGCGCTAACTGCCGTATCGAGGCAGGAACCGGTTGCAGACGTAGCCGCCCGTGCCACCATTGGGCCAGTAGTCCCATGAAGGCGTGTAGCCGGTCGGGCACGCGGCGGCAGAGGTCGTGCGCCCTATCGCCTGCTGCCACATCGGTGTGGCTGCAGCGCTAGCCGGCAGGCCGATCCAGATCACCGACACGGTTCCCTCGGATGAGGATGATGGACCGTCCTGGTTGGTGACGTAGGCGTATCCATTCGAGATGGCGACGTCTGTCGAAAGGGGATCTACTGTGATGGTGGCCTTCACCGTCCCCGATGCGGAGTCAACCACCGAGACTGTTCCGCCGAAGCAATTGGCGATGTAAATGCTCGAACCCTGCCCGGCGATTCCGGCAGGACCATTTCCGACCGAGATATTCCGTACCGTCTGGTTAAAGGTGGGTGAGCCGGGGTTAATGTCAATCACGGATACCGAGTCATCGGTGAAGTTGGCGACGTACAGGAAACCCGCTACGGCACCGAGATTCATTGGTCCTTGGCCAACCGTGATCGTTTGTATGACGGTTCGATAATCGAGCGAAGCAGGATTGATATCCACGACCGAGACAGTGGTACCCAACCCCCCACTTCCGTAGTTCGTCACGTAGGCGAGATTGCCCACGGCGGCAATGCTCCAGGGGTAATCAAAGCCTGATGAGATCGTGGCCGCGACGGTGTTGAATTGTTGCGATGTGGGGTCAATGTTGATGACGGTTACCGAGCTTGCTGGACGATTGGCGACGTAGGCGAAGTTTCCGGCGATCGCCAGATTTTCAGGGTTGGGTCCGACTGGGATGGGGTAACCCGTCCCAGTGATCACCGCGTTGGTGTCGAGGTCGATGACGACGACTTCACTGTTCTGGTTCATCGTGACGTAGGCGTAATGGCCGGAGATGCCTACATCGACGGGGTGCGGTCCTACGGTGATCTGCTGCGTGACGGTGTTGGTGGTGAGATCAACTACTGACACTGTTCCTGGGGTGAAGTTCGCAACGTAGGCATAGTTACCGGCTATGGCCATGCCCAGTGGTGAGCCGCCGACCGGGATGGTGTCCACGACCGTGTTCAGAACTGCCGCATGAGCCGGTGAAGTGACTGCCGACAGTGGAAGAAGGAAAGTCAGGGTCGCAAAGGCGACCAGGGCTTTGCGCATGACGGCAGCCTAATGCTGTGTGCTATTCACCGCGGAAGTTTGGGGAGCGACGTTCCGTGAACGCGTCTCGCCCTTCCATGAAGTCCTTGCTTGCCCAGGCTTGCTCACGCAAGCGGAGCAGCTCAGCAACGTCTGCAGCTGCAGGTGAAGTCTGAGCAGAGATCTCAGCCTTGATTGAGGCCAATGACAGGGGCGCGCGAGAGGCGATCGTGCGTGCCAGGTCTCGAGCCGTCTCACGGGCGGAGGCGGGGGAGTCGCTGACTGCGTTGACCACGCCGAGCCGCTCGAGTCGGGCAGCCGTGACCGGTTCGGCGGTAAAGAACATCTCGCGAGCGATGTTGACCGGCAGCGCGGCTAAGAAGTCGGCGATACCGGCCGAGTCGTACGCGACTCCAAGCTTGGCGGGCGTGATGGCGAACGATGCCTCGTGGGTGGCCACGATCAGGTCACAGGACAGGGCGAGGTTGCATCCGCCACCCCAGGATCCGCCGTCGACTACCGCGATAACAGGAATCGGGAGTTCCCTCAAGGTCGCGAGGGCGCGATCGAAGGGGCTGGTGGCCGGGTCTGGCATCGAGCCATCGGTCGGAAGTGACATGATGTCGAATCCGGCGCTCCAGACTCCGGAAACCGTCTGCGCTCCGAGGATCACGACACGTGAATCGTGGGCAGCCCGGGAAAGCGCCTCGATGAGCTCAATCAGAAGTTCGTCATTGAGAGCATTGCGACGCTCGGGGTTGGCGAGGTCAATGCAGGTGATGTGGTCGTCGGTAGAAACCGACAGGTAGTGGTGCGCAGGCAAGAAGTGACTAGCGCTCGTCGACGGGGGCGACAGCAGTCAGCTTGTGAGTCTCGTCGACAACCTCGGCGGCCTGGGGACGCAGTTTCTCCTCATGCGCATTCCAGTGATGGCTGCAGAACAGGAGGTCAGAACCGCCGGGGAGTACGACACGCACGTACGCCTGGGCACCGCAGCGATCGCAGCGATCGGTAGCGCTCAGGACAGGAGTAGCGAATGTCGTGGTCATGCTCTACCTCCGTAATCGGCCAGTTCTTAACTGGAGTAACAGTCTCCCATGGTGGTGCTATTCCCGAGTCGCCACGCCGACCGCGTTCGCCCACAGCGCAGGGCGCTCGCGCCCTTGTGAATTGGTTCACGCCAGGCCTCTTCCACCATGTCGGTCAGCGGATCTGTCGGTCTGGCGCAATAGGTTCGCGTCATGGCTTCCGCATCCAAGACCTCCGCACCTAAGGAGCCCTCGGGCTACTCGGCCAAGAACCTGGCCGTCCTCGAGGGCCTGGAGGCCGTGCGCAAGCGCCCAGGCATGTACATCGGCTCCAACGACGGTCGTGGTCTCATGCACTGCCTCTGGGAGATCGTCGACAACGCGGTCGATGAGGCACTGGGCGGTCACTGCACCTCGATCATCATCACCTTGCACCCCGACGGCTCCGCTGAGGTCGCCGACGACGGCCGAGGTATCCCTGTCGATATCGAGCCCAAGACGAAGCTCACGGGCGTTGAGGTCGTGCTGACCAAGCTCCACGCTGGCGGCAAGTTCGGCGGCGGTTCGTACGCGGCCTCAGGCGGCCTGCACGGCGTGGGCGCCTCGGTGGTCAACGCCCTGTCAGCTCGCCTTGATGTCGAGGTTGATCGCGGCGGCAAGATCCATGTGATGTCGTTCAAGCGCGGCGTGCCCGGCATCTTCGATGCCGATGGCCCCGATGCCGAATTCACCAAGAAGAGCGGACTGCAAATTGGCGGGAAGTGCCCGCGAACCCGCACTGGCACACGTGTGCGCTGGTGGGCCGATAAGCAGACCTTCACCAAAGATGCCGCCTACGACCGCGAGCAACTACGTGACCGAGCCATCCAGAGCACCTTCCTCGTGCCCGGACTCAAGATCACCGTGCACGATCTGCGCGACCCGTCCGACATTCTCGAGGAGACCTTCCAGCACAAGGGCGGCATCGGCGAATACGTCGAGTCGATCTCCACGGGTGAGCCCGTGTGCTCGGTGATTCGGCTCCAGGGATCAGGCCACTTCGCCGAGACCGTGCCGGTGCTCGACGACAAGGGTCACATGCACTCACAAGAGGTCCAGCGAGACCTGGGCGTCGATATCGCCCTGCGCTGGGATACCGGCTACGACAGCAACCTGCGCTCCTTCGTCAACGTGGTGGCCACGCCCAAGGGCGGCACGCACGTCATCGGCTTCGAACGCAGCATCGTCAAGGTGTTCAATGACCAGCTTCGAGCCGCGAAGATCCTGCGGGCCACCGAGGACAACATCACCAAGGACGACGTCATGGAGGGCCTCACCGCGGTCGTGGCCATTCGCCTGGCCGAGCCGCAGTTCGAGGGCCAGACCAAGGAGATCCTGGGCACCCCGGCAGCCACGCGCATCGTCGGCAACGTCGTGGCCAAGGAGCTCGCCGCCTGGTTCACGAACCCTCCGCGGGGCGAGAAGGCAGCTGCCAAGGCTGTCCTCGAGAAGTCGGCAAACGCCATGCGTGCCCGTATCGCCGCGCGCACCCATCGCGATACGCAGCGCCGCAAGACCGCCCTCGAGTCGTCGGCACTGCCCGCCAAGCTCGTCGACTGCCGCGCTGACGACGTCGAGCGCACCGAACTCTTCATCGTGGAGGGCGACAGCGCCCTGGGTACGGCCAAGGTGGCACGCAATGCCGACTACCAGGCACTGCTGCCGATTCGCGGCAAGATCCTCAACGTCCAGAAGTCATCCTTGGCCGACATGCTCAAGAACAACGAGTGCGCATCGATCATCCAGGTCATCGGTGCCGGTTCAGGTCGCTCCTTCGAGCTCGACCAAGCGCGCTACGGCAAGGTCATCTTGATGTCTGACGCTGATGTCGACGGCGCGCATATTCGCTGCCTGCTGCTGACCTTGATTCATCGCTACATGCGTCCGCTTCTTGATGCTGGGCGGGTGTTTGCTGCTGTTCCTCCGCTGCATCGTCTCGAGATCATCAACGCGGGCAGCAAGGCCAATGAGGTCGTCTACACGTACTCAGATGCAGAAATGAAGTCATTGCTTGTCGATGCTGACAAGCGCGGCAAGCGGGTGAAGGATCCCGTCCAGCGCTACAAGGGTTTGGGTGAAATGGACGCCTCCCAGTTGCGCGAGACCACCATGGATCCGGCTCACCGCACGCTGCGACGAATCTCGGTGTCTGATGCTCAGGCAGCTGAGGAGGTCTTCGACCTGCTCATGGGCAATGATGTCGCTCCGCGCAAGGAGTTCATCGTCGACGGTGCTGCGGGGCTCGATCGCGACCGCATTGACGCATAGGTGCGCCACCTAGCCAATCGGGTTAAGGCTCAGCCGTGATGGATGTTCAGGCGACCGGTGCGCACGTCGTAGATCGCTCCGCCGACCTGGAGGTCCTTCGGCAATAGCGGGAAAGCCCGAATCCGATCGAGATCGGTCTGCAGAGCTGATACCTGGTTGTCGACCGTCCGAAACTCAATGCTGCGGGTGTCGACGTCGAAGCGTTCCTTGATTTCCGCGTGGATCGCCGCCTCGGTGCCGCTGGCCATCTTGCACTCGGTGTGCGGCATGACGAGCACGCGATTGACGTTCAGCAGGTAGCTGGCGAGGACCAAAGTACGCAAGACGTCATCGGTGACGCGAGCGCCGGCGTTACGAATGATCTTGACGTCGCCTGCTTCCATTCCGACAACCGCGAGAGGGGCGATGCGGCTGTCCATGCAGGTGATGATGGCCAGGCCCTTGGCTGCGATACCCGTGAGTGCACTGGCAGCGAAGCCGGCCTCGTGGGCCTGGTTGCTCGCCAGGACGTCAGCAAAGGCGTCGGTCGGGAAGTCGGTCATGGCCGAACTCTAGGGGGTCACGACGTGGCTCACGGGATGCGCCATGGGGCGTTGCGTGCACGTGGTCATCGTCACAGTGGCGTGGATGAGCCCCTAGGTCCCTTCGTCTGTGGCATCGTTCGGGAACCAGCACGCCCCATGGAGGAGTCGGAATGTCACGAGCGCTCAGAGTTGCCGTCATCGGTTCAGGCCCGTCGGGCATGTACGCCGCCGATGCCCTCGTGGGCCAGACCGATGTTCCGGTGACCGTCGACGTCATCGACAAGCTTCCGGTGCCCTTTGGGCTCGTGCGTTATGGCGTGGCTCCTGACCACCACAGCATTCGCTCGGTGCGCGACACCCTCGACAAGACCCTCGACAAGCCTGGTGTGCGATTCATCGGCAATCTCGAGGTGGGCACTGACATCAGTGTCGCCGAACTCCATGAGTACTTCGATGCCGTGATCTTCACCTACGGGGCTTCTCGAGACCGTCGCCTGGGCATCCCCGGTGAGGATCTCGCCGGCAGTGTGGCCGCAACCGACTTCGTCGCCTGGTACTGCGGCCATCCCGAGGCCGATCGCGCGGAGTTCGAGACCCTTGTGCCCTCGGCAACCGCGGCAGTCGTCGTCGGCGTGGGCAACGTCGCTGTCGACGTCACGAGAGTGCTCGGCAAGACGGTCGCGGAGCTCAATGACACTGACATGCCCCAACACGTCTTCGACACTCTCGATAAGAGCGGGATCACCGACATCTACGTTCTCGGCCGCCGCGGCCCGGCGCAGGCGACCTTCACGACCAAGGAACTCAAGGAACTCGGCGAGCTCGCTGACGCTGACGTGATCATCGATCCCGCAGTAATGGAACTCGATGCCTTCAGCGCTGAGCAGGCTGCAGCCGACAAGGCCACGGCACGCAACGTCGAGGTCATGCGCGAATGGTCAACTCGCACTCCCGAAGGCAAGCGCCGTCGCATCCACCTGCACTTCTTTGCTCGCCCCGTCGAGATGACTGGTGACGATCGCGTGCGCCAGGTCGTGGTCGAACGCACGGCACTCGATGCAACCGGCGGCGCTTCAGGCACGGGCGAGATGTACACGGTTGATGCGGACTTCGTCGTGCGTAGCGTCGGCTACCGCGGCACGGCGCTCGATGAAGTGCCCTTCGACTCGGGCAAGAACGTGATCCCCAGTTCCGAGGGACGCGTGCAACGCGATGGCGTGACCGTGCCGGGCGAGTACGTCGCTGGCTGGATCAAGCGCGGGCCGACAGGCATCATCGGCACCAATAAGAAGTGTGCGGTCGGCACGGTGGCATCACTGCTCGAGGATGTCAGTGCGAATCTGCTGCCGGCAGCGCCGCAGGGCACCATCGAGGAGTTCGACGCTCGTATTGCCGGCATTGAGACCGTCGACACCGCCGGCTGGCGTTCGATCGACAAGGCCGAGCGTGCCTTGGGTGAGTCAGCAGGGCGGGCGCGTACCTCGCTGCATACCGAGGCCGACATGCTCGCCGCTGCGAAGGCCTAGCGCCAGTTCGCGCTCTCGCTCATTGCCACAGGTATCCATGCGGTACCGGTGACAGGCTCCTTGCCACATGACTCCGCTCGGGCGGCAATCTCCTGCGTGCGCACGCTGACCCGCCATGAGCGGCCGTCGCGATGACGCACCTCGGCCATCAACTGTGCGAGATTCTCGAAGCGCACACCCGCACGTACGGGTACAGCGCGGTCATCAAGGACCCACAAGACATCCAGGGCATTCTCTGCGCGCTCCTGGATCACTCCGCGCACATGAGCCTCGGCGACCTGGAGGGGCTGCGGCCACGCTGATCGGCCACGGTACGAGTCTGTCGTGATCTCGCGCGCGAATGCCGCTGCGTGGATCTCCAGAGCGCGCTCTGTAGTCAGGCGGCCCCAGACGGCACCGGAAGGAATGGTCAGTGCGGTGGGAGCAAAGCGGTGACCACCCAGGTGGCTGCATTCCCACACCGATGATCGAACTTCGGCCGGGAGAGCCTCGTGAACGGCAGCAATGAGAGCCCGACCGTGAATCGCGCAGCACGTATCGCGCCCACTGTGGGTGCAGATGAACATCGTGGGGTCGGCGACCTTGGTGCCAATCGGCGGAAGCTGGCCCTGGGCCATCGCGGCGAAATCCCAGGTGGCAAGTTCGCTGAGATCGCGGATGAGTCCGTGTCGCATCCAGCAGTCACCGGGGCTGGTGTGCACGACCCACACGTTGTGCTCGGTGATCGTGCGATCAGTGCGATCGGGATGACGAGCCAAGAGCAGCGAGGTACCGGTGCCTTCGGCCCGCTCGATCAACTGCTGACCGAGAACAGGGTCAATCGTGCTTTCGAGCAGCGCCTGGCGACCCCACGGCCCGGGCTGTTCGATGATCACCCAGCACTGGGCTACCTGTGCTGTGCCTGACAGCGGCTCGCTGACGGCCAGGGAATCGAGTGAGCAGGTGCTCATCAGATGGACCCACCCACGCCAGCGATCGGGGCGGTACCAGCACTACCGGTGCCGTCGCGACGGTCGTCAATAGCGGGAAGCTCGACAGCCACACCGGAGGCGGTGGCGGCGCGTGGGGGTGCACTCACTGCCCAGGCTCCGATAAGTGCGTCTTCGCCCGAACGCAGTTTGTGGCAGCGCACTCCCGCGGTGGCACGACCCTTTGCTGGGTATTCGGTGAAGGCGGTGACCTTGATGCTGCCGGCATCGGTGCCTGGCAGCGCACTGGACGAGCCTGCGATCGTGACGACGCATGCCTTTGCCGGGTCGGTAATCACGGAGAAGCCCAGCACTTCGTCGCCGGCACCCAGCTTGATGCCAGCCATGCCTCCAGCGGCGCGACCTTGCGGGCGAACGGCGCTGGCCGGGAAGTGCAGCAGCTGTGCCTGAGCGGTGATGAGCACGAGCTCGGCTGACTCTGCGGTTGCCTCGTCAAGTGCGCAGGCGCCGATGACCTGGTCGTTGTCATCGAGCCGGATGACGTCCCAGGAGTCCTTGTTGCTCAGCGCATCGGGTTGCACCCGCTTGATGACACCGGAGCGCGTGGCGAGTGCGATTCCGGAATCCAGGGGAGTCAGGCACAGCACCGATTCGCCCTTCGGCAGGTCAACGAATGCGCCGAGTGGTGCACCGGCCGAGAGGGCAGGAGTGCCATTGACGGCAGGCAGAGACGGAATGTCGAGAACCGACATTCGAACTACGCGGCCGGCACTTGTCACGAGACCGATCTGGCCGCGAGTGGTTGCCGGCGTGAACGACGTGATGACGTCGTGCTTCGCTCGGGTTGCATCGGGGTCTGAGGCGAGCCGAGTGTCAGAGGTACGGGCAATGAGACCAGTGCTCGACATCAGCACCATGCACGGTTCATCCTCGACCTCGAGTGAGATTGCAGCGCTGGGCACGGCGACACTGCCCTCCATCAGCAAGGTACGCCGCGGAGTTGCGTGCGCCTTAGCGACCGCAGCGAGTTCATCTGAGACCACTGTGCGCAGGGCGTTGTCGTCGTCAATGATCGCGGTCAGTGCCTCGATATCACTTCGAAGGCCGTCGGCTTCCTTCTCGAGCTCAATGCGCGAGAACTTCGTCAAACGGCGCAGGGGCATGTCGAGGATGTAGTTGGCCTGAGTGTCGGACAGATCGAATACCTCGATGAGGCGCTGCTTGGCTGACGCGGCGTCGTCGGACTCGCGAATGAGTTGAATAACCTCGTCGATATCGAGGATCGCAATGAGCAGGCCCTCGACGATGTGCAGGCGATCTTGGGCCTTGGCGCGGCGGTAGCGGCTGCGGCGTAGCACGACCTCGAAGCGATGTGCGAGGAATACGTGCAGCATGTCGAGGATGCCAAGTGTCTGCGGCTGACCCTGAACAAGAGCAACCGCGTTGATGTTCACGCTGTCTTCCATCGGCGTGAGCTTGAAGAGCTGCTCGAGGACGGCTTCCGGATTGAAAGCGCTCTTGATCTCGATCACGAGGTTCAGGCCGGAGTCGCCGTCGGTCAGATCGATGACATCGGCGATGCCCTGCAGCTTCTTGGCTTGCACGAGATCCTTGATGCGCTCGATGACGCGTTCGGGGCCGACATTCATCGGCAGCTCAGTCACCACGATGCCCTTGCGACGCGGACTTACCTGCTCGATGCGCGTGCGTGCGCGCACCTTGAACATCCCGCGGCCCGACTCAAAGGCATCGCGGATGCCGTCGAGGCCGATGATGACGCCACCGCCGGGAAGATCGGGGCCTGGGATGAAGCGCATGACCTCGTCAAGACTTGCCTTGGGCTTCTTAATCAGGTGACGGGCGGCGCCGACAACCTCGCCGAGGTTATGGGGCACCAAGTTGGTCGCCATGCCAACCGCAATGCCCGAGGCTCCGTTGACCAAGAGGTTGGGAATCGCGGCGGGGAGAACTGCAGGCTCGGTCTCGCGTCCGTCATAGTTCGCGACGAAGTCCACGACATCTTCATCGAGGCTGGTGGTCATATCGAGCGCTGCCGGGGCGAGCCTGGCTTCGGTGTAGCGCATGGCAGCGGGGCCATCATCGGCCGATCCGAAGTTGCCGTGACCATCGATCATGGGCAGGCGCAGCGAGAACGGCTGCGCCATGCGCACCAAGGCGTCGTAAATCGCCGAGTCGCCGTGCGGATGGAGACGTCCCATGACATCGCCGACGACGCGAGCGCTCTTGACGTGGCCGCGATCGGGACGCAAGCCCATTTGCGACATCTGGAACAGGATGCGGCGCTGCACGGGCTTGAGGCCATCGCGGGCATCGGGGAGGGCGCGGGAGTAGATAACGGAGTAGGCGTACTCCAGGAAGGAACTGCGCATCTCCTCGGATACGTCGATGTCGACGATGCGGCCATCCCCGGCCGGGGAAGCCTTGGCGGTACGCCGTGCCACGTGTTGCCCTTCGTTGACTGAGCCCTCATTGTGCTCGTTTGTCCCCCTGGAGCGGTGCTCCGACACCCTCGGCCAGGGGTAGCCCTCGGGGCCCTCGTCGGTCCTCGGATCTCTGCCATGATGGACCCATGAGTCAGGCGACCCTCGACGAGCAATTGCGCTCGGATATCCAGCGCAGCGGTTACTACCCCGACCTCGTGTCCGATGCCCTGAGCACGGCGCTCGCGGGCGAGGATCTCATCGCGTACGTCGTTCACCACGAGGCCACCTTCGAGCACGATGAGCTGCGTCGTCATGTGACCGTGCTCGCACTGACCCCGACCCGCCTGATCGTGGGTCACACCGACGAGCACCCGGCCGATGAGACTCACCCGACCGCAACCGCCACGGCATCAACAGAGGCCGTGCGCATCGAACGAGTCGATTCCGTCGTCGTTACCCGAGTGGTGGGGGAGCCGGCTCGACATCAGCCCGGCGGCGCAGCTGCTGAGGTGGTTTTGACCATTGGCTGGGGTGCCGTGAGTCGCATCGACCTCGAACCCGCCACCTGCGGTGATCCCTCCTGTGAGGCAGATCATGGCTACACCGGAACCTCCAGCAACGACGATCTTTCCTTGCGCGTCTCCGAGGTTGCTGATGGAGCCGAGGTCGTAGCCCAGGCATTGGCCTTCGCGGCCACCTTGTCGCACGCGACCGCGGCGCGACTGCGCTAGTGCGCGGTCTCGCCGACGTACCCGCCTCGGCAGCGGCAAGTCTCGGCGTTCCTGGTTTCACCGACACCCTTGACCTCGGCGTTGCCCAGCATGCGGTGATCGTCCTCATCGACGGCCTGGGCTGGAACTCTCTCCAGGCTCATCGCGACATCGCCCCGTGCCTGACGTCAGGCCAGCACACGTCGACTGAGATTTCGACTGTCTTTCCGTCGACGACGCCGGCAGGGCTTGGCACGTTAGGCACCGCGTTGCTTCCGGGAGCGCACGGAATGGTGGGTGCGAGTTTCTGGCTTCCGGAGGCTGACGAGATTCTCACGCCGTTGCACTGGAATGACGGTGTAACGCCCGTGGCAGTGCAACCGGAGTCGACTGTCTTCGAGCGCGCGGAGCACCATGGCATCGAGGTCACGACAGTTGCACCCGGGGCGTACTCCGATTCAGGCCTGACACGTGCCGTGCTGCGCGGTGGCTATTACGAGGCAGCTGACTCACTCGCCGCGCGAGTGGAGCACACTCACCGGCTCACGCGGTCATCCGCGCGATCTCTGACTTATGTCTACTGGCCTGATCTTGATCGCACGGGTCACGCGAAGGGCGTGGGCTCCGACGAGTGGAAGTCTGATCTTCGCCAGGTGGATCGACTTGTGGCGCAAATTGCCGAGAGCCTGCCGTCGAACGCCGTGGCACTAGTGACCGCTGATCACGGAATGGTGAACTGCGATGAACGCGTGAGTATTGACGACGATCCGGCGTTGTCTGCGGGGATCGTGCGAATCGCGGGCGAGCCACGGATGCGTCACGTATACGTGCGCGAAGGCTCGGTTTCCGACGTGGTGGAATCGTGGCGACACCGACTCGCGGGCAAGGTTGATATCCGCACGCGTGAGGAGCTCATTGACTCCGGGTTGCTGGGGGAGGTAGAGCTCGATATCGCCGAACGCATCGGTGACTTTGTCGCGATCTCTCGAGGAACAACGTCGCTCACGAGCTCATTTGACCCGAGGGTCTCGGGCTTGATTGGTCAGCATGGAGCCTTGACCGACGACGAGATGAGAATTCCCGCGATCGTGATGCGCGGGTAGGGCCGATCTTCTACTGATCGTCGCCGCGAGTGGCGCCGAAGAGGATTTCGTCCCAGCTGGGCACGCTTGCGCGGCGACCCTTGGCCTTTGGCTTCGCGGTCTTCTTCGCAGGAGCTTTCACCGCTGGCACGTCCAAGGTCTGCTGCTCATTCTCTGGCGCAGACTCGATAAACATCTCTGTCTCGACAACCTCGATCACCTCGACGGTCTCGATGACCTCGATGATCTCCTCGCGCGCGATCGCGACAGTCTCATTCGGCTCACTCGGAACTGCCACCAGATGCGGGCGTGACAGGGACTGTGATTGCCGCAAGGTTTCGATGATCTCGGAATCGTCGACAACCGATACCGCGGCGTCGTCGGTGATGAAGTCGATCTCGTCGGGCTCGGCCTCGACAAGCGTGACGCCCATCAGGTGGCGTGCAGTCTCGTCGAGCGGGTGAAGGTTGCTTCCGGCGTTGTCGAAAGTCCAACTTGCGCGGGCATTGCCGGCGCCGCGTGCATACGCGACTGTCACGATCCACTTGGCATCCTCGCGTCGCCACGAGTCCCACTCCACTGAGCCCAAATCGACGCCATCGGCCAGGAGGACGGCCTGCGCGCTTGCCGTCAAGCTCACGCCCGCGCGAACATCAACGGCTTGAGCTCGATCGGCGATGTATGCGCGCTCGGCCAGCGGCGGACCTGCATAGCGCTCGACCTTCGCGAGTTCCCAGCCCATCTCGGCTGCCACGACGTCAGGAGAGGCCCCGGCGCGAACGCGGGCCTGGATCTCCTTGGGGCTGAGCGGTTGCAGGATGACTCCTCATGTGACGGGTGTACTGCCTGACAACTTACCGCTTTGCGCAGTGCGTGGGGGACATCGGTGGAGTCCGCGTTAATTCGAGTCGGAGTTGTCGAAACTTCCGGCTACGGGGCCGGGGATCGGATCCCAGCCCGCTGCGAAGACAGCCGGCTCCTGGCCGTGGCGCATATGGCGCTCCAAGTGGCCGCGGAATCCCCAGGCGAGGGCGAAGGCGACGATCGCACCATTCAGCGCGACGGCGAACCCGGCGCGAACGTCGATCGCGTCGATCAGGGCGCCGGCAAGCGCACTTCCGGCGGCAAATCCCAGCGTGATCCCCGACATGGCCCAGGTGATGCCCTCGGTGATGCGGTCAGTGTCGACAAGTCGCTCAGCGAGAGAGAACTGCGTGATGAGGGAGGGTGCGACAGCAACTCCGGCCACAAAGGCGGCTAAGACGCTCACTGCGATCGAGTAGTCAATGAGTCCAGGGATCATGGCAAGTGCCAGGCAGCCGATCGACAGTTGCGCCTGGCGGGGTAGGCCGGCCTTCCAATGCCTGGTGCCGAACCAGAGTCCGCCCAGCATCGAGCCCACGGCCCATATTGCGAGCACGAGCCCGCTGGCATTCGGCGCCCCTTGCTCGCGGGCGAATGCCGGTACGGCGACCTCATAAGCGCCAAACATCACTCCGACGCCGGCCAAGGTAATAACGACGATGGGAAGGCCGTTGCGCATGAGTCCGCCGCGGTGCCGATGCGGATCGGGTGTGCTGGGCGAAGGCTGAGTCGAACGCAAGGTCGCAAGCCCACAGCCGAAGACCACGGTCATGATCGCGGCCGCGATGAGCGGCGCTGCAGGGTCGAGCACTGCGGCGAGCGTGGCGGTGAGTAGCGGGCCAATCGCCCAGTCGACTTCGTCGAAGGTGCTCTCCATGGCGAAGGCCGTGCGCACTTGGTCGCCCTCGGCGATATGCGCCCACCTGGCGCGGATCATGCTTCCGATCGACGGCATGAATGCGCCAGCCACTGCAATGAAGATTCCGGAGACGAGTAACGGAAATTCGCGCTGCATGCTGATGACAAAGAGAATCGTGAACGCGGCATTGATCGTGCATAGCAACGGAAGTACGCGCGCCTGGCCAAGGCGATCGGAGACTCTGCTGCTCACGATGCTGGCCGATGATGCGCTGATCTGGAACGCGGCGGCCATCGCACCAGCCACGGCGAAGGAGTCGGTTTGAGCACTGACGAACAAGATGATGGCGAGAACGATCATCGCGGCGGGCAGTCGTGCGAGCAGACCGATGGCAGAGAACCGGGCTGCGCCCCGAATGCTCAGGATGTCGCGGTATGGCGCGAGCATGGTCAGTCGAGCCTGCGCATCTCGGCGTTGTACTGATGGACATTGCGCACGTAACTGTCGACGGCGTGCTCGAAGTCATCGTCACCGATGGCGTTCTCGATGATGGTGACCGGAACCCCGAGAGCCTTGGCGTAAGGAGGGATCACCTTGTTGTTTGGCACCATCGCGCAGGCGCCGACAAGTGAGTGAGGTCCTACCTGGACGTTGTGCAGTACAACGGAGCCCGAGCCGATCAGGCTGTGATCGAAGATGGTGCAGCCCTCGAGGTGAGCGTTGTGGCCGACCACGCACCGATCCCCGATCGTGGTGGGGATCCCTCGAGACACGTGAATCACCGTGCCGTCCTGGATAGAGGTCTGAGCGCCGATCACGATCGGGGCATGGTCACCTCGAAGCACCGCGGTGGGCCAAATACTCGACTCTGGGCCGACGGTCACATCCCCGATGATCACCGCGTCGGGATGGACAAAGGCGGTGGGGTCAATGTGGGGGACGAGGTCCCCGAGGGCGTAGATCGGCATGTCCGAACGGTACCGCGACACGCAGGGGGTATCCCCGAGTTGGTCTGGGGCTGTATGTGGGGCACAATCTGCGCGCCGACACAGGGAACAAATTCTGGCCCCTCGCTGTTGGCGCGAAGACACAGGCAAGGAAGGGATTCACGATGGCGACCGACTATGACGCACCGCGCAAGACCGACGAGGAGCTTGCCGAGGATTCCCTCGAGGAGCTCAAGGCTCGGCGTGCAGACAAGGCGTCGTCCGCAGTCGATGTCGACGAGGCCGAGCTGGCCGAGAACCTCGAGCTGCCGGGTGCTGACCTCTCCGATGAGAGCCTGACGGTTCGGGTACTCCCGCGCCAGGCCGATGAGTTCACCTGCTCAAAGTGCTTCCTGGTGCACCATCGCAGTCAGCTCGATCACGAGGGCAAGACCGGCCCCGTGTGCAAGGAGTGCTCGTAAACATCGGAGTGCTCCCGATCAGGTGAGCCTCTGCTTTGTTAGTCGAGGTGCTGGCTGCGCTTGTTGGCGTAGCGGTAGACCGCCACTTCGACGACCGCTGACGTTGATGCGGTGATGACTGTCCAGGCGAGTGCGCGGGCGAATTTGACCTGCGGGTCATGAGTATCAGGGGCGTCGCTTCCGGTTAGCTGCCGATAACCCGTCTGCAGGACCTTGCGCACCAAGACGGTTGCGCCATACGCGACGAGCGGCGCAATGACGTGCACCATCGGATTGACCTGGGGCTTAGTTGCGTCGACTTCCGCTGAGCTCATGCGTTCATGCTAGGGCAGCGGCAAGTTCGCGGGGTCGGGCAGTGGTCAAGATCCAGGCGGGATGAGGGTCGTCCGGATCGCCGATGGTGACAATTGCCCCCGAGCCGCTGTGCCAAGGGCGCAGCACGGAAAAGCGACGTGGGTCTGCGTCGCGGCCGCGCGCGAGGCGGAAGGCCTCGGTCTCGAGTGCCGAGGTCTCAATGATCAGACTGCGGTCAATGAGAGCCGGGCCGGCGCGCAGATGCGTAGCCGTGACCTCGATGATCGGTGAACTGGCCAGCAAACCCCATACCGCCAAGGCCGTGGCACCGATGAACACAAGCCAGCCGACGCGGGCTCCGAAGGGTGCCCCGTACGCGACAGCCACCATGGCGATGAGTGCCTCGACGATCACGTATACGTAGGCGCGCGGCGTGAGACGTTCGCGATAGAGGATGTCGGCACTGCTCATGGAGGCAGCCTCTCATGAGGGCGGCCTCCCGTGAGGGCTTGGAGTAAGGTCAACGAGTGATCCAGGTGCCCGACGACGCTGTTGTTCCCGAGCGTCCTGCACATGCCCCGATGCCCGGTGAGGTCATTCCCTCGCACTTTCGTTGGTGCTTTGGCTGCGGTGAGGATCACCCGACCGGCCTGCACATGACAATGACCGCGGGCGAGGGACTCACCGTCAAGGGCATCTTCACCGTCACCGACCATCACCAAGGGGCTCCGGGCTTGGCTCACGGAGGGGTTCTGGCCTCGGCGCTCGACGACGTGCTCGGAGGTCTCAACTGGCTCATCGGATACCCGGTGGTCACAGGTCGCCTCGAGACCGAGTACCGCCGGCCTGTTCCGGTGGGATCAACGTTGAGCATCGTCGCGCAAATTGACGGCATCAAGGGTCGCAAGGTGTTCACCAGCGCGGAGGGATTTCTCGATGACAGTCAGCTTGCCGCCCGTGCATCCGCATTGTTCATTCAAGTGCCGATAGAGCACTTCCTCGAGAACGGCAATCGCGAGCAAGTTGAGCAGGCGATCGCCGACCGCGCGAATGGCGGCCCTGCCTGGCGCGCCGGCGAATCAGCCGGCATGAACTGGGACGTCAATCCATGACAGTGCCAGTTCTCATTACGCGACTCGACGAGAGCCTTCCGCTGCCGGCCTACGAGCACCCTGGTGACGCCGGTCTTGACCTTCGCGCAGCGGAGGCGTTGAGTATTGCGCCGGGTGAGCGAGCGCTCGTCGCCACCGGAATCGCGATAGCACTCCCGCCGGGTTTCGCGGCATTCGTGCATCCCCGCAGCGGACTCGCCCTGCGAGCCGGCCTCGGCATGGTCAATGCTCCAGGCGTGATCGACGCGGGGTACCGCGGCGAGATCAAGGTGATCTTGATCAACCACGACCTCCGGGAGTCGATTGATATCGCCCAAGGAGATCGCATCGCACAGCTGGTGATTCAGCAGGTTGAAACTGCTGAGTTGATTGAGGTCTCGGACCTTCCGGGCTCTCATCGCGGCGGCGGGGGATTCGGGTCAACGGGCGGCCACGCCAAGGTGCAAGGATGAGCGCATGACAGATCGCAGCAAGGGCCCGTGGGACGAATCCGAGATCAACTTCAATGACGCTGTCGAGCGCGTCAATCTCGGCGGGCTTCTCGTGACGGCCATGCCGGGCGTCGATGTGCAAGTGCAGGTTGATCAGGCATCCGGAAATGTCGTGCAGCTCACCTTCACCGGTTTCGACGGAGCTGTGCAGATTCAGCCCTACGCAGCCCCGAAGTCCGGAGGCTACTGGGACGTCGTCCGCGGTGAGATTCTCTCGGGCATCAATGGTTCAGGCGGCCTGGTCGAGGTCGTAGAAGGGCCGTTCGGGCCTGAGCTTCATGCGCAGGTCAACGACGAAGGCGGACACACGGTGCCCGCTCGTTTCGCAGGCATCGATGGCCCACGCTGGTTCTTGCGTGCGGTCTTCCTGGGTGCCGCAGCCAGACCGGGTAATGCGGCGGCCGCCCTTGAGAACGTCGTGCGCGCCTTGGTAGTTGTGCGTGGCCGCGAGGCAATGGCCGCCGGGTCTGCGATTCCCATGCGGCTTCCTGATGCGCCGGTCGCTCCGGCCACCGTGAGTGTTCCCGTCGTTGATCCTTTCGAGCGTGGCCCTGAAATCACGGAGATCCGTTGACCGGTCTCCGTGCGCGGCTCTCTCGTCTGGGCCGTAACCAGGCAGAGCTCGAGGCAGAGGAACTCCTCGATGAGTTGAGCTACGCCGAGATCTCCCGAATCTCCGATTGCAAGCCTGGCGACAAGTTGCGTGTCAGCGGAACGGTGCGCGCATTGACTATTCGTCCGCGCACCGCGATCCCTGCTCTCGAGATCGAGTTGTATGACGGTTCCGGAAGTCTGCGGGTCCTGTGGCTTGGTCGACGGCGCATCGATGGCATCGCCCCCGGTCGCAAGATGATCATTCACGGACGCATCACCACGAGCGACCGTCACCTGACCGTGTTCAACCCTCGCTACCTGCTTCTGCCCGCGGTTCACTGATGAGCGACGAGGCCAACGAGCCGAAGACTGATCACGAGAATGCTGCCGACGTTCGCGCGGAGAGCCTCTTACTCGAACGTGCAATAGGTGGCTGGCGGGGAATCATCGATTCGGGCCTTCCCACGATGGTGTTCATCGTCGCGTACATCATCACTGGCCAAAACCTTCGCCCGTCCGTGATCGCGGCAGTTGTCGCGGGGCTCCTCATCGTCGCCTGGCGCTTAATTCGTCGTCAGCCGCTGCAGCAGGTGGGCGCCGGAATGATCGGCCTCGCCGTCTCGGCAATCTTCACATGGAAGACAGGCCGAGCGGAGAACTTCTTCCTACCCGGACTGCTCACCAATCTTGCCTATGGCACTGCCTTCTTGATCTCGATCTTGGTGCGCTGGCCGTTACTCGGTATCGCGATGGGCTACTTGGCCTCTGAAGGAACCGCCTGGCGTCGCGAGCCCGCTCTGAGGCGCACGTATGCGGCGGCGAGCTGGTTGTGGGTGCTGCTCTTCTTCGGTCGGGTCATCGTGCAGACCCCGCTGTATCTCGCAGGCTGGGTCACTGCCCTGGGCATCGTCAAGATCGTGATGGGCTGGCCGCTGTTCCTTGCAGCGGCGTACTTCACTTACCGGGTGCTCGCGCCGATCCTGGAAGCCAGACGTGCAGCCAAGGCCTCAGAGGTGCCCGAGCAGCCGCTGTAGCTCAGCTTCTTGATCAGGTGAAGCGACGAACAGGAGTTCATCGCCAGAATCGAGCGGATCATCGGCCGAGGGTGCGAACACGCGAGGGCCGCGAACGATTGCTACGAGTGCAGTATCGGTCGGCCAGTTCTGATCGCCGACGCGATGACCGACAACGGGGGAGTCGGATGACAAGGTGATCTCGACGAGGTTCGCATCGCCTTGACGGAAAGTGAAGAGCCGCACGAGATCGCCGACGCTGACCGCCTCTTCAACCAGAGCTGAAAGCATGCGCGGGGTCGACACGGCGACGTCAACGCCCCACGACTCGTCAAACATCCATTCGTTCTTCGGATGATTCACTCGTGCGACGACGCGAGGCACGCCGTACTCGGTCTTAGCCAGCAGCGAGATCACGAGGTTGACCTTGTCGTCGCCGGTTGCAGCGACAACCACCTGGCAGTCGGCAAGACCGGCTTCATCGAGTGCAGAAATCTCGCAGGCGTCTGCGGTGATGAAGGTCGTGCCCTCTACGCCACCGCGGCCGGCGAGTGAGCCGTCGCGGTCGATTAGGAGCACGTCATGGCCATTGCCCACGAGCTCGCGCGCGATGGCACGACCGACCTTGCCGGCACCGGCAATTGCTACCCGCATTACGAGGCCTCCGGTCCGTGCTCGAACACTCGCTCGACCTTTTCGCGGTCACCAGGTGCGTACAGGGCGTGAATGAGATCCCCATCCTGAAGAACCGTGTAACTCTGCGGAAGGAGTGCATCGCCGTAGCGAGTGATGAACGCAATGCGGGCGCCGGTCGCGCTCTCGATCTCAGTCGTGGGCTTGCCGATCCAGATCGGGCCGACGTGCACTTCTGCCAGGCACATGGTGCCGCTCGGATCGCGGTACTCCTCCTGGGCGCCCATCGGCAGCACTCGGCGCAGGATCTGCCCTGCAGTCCAGGCGACGGTGGCCACGGTGGGAATGCCGAGACGCTCGTAGATCTCTGCGCGGCGGGGGTCATAGATGCGGGCGACGACGCGCTCGACGCCATAGGTTTCGCGGGCCACTCGAGCGCCGAGGATATTGCTGTTATCGCCGCTCGAGACCGCCGTGAAAGCATCCGCACGCTCAATACCGGCGGACTCCAGGGTCTCGCGATCGAAGCCGACTCCGGTGACGGTGAGGCCGCGGAAATGCGAGCCCAGCCGACGAAATGCGCCGGCTTCCTGGTCGATGACAGCCACTGAATGCCCGAGGTCATCGAGGCTGTGGGCGAGGAGCGAGCCAACTCGGCCGCAGCCCATGATCACGATGTGCACGGTTGAACGCTACACGCCTCCCATGTCCTGATGTGGAGCGCCGCGGGCATAGCATCTGACAGTGCCAGTTTCCGAGGGTGTCAAGCGCCTGCTCTTAGGCAGGGCATTGCGAAGTGACCGCCTCGGCGACGCAACCCTCAAGAAGCGCATTGCGCTCCCGGTGTTCGCGAGCGACGCCCTGTCATCGAATGCATACGCCACCCAGGAAATCCTGCTGGTGCTCTCGCTCGGCGGTGTCGCCACCTACAGCTACGGCATCTGGGTAGCGGCGTTGGTCATCGTCGTGTACTTCGCGGTGGTGGCGTCCTATCGGCAGAACGTGCACGCATACCCCAGCGGTGGCGGTGACTACGAGGTTGTCTCGGTCAACCTCGGCCCCAAGTGGGGAGTGATGGTCGCGAGTGCGCTGCTGATCGATTACGTGCTCACTGTGGCGGTGTCGATTACCTCGGCTGTGCAGAACCTTGGCTCGACGATTCCCTATGTCGGCAACAACCCGGTGGCGTTCTCTGTCGGAGCGATCGTCATCATCACCTTGCTCAACCTGCGTGGAGTCAAGGAATCTGGCGCCTTCTTCGCAATTCCCGTCTACTTCTTCGTGTTCTCGATTTTCGTCATGATCGGCTGGGCGATCATCCAGCTGGCTACTGGCCACGAGCTCACCGCGGAGAGCGCGAACTGGACCATCATTGCCCAGAACAACTTCGCGGGCCTGGCCCTGATGTTCCTGGTCGCGAAGTCGTTCTCCTCAGGCACCACGGCTCTCACGGGCATTGAGGCAATTGCCAATGGCGTGCCGTCGTTCAAGGAGCCAAAGAGCAAGAACGCCGCGACGACTTTGCTGATGCTCGCCGTGATCTCGATGACCATGTTTGCCGGCATCACGTGGCTGGCCCTGAAGACAGGCGTGAAGTACGCCGAGCAGGCCAGCGACATGGTCGGCATGCCTGAGGGCCGCACCGATCAGAAGACCGTCATCGTTCAGGTGGCCGAAGCCGTATTC
This sequence comes from Actinomycetota bacterium, assembly GCA_947449035.1. Taxonomy (GTDB): domain Bacteria; phylum Actinomycetota; class Actinomycetes; order S36-B12; family S36-B12; genus CAIKZY01. The sequence continues at coordinate 27,608 of CANFQC010000021.1, forward strand.
CCGCATTCGGCCCTCATCGTGCTGATCATCTCGCTTGCCACCGCGATCATCTTGGTGCTCGCCGCCAATACGGCATTCAATGGCTTCCCCTTGATGGGCTCCGTCCTCGCCAAGGACGGGTACCTTCCGCGCCAGTTGCACACCCGCGGCGATCGACTGGCGTTCAGCAATGGCATCCTCACTCTCGCGGGTTTGGCAGTGATCCTCGTCGTGGCCTACGGCGCCGATCCGAGCAAGCTGATCAACCTCTACGTGATCGGTGTCTTCGTCTCGTTCACGTTGAGCCAGCTCGGCATGATCAAGCACTGGACTCGACATCTCAAGGGCGTGACCGACAAGAAGGAACGCCGCGTGATGATTCGCTCACGGGCGATCAACACCTTCGGCTTTATCATGACCTCATCGGTGCTAGTCATCGTGCTCACCACCAAGTTCGCGCGTGGAGCTTGGCTCGTCGTGATCGCGATCCCGATCATCTACTTCATCATGCAGCGCATCCATGGTCACTATGCAAAGGTCGCCCGCGAACTCGCCACTACCGACGATGAGCGAATGATCCTTCCGGCCCGCGTGCACACGCTGGTACTCGTGTCCAAGATCCATAAGCCGACCCTGCGTGCACTTGCCTACGCCCGTGCCACGCGGCCGACCGTACTTGAGGCGATCACGGTCAACGTCGATGAGATGGAAACCGAGATGCTTGAGGCCGAATGGGAGCGCCGCGAGATCCCAGTGACCTTGAAGGTCCTCGACTCGCCTTACCGCGAGATCACCCGCCCGATCGTGAATTACGTGAAGGAACTGCGATCCGGTAATCCCAATGATGTCGTGACGATCTTCATTCCCGAGTACGTCGTGGGTCACTGGTGGGAGCAGCTGCTTCACAACCAGTCGGCCTTGCGCCTGAAGTCACGTCTCCTCTTCACGCCTGGCGTGATGGTGACCAGCGTGCCGTGGCAGCTTGAGTCGAGTGAGACCGTTCTCGATCGAGAAGGGTGAAGGAGCCCGTAAGTCGCGGCGACGTCATCGAGCTGCGCATCGGCAATATTGCCCACGGAGGGCACTTCATCGCACACTGGGGCGGTCGAACTTTTTTCGTGCGGCATGCAATTTCTGGTGAACTCGTCAACGCTCGAGTTACTGACGTCACCTCAAAGATCAGTCGTGCAGATGCCATCGAAATCCTTGAGCCTTCCCCATCACGCGTGCCGGTGTCCTGCGGCGTGGCAGGCCCGGGTGGCTGTGGCGGCTGCGACTTCCTGCACATTGAGCCGTCCGCGCAGCGCGATCTCAAGACCATCGTTCTTCGTGATGCCCTAACCCGCCAAGGCGGTCTGCTCGCTGATGAGGTCGAGCAGTACTCAGTGGAAGCTCTCGATGACAGATCACTCGGGTGGCGCTCTCGCGTGCGCTGGAGCATTGATCGCAGTGGTCGACCGGGCATGCATCGTCACCGGTCATCCGAGATCGTGCCGACTAACGAGTGTTTGCTGGGTATGCCCTCGATCGCCCGCGTGCTCGATCTCGAGGCCCGCGAATCAATCACGGCTGTTCAGGGCAGTGATGACAACGTGACAGTGATCGCCGACGGCCAGGTGGTCGTCGGTCCAAGTCGGGTGACCGAACGAGTCCGCGACGACGACTGGCGAATCTCAGCGAAGGGCTTCTGGCAGGTTCATCCGGCTCTCGCCGGTCGGCTTGTCGACCTTGCCTGCGCGGAGGCAAAGCCGGGGGAGCACTGGTGGGATCTGTACTCAGGGGCCGGGTTGTTCAGCCGGTATCTGGCGGAGGCTGTCGGTGCTGGACGCGTTGATTCGGTTGAGTCGTACACGGCCTCGGTGCGCGATGCCCGCCGAAATCTGCACGACTTCCGCCAGGTGAGCGTTCATGAGGCTGACGTCGCGGAATGGCTCGAGACGGCACCAGGACGCCCCGATGGCGTGGTTCTTGATCCGCCGCGTAGTGGGGCCGGGGAGGCAGTGGTCACCTTGATCGCCGAACGACAGCCGCGCACCGTGGTCTACGTCGCCTGTGATCCGGTGGCCTTCGGCCGCGATCTGGCGATCTTCCGCGCCCAGGGCTATCGGCTCAGCAGGCTCACCTCCCTCGACGCATTCCCCATGACTCATCACTTCGAGACCGTGGCAACCCTCACGGTCGACATAGATGGACATCCGATAATCTGAGGGCAATACCGGCAACGAGAGGGCTCATAGTGGCGAGCAAGGACAGCTTCAGCGCAAAGGGAGAACTGCAGGTCGGCTCCCAGTCGTACGAGATCTTCCGAATCTCCGCTGTCGAGGGCTCGGCCCGCCTCCCGTTCACCCACAAGGTGCTCCTCGAGAACCTGCTCCGCACCGAAGACGGTGCCAACGTCACTCGGGAGACCATCGCCTCGCTCGGCAACTGGGACCCTTCGGCCGAGCCGACTGACGAGATCCAGTTCACCCCCGCTCGCGTGGTCATGCAGGACTTCACCGGCGTTCCCGTGGTCGTTGACCTTGCCACCATGCGTGAGGCAGTCACCGATCTGGGTGGCGATCCCGCCAAGATCGAGCCGCTTGCCCCCGCAGAGCTCGTCATTGACCACTCTGTCATCGCTGACTTTTTCGGTGGTGCTGACTCTGAGAGCCTGAACGTGGCACTCGAGTACGACCGCAACCGCGAGCGGTACCAGTTCCTGCGCTGGGGACAAGGCGCGTTCGAAGAATTCAAGGTCGTCCCGCCGGGCACCGGCATCGTCCACCAGGTCAACATCGAGAACCTCGCTCGCGTGATCATGGCCCGCGGCGGCCAGGCTTACCCCGACACCGTCGTCGGCACCGACTCGCACACCACGATGGTCAACGGCCTCGGCGTGCTTGGCTGGGGCGTCGGCGGCATCGAGGCTGAGGCAGCGATGCTCGGCCAGCCCGTCTCGATGCTTATCCCGCGCGTGGTCGGCTTCAAGCTCTCAGGCGAGCTTCCTGCCGGCACGACTGCCACTGACCTCGTGCTGACCATCACCGAAATGCTGCGCAAGCACGGTGTTGTCGGCAAGTTCGTCGAGTTCTACGGCAAGGGCGTCGGCGCAGTTCCGCTGGCCGACCGCGCCACTATTGGCAATATGAGCCCGGAGTATGGCTCGACTGCCGCACTCTTCCCGATCGATGAGGCCACCACCGATTACCTGCGCCTGACCGGCCGCAGCGACGAGCAGATCGCGCTCGTGGAGGCCTATGCCAAGGAGCAAGGTCTGTGGCATGACGCAAACCACGAGCCCACGTACTCCGAGTACTTGGAACTCGACCTTTCGACCGTCGTGCCGTCACTGGCCGGACCGAAGCGTCCGCAGGATCGCGTTCTGCTGAGCGAGTCGAAGGTCTCGTTTGAGAAAGCGCTTCCGGCGTTCAGCAAGGTGCCGAGCGCCTCAGCGGCAACCACGATCAATGGAGCTGACGTCGTGATTCGCAATGGCGCAGTGGCCATCGCAGCGATCACGTCGTGCACCAACACGTCGAACCCCTCGGTGATGATGGGCGCTGGCATCTTGGCCAAGAAGGCCGTTGAGCGCGGTCTCACTCGCGCACCGTGGGTCAAGACCACTCTCGGCCCAGGTTCGAAGGTCGTGACCGACTACTACGACAAGGCCGGACTGAGCCCGTACCTCGACAAGTTGGGATTCAACGTTGTCGGTTACGGCTGCACCGTCTGCATCGGCAACTCCGGTCCGCTGATCCCGGAAGTCAGTGCAGCCGTCAACGAGGCTGATCTCGCAGTCGTGTCGGTGCTCTCGGGCAACCGCAACTTCGAAGGTCGCATCAGCCCCGACATCAAGATGAACTACCTCGCCTCACCGCCTCTCGTGGTCGCTTACGCGATCGCCGGCACCATGGATATCGATCTCGCGACTGAGCCGTTGGGTCTCGACACCGAAGGCAAGCCCGTGTTCTTGGCCGATATCTGGCCAAGTGCCGCAGAGGTGCAGGCCACGATCGACGCCACCATCGATGCCGAGATGTTCAGCAATCGCTACAAGGACGTCTTTGCGGGCGATGCGCGCTGGCAGTCGTTGCAGACCCCGAGTGGTGATCGCTTCGCCTGGGATCCGCAGAGCACTTACGTCCGCAAGCCTCCGTACTTCGAGGGCATGGGCAAGACGCCGTCGCCGGTCTCGGACATCACCGGCGCTCGTGTTCTCGCCAAGCTCGGTGACTCGGTCACGACCGATCACATCTCACCGGCGGGCAACATCAAGGTCGATAGTCCAGCGGGCAAGTACCTCGCCGCGCACGGTGTCGACAAGGCCGACTTCAACTCCTACGGCTCGCGTCGTGGTAACCATGAGGTCATGATCCGCGGCACCTTCGCGAACATCCGTCTTCGGAACCTGATGCTCAACGATGTCGAGGGTGGATTCACCGTCGACTTCTCGAACGCCGACAACGAGATCGTCCCGATCTTCGACGCTGCAGAGAACTATGCGAAGGCTGGAACTCCGCTCGTGATTCTCGCTGGCAAGGAGTACGGCTCGGGTTCGAGCCGCGACTGGGCCGCCAAGGGAACTGCGCTGCTGGGCGTCAAGGCAGTCATCGCCGAGTCGTACGAGCGCATCCACCGCTCAAATCTCATCGGCATGGGCGTCATTCCGCTGCAGTTCCAGGCGGGCCAGAATGCCGAATCGCTCGGCCTTCAAGGCGACGAGGTCTTCACCATTCGCGGTATCGAAGAGCTCAATGCCGGCACAACGCCGCGTGAGGTCTCGGTCGAGGCGGTGGCTGCTGACGGTCGCACTCGCGAGTTCACTGCGCTGGTGCGCATCGATACTCCGGGTGAGGCTGATTACTACCGCCACGGCGGCATCCTGCAGTACGTCCTGCGCTCACTTCTCTAGACACCATGAGTGCCGGGTGGCCGCAGGACCTCGTGCCTGTCGTCGCGCCGGATTTCCTGGATCGTGCGATCGGCTGGCTCCTCGACCGAGGGCCAGCCGATCTGCGTATTTCCCCCTTGCGTGCATACCCCCTGGCCCTGGCCTTCCTGGTCGAACACCACTGCGAGGCTGATGTGCAGGCCACCCGCGAGGCGTATCGGCATGCTCGCGCTGAACTAGGAACCCACGTGAGTGCGGCCGAGCTCACAGTCATTCAGCAGGCCCTTGAGGCTCAGGGCGCGAAGGCATTGGCGACCCGCCGTGAGGTGGCCCTGGTGCGGGAAGCCGTTGAACAGGTGGCTGGAGCAGTCGGGGCCTAGACTCCAGGGGTGTCTACTGGTGGTCGCCCGAGCATGATCGAGGGCATTCATGACCCTCGGGATCTCCGCGCGCTGGTCCCGGAACAACTTCCCGAATTGGCCGCTGAGATCAGGTCTTTCCTGGTCGAGAAGGTGTCGGCCACGGGCGGGCACCTAGGCCCGAACCTCGGTGTGGTCGAGCTGACCATCGCCTTGCATCGTGTCTTCATCAGCCCCGACGACGCCATCATCTGGGACACCGGCCACCAGGCATATGTCCACAAGATCGTCACGGGTCGGGCGGCCGAATTCGACACCCTGCGCCAAGAGGGCGGCCTCTCGGGGTACCCGAGTCGCACCGAGAGCGTGCACGATTTCGTCGAGAACTCCCATGCGTCCACGGCAATCTCCTATGCCGACGGCTTAGCCAAGGCATGGGAGCAGCGCGGACTGCTCGGCACCCATCATGTGGTCGCCGTTATCGGCGATGGCGCTCTCACTGGCGGCATGGCGTGGGAAGCACTGAACAACATTGCGGGTAGTGAACGCCAGGTGATCATCGTCGTCAATGACAACGGGCGCTCTTACTCGCCAACCATCGGCGGCCTTGCCCACCACCTGTCGACCCTGCGCACCACGCATGGTTACGAGCGCTTCATGGCCTGGGGTAAGCGAGTGCTGCATCGCACGCCGGTGCTTGGTCACACGGTATACGGCGCTTTGCATGGCATGAAGAAGGGAGTCAAGGACATCGTCGCCCCGCAGGGCATGTTCGAGGATCTTGGCCTGAAATACGTCGGTCCGGTGAACGGGCACGATGAGCTCGAGCTCGAGCATGCACTCCGTCGCGCCAAGGATTTCTCGGGTCCGGTCATCGTGCATGCCATTACGCAAAAGGGTCGTGGGTACGCGCCCGCAGAGCAGGACGAAGCCGAGAAGTTCCACGGAGTGGGCATCATCGATCCCGACACAGGCAAGCCGGTGACCAGCAGTGGCCCCTCGTGGACCAGCACTTTCGGTGAAGAGATGCTGCTCATCGGAGCCGAGCGATCCGATGTCGTGGCAATTACCGCAGCCATGCTCGGCCCCACCGGCCTCAACTCCTTCGCACGTCAATTCCCGAGTCGTACCTATGACGTCGGAATCGCCGAGCAGCACGCGGCAACGAGTGCGGCAGGCCTGGCTATGGGCGGCGCACATCCGGTGGTGGCGCTCTATGCCACCTTCCTCAACCGTGCCTTTGACCAGGTGCTCTTCGATTGCGCGCTCCATCGCCTCGGGGTCACCTTCGCACTTGATCGTGCAGGCATCACCGGCGACGACGGCGCGAGCCACAATGGCATCTGGGATCTTTCGATGCTCGGCGTCATTCCGGGCATTCGAGTCGCTGCTCCTCGCGATGCGTCAAACCTTCGCTCGCTGCTGCGCGAGGCCGTGGCTGTGAGCGATGCGCCGACAGTCGTGCGCTACCCCAAGGGGGCGGTGGGCGCTGATATCGCGGCGATCGAACGTCACGAGGGTTTCGACCTTCTTGCCCGACACGGTGATGGCGAGGTTCTGCTCCTCGGTATCGGTGCCATGGCTGCTGTTGCTGTCGAGGTGGGGGAGCGACTGTCGGCACAAGGGTACGGCGCGCAGGTGGTTGATCCGCGTTGGGTCAAGCCGCTGCACTCGTCCATCATCGAACTCGCACGATCGGCATCCCTGGTCATCGTCATCGAGGACGGCGTTCGGCAAGGCGGCATCGGCTCTGCAATGTCACAGGCCATGGGTGATGCCGGAATCGACACCCCGGTGCGCACCTTTGGCGTGGACCAGGGTTTCTTGCCGCAGGCCAAGCGTGCACGTTTGCTCGCCGAGGCGGGGCTTACTGCGCAGGACATCACGCTGAGCACTATCGAGACTCTCGCTGGCCGCGCGGAATCTGACGTCCGCGAGCCGAGTCAGCAGCCGATCACCGAGTAATGACGTCCTGCATTTACGCAGGCAGTGAGGCAATACCGGGAGCCAGGAATCTCTTCCCGTTTACCCGCTCTGATGCTCCGCATCGATCCAGGTACGGCGTGATACCGCCATTGGCAAAGGGCCAGCCGGCACCAAGGATCATGCACAGGTCAATGTCCTCCGGTGCGATGACCACGCCTTCGTCGAGCATGAGCCGCGCTTCATCGGCGAGCGCATCCAGTGCACGCTCGCGCACCTGCGCGGCAGTAAGCGGACTGCTGCCGCGCACGAAAAGGGCCTCAACCTCAGGATCAATCACTTGGCCGCCGGTGCCCGTCTTCTTCCAGATGCCGGGCTTGCCTGACTCGACCAGCTTGCGCATGTTCTCCGACACGTAAAAACGATCGGGGAATGCGGCATGCATGGTCTCGGACACATGGAATGCCACGGCAGGACCCACGAGTGCCAGGAGATTGAACGGCGACATCGGGAAGGCGAGTGGCTGCATTGCCTCGTCGGCAACCGTGAAGTCAGTGCCTTCATCGACCGCCTTGGTGATTTCACCAAGGAAGCGAGTGAGGAGACGATTGACCACAAATGCGGGCGCATCCTGCACAAGCACGCATGACTTCTTCAGCGCCTTTCCGACGGCGAAGGCCGTGGCGACCGTGGCATCGTCACTCTGCTTGGCGCGTGCAATCTCGAGTAGCGGCATGACAGCCACGGGGTTGAAGAAGTGGAAGCCGACCACTCGCTCGGGGTGCTTGAGGCCGCTGGCCATCGCAGTGACCGAGAGCGATGACGTATTCGTGGCAAGGATGCAGGTGTCGGAGACCACGGCCTCGAGCTCTGCGAACACAGCCTGCTTCACGCCGAGATCCTCGAAGACGGCCTCGATCACGAAGTCGGCGTCTGCGAATGCCGACTTGTCGGTCACTCCGCTGACGAGGGCGGTGAGTCGATTGGCCTTGTCGGAACTCATGCGCCCCTTCTCGACCAAGGTTGCAATCTCCTTGTGCACGTAGCCCACGCCCTTGTCGACGCGAGCCTGATCGAGATCGGTCATCACGACAGGTACTTCGAGACGGCGAGCGAAGAGCAGGGCGAGCTGGCTTGCCATCAAGCCGGCGCCGACGATGCCGACCTTGGTGACCGGTCGGGCCAGTGCCTTGTCCGGTGCACCTGCAGGTCGCTTCGCGCGCTTTTGCACGAGATTGAATGAATACAGCGAGGCGCGAACCGCATCGCTCATGATGAGGTCGGCGAGTGCCTCGTCTTCCGCAGCGAAGCCCTCATCACGAGTGCGTGACTTCGCGCCGGCGACAAGGTCGAGTGCGCGGTAGGGCGATGCGAGCGCCCCGTGGAAGCGCGCATCGAGCTGGGCCTTCGCGCCGCCGATGATCATGTCCCACATGCCGTGGTTAGGTTCCTGGCGCTTAACCTTCACCTCACCGGTGAGCACCTTGGCTGCCCAGAGCATTGACTGTTCAAGGAAGTCTGCCGGCTCGAACAAGGCATCGGCGATGCCTAGGCGCTTCGCATCGGCAGGCTTCATCTGCTTGTTCATCGTCAGTGCATTGGTGAGAATCACCTCGAGTGCGTCGATCGGTCCGACGAGATTGGGCAGAAGGTAAGCGCCACCCCAGCCGGGAATGATGCCGAGGAAAACTTCGGGGAGTGAGAGCGCAGCTGCGCCGGTTGAGACAGTTCGATATGTGCAGTGCAGGGCGATCTCGAGACCGCCGCCCATGGCTGCGCCATTGACGAAGGCAAAACTAGGGACGGCGAGCTCACCGAGACGTCGGAAGGCATCGTGGCCAGCACGGCCGACGGCCAGGGCTTCGTCACGTGTGGTGATCATTGCCATTGCTGACAGATCTGCGCCTACCGCAAAGATGAACGGCTTACCGGTCAGGCCCACAGCGACGATGTCGTCCATTGCCTGAACCTGATCGATGGCCTCATTGAGTTCGATCAGGCCCTGCATGCCAAACGTGGTCGGGCGGGTGTGATCAAGATCGTTGTCGAGGGTGATCAGTGCCATGCGGCCGGCCTGAAGTGGAAGCTTGAAGACGCGCACACGCGCGTGAGTGACAACCTCTGTGGGGATCTCGGACTCGCTCATCACTTGGCTCCTGCATAGTTGACGTTCTCCCAGATGACCGTGCCACCCATGCCCAGACCGATACACATCGTGGTCAGGCCATAGCGTGCTGAGGGGTTCATCTCGAAATCCTTGGCGAGGTAAGACATCAGTCGAATGCCACTGGAAGCCAGGGGGTGCCCGACGGCGATCGCGCCCCCGAGCGGATTCACTCGCGGATCCTCATCATCAATTCCGAAGTGATCAGTGAAGGCGAGTACCTGCACGGCGAATGCCTCGTTGATTTCGAAGAGGTCGATGTCGGAAATCGAGAGTCCGGCACGCTGCAAGGCCTTCTCGGTGCTGGGTACGGGGCCAACACCCATGATCTCGGGAGCGACGCCGGCGAATGCATAGCCGACCATGCGCATCTTCTTGGTCAGGCCCAGCTCATCTGCCTTCTCCTCTGATGCGAGAAGTGCAGCGGTTGCGCCGTCATTGAGCCCCGAACTATTGCCCGCGGTAACGCGACCATGTGGACGGAAGGGTGTCTTGAGCCCGGAGAGTCCTTCGAGAGTGGTTTCCGGGCGCGGGCCTTCGTCCACGCTCACTAGAGACCAGCCATCAACTGAAGGCACGGCGATGGGCACGATGTCGGGCTGAAGGTGACCGGCGGCGTAGGCAGCGGCTGTCTTGCGCTGGGAGCCCATGGCGTAACGATCGGCACGTTCCTTGGTGATCTTCGGGTAGCGATCGTGGATGTTCTCTGCGGTCTTGCCCATCACGAGAGCGTCGGTATCAACGAGTTTCTCGGCGACGAATCGCGGATTCGGGTCGATGCCTTCGCCCATGGGGTGCCGCGTCATGTGCTCGACACCACCTGCGAGGGCGACATCAAGGGCGCCGGCCATGATGCCTGCCGACAACGTGGTTACCGCGGTCATCGCGCCGGCGCACATGCGGTCGACGGAGTACCCGGGAACTGAGGAGGGAAGACCGGCCAGGATTCCGGCTGACCGACCCAAGGTCAGGCCCTGATCGCCGATCTGGGTCGTGGCGGCGACAGCAACGTCGTCAATGGCTGCTGGAGGCAGTGCGGGATTTCGTCGCAGGATCTCCCGAAAGCTCTTGACGACAAGATCGTCAGCTCGCGCCGAGGCGAAGGCACCGCCGGCCTTGGTAAAGGGGGTACGAACCCCATCGACGAACACGACCTCGCGGACACTGCGTCCCATGATTCCTCACCCATCTCGCGGTTATTACCGACGAGTAACAAAATAGCACGATCGGTCTGACCGCACCTACGAATCGGCGCCAGGTGGTGTCCATGCCGCGGTCAGGGACTGTGTCAGAAGAGCCGACTGCCATGCGCGGGCGCCCGCAGAGATCAGGGCCTGGTCAATGCTCTCCGTGGTGATGTCGGCCGGCGGCTCCCAGCACAACCGGCGAAGGAGCTCGGGATTAACGATGTTCTCCGTCGGCAGGCCACGAGCCTCGCTGATCTCGCTGACAATCGCCTTTGCCGCCTCAAGTCGAGCAAAGGCAGCAGGGTTGCGGTCTGCCCAGGCCCGTGGCGGCGGCGGGCCAGTGGGCGTGACCGTTGTCGCCGGCAGATCAGCATCGGGGACTGCGTAGGCACGTTCGATCGCGGACCACCACGTGGTGCGGCGTCGCTGCTGACCACGACCGCTAAATGGCGGAAGGGCGCTTAGTTCATCGACGTTCTTAGGCAGCGCGATCGCGGCCGCGACGATGGCGGTGTCCGGAAGTATTCGCCCGGTCGCAATGTCAGATCGAGTCGCGACTAGGTCGCGCTCCCGCCACAGTTCGCGCACCACGGCGAGGTTTCGAGCCTTGCGCACACCATGAATCCCGCTCGTTTTGCGCCAGGCATCCTCACCGCGTTCGCGGGGTCGAAAGCCAAGTAGGGACGTGAACTCCTCTTGCGCCCATTCCCACTTGCCGTCCTCGATCAAGGCCGACTGCAGTGAGTCGCGAAGCTCAACGAGGAACTCCACATCCAGGACCGCATACCTGAGTTGATTTGCAGGGAGCGGACGCACTGACCAGTCGGCGGCGCCATGACCCTTTTCGAGCACATGGCCAAGTTCACTGCGCACCAGTGCACCGAGATTGACGCGTTCGCGCCCGAGCAGCCGACCGGCGAGCTCGGTGTCAAAAAGAGAAGAAGGCACGAGCCCGACTTCTGCGAGACATGGCAGATCCTGAGTCGCAGCATGCAGAATCCACTCAACTCCGATAGTCGCCGCTGCAATAGGCGCGAGATCGGGTACGGCGATCGGGTCAATCAGCGCGCTACCAGCACCCTCGCGACGCAACTGAATCAAGTACGCGCGCTGGCTGTAGCGATATCCCGAGGCGCGCTCAGCATCGACAGCAAGTGGGCCGTGCCCTGCTGCAAGAGCATCGGCGTACTGCTGAAGTGCGGCGGGGGTCGTGATGACCTCAGGTACGCCATCGCGCGGTTCGGCGGGAGCGGGCTCCGGCACTTCGGGGATCTCGACCTGTATGTCGACGGTCTCGCTCATCAGGCGCGAGTGCGGCGACGTGCACTGCCGACATGCGAGATGCCCGAGGGCATAGGAGCGAGTCCGGCAGCTTGGGCCATGACGTCGATCCACGCGTGCACGTGTCGGTCCATGGTCTCGGGTACAGAGAGTCCGTCGATTTCCAGTGGCGTCCAGGATGCGCGGATCTCGACGAACGACTCTGCAGGGCGATCCGACATGGACCCAAAGGATGCGCCGGAGGTCACGGTGATGGTGCCACCTACATGGGTGCCGACAGCGCCCGCGCCCGACATTGCGTCGACCAGCCAGCTCCAGGCAACTTCCTGAAGAATCGGATCTGTGGCTACGTCATGCTCGAGTTCTGCACGGGCGAACACCACTGCACGGAAGGTGCCATCCCACTCATCGACGCCGTCAGGGTCATGGAGCAGCACGAAGCGTCCTGAGGCCCTGTCGTCATCAAGGTCGGCCATCTCCGCAGTGATGGCGACTGCATGCGGAGCGAGGCGCTGAGGGGCCGGCCCCTCCTCAATCACGAACTCCGGCCGGATCGAGGCCGCGCGAACACTGGCCAGCGCATCCGCGAAGGCATTGGCCGTGGCATCGATTGGTCTCACCTTTGCAGGCTATTCGGCTCTGGGCACTCGACGGGGGACTGACGCGCCGTCGCCCTAGGGTGTGGCCATGGCTGCCGTTCTTGCGATCCTCTCGGCACTCATGTGGGGGACCGCAGACTTCCTGGGCGGTGTTACTGCCCGGCGGCGTTCCGCGGTCGCAATTTATCTCGGCTCACAGGCCTTCGGATTCGTTCTCCTGCTCACGGTTGCCCTCGTACGCGGGGATTGGCACGCTCCCTTGGGGTATGTGTGGTGGGGCATTGGCCTTGGCATCTCTGGCTTGGTCGCGATGATTGCCTTCTAC
>CANFQC010000022.1 GCA_947449035.1 Actinomycetota bacterium
GAACGCGCAGCAATGGCGTCAGAGTGTCCGCGCAGCCGATCGCAGACGCTCTCTGACCTGCTGTCCTGCCAGACGAGTGCAGTGGTCAATGGCTCCCCTGTTGAGGGATCCCAGGCCAGGACAGTCTCACCCTGATTCGCGAGTGAGACGACCTCAATCGGGACTCCCGCCTCGGCGATTGCACGACGGCCGGCAACGAGAACGGATTCGAGAAGCTCTGACGGGTTCTGCTCGACGGCACCTTCTGCCAAGTACTGGGGACGCACTGGCTCTTCGGCCAGAGCGAGGACCGTGCCCGCATCATCGACAACGATTGCCTTGGTGCCCGACGTTCCCTGATCAATCGCAAGGACGCTCACGTCCGTACTCTCGCATAGTTGGCGTACGTTGATGCGATGGATGTCCTGAGTCGACTCGCAGTCGGTCGCACTGACCGACTCGTGCACTCCGAGCGCATTCCTGCCCGTGTAGCCCAGCTCGCGGACTGGCCCGCATGGCTTGATCCGGAGATTCGCGAAGCCTTCACCGAACGCGGAATCGATCAACCGTGGGTTCACCAGGCAGAAGCGGCGAATCTGGCATACGACGGCCAGCATGTGGTGCTCTCGACAGGTACGGCTTCAGGCAAGAGCTTGGCTTTCGGAATGCCCGTGCTCCAGGCCATCCACGATGGCCTGGGTGCGCCGAACGGACGCGGCGCGACTGCTCTGTACCTCTCGCCCACCAAGGCCTTGGCGAATGACCAGTTGCGCTCACTGTCCGGTCTCGGGCTTAGTTGGCTTCGGGCGGCGACATACGACGGTGATACCCCGGTCGAGGCACGTAATTGGGCGCGCAATCATTCCAATTACGTGCTTACCAATCCAGATCTCATCCATCACTCGATGCTCGGATTCCACCAGAGTTGGGCTCCATTCCTCAGACGCCTGCGCTACATCGTCATCGACGAATGCCACGCCTATCGCGGTGTCTTCGGCGCGCACGTCGCTGAAGTGATTCGTCGGCTTCGCCGAATCTGCGAGTCGTACGGCTCCTCACCCGTCGTGATCTGCGCATCCGCCACTGTCGCCCAACCCGGTGATGCAGCTTCACGACTGGTCGGGTCGCCCGTGCATGAAGTCATCGTCGATGGCTCCCCCGCAGGCGAACGAGTCATCGCACTCTGGGAACCGGAGTTGACCGCTTTCACCGGCGAGAACGGCGCACCCATCAGACGCACCGCAACGGCAGAGTGCGCCGATCTACTGGCCGACCTCGTTGTCGAAGGTGCGCAGAGCCTGGCCTTCGTGCGAAGTCGCAAGGCCGCCGAATCGGTCGCTGTCATGACACGGGAACTTCTACTCGACGTTGATCCATCACTCACCGAATCAGTGGCGTCGTACCGCGGTGGCTACTTGCCTGAGGAACGCCGCGAACTTGAGGCGCGACTACGTTCGGGCAGCCTTCGTGCGCTGGCCACCACCAATGCGCTCGAACTCGGCATTGACATCAGCGGTCTCGATGCAGTGATCACTGCTGGCTGGCCAGGCACTCGCGCATCACTGTGGCAGCAGTTCGGTCGCGCCGGCCGAAGCGGTGCACCGGCATTGTCAATCTTCATTGCGCGTGATGAGCCCCTCGATACGTATCTCGTGCATCACCCCTCGGCAATGCTTGGACGCCCGGTCGAGGCGAATGTCTTCAACCCGGAAAACCCTTATGTGCTTGCACCGCACTTGTGTGCTGCCGCATCAGAACTACCTCTCACCTCCGATGATGCGGTGCGCTGGTTTGGAATCGGCTCACTTGCCTTGCTCGACTCACTCGTGGCAGATGGCTTCCTGCGCAAGCGCCCGACCGGTTGGTACTGGACCCGTCGCGATCGCGCGAGTGATCTCGCTGACCTTCGCGGCACCGGCGGCCCTCCCGTGCGCATCGTCGAGGAGGGCACTGGCCGAATCCTCGGCACGATGGATGTAGCGGCCGCTCACGCAAATGCGCACCCTGGTGCTGTCTACATGCATCAGGGGGTAACCCATCTAGTCACTTCGCTCAATCTCGCGGACTCAGTTGCAACCGTCGTCGAGCAGGACGTCGACTACTCGACATCAGCTCGTGAGGTTAGTGACATTCGCATCCTCGAAGAACTTGAGCAAGTCACCCTGGGCGACGCCACCATGAGCTTCGGTCGGGTTCACGTGAGCTCACAGGTTGTCGCCTTCATGAGGCGTCGAGCCATCACTGGTGAGGTCCTGGGCGAGGAAGCCCTCGATATGCCTGTGCGCGAACTCGAGACCACGGCGGTCTGGTGGACTTTGAGTGATGCCCAGATCGTCGACTCCGGCGTCGAAGCAACTGAAGTGCCGGGGGCTGCACATGCGGCCGAGCATGCTTCGATCGGCATGCTGCCGCTTTTCGCGACCTGCGATCGCTGGGATATCGGCGGCGTATCGACAGCGCATCACCTCGACACCGGCCGGTTGACGGTATTCGTTTACGACGGCCTCGCCGGCGGTGCGGGCTTCGCTGAATACGGCTACCACCACGCCCGCGAATGGCTTACAGCCACGCGAACGCTCATTGCCGAGTGCTCATGCGAGAGCGGTTGCCCCGCATGCATCCAGTCACCGAAATGCGGCAATGCCAACAACCCGCTTGATAAGCCCGGGGCTATTGCCTTTCTGGATCAGCTTCTCACTCAGTGATCGGAAGCGTTGCGAGATCTCCTTCGATCACGGCGCGATCATCATCATCGAGGTCAATTGCGGCAGCGTAGGAAAGATTTCGTTGCTCACGAGCCGCATCCATGTCGCCTAGTACGCAGTAAGCGCGTGCCATTGCCTCGTGTGCTGATGCCGGAACAAATGAACCAACCTCGAACTCAATGCAGATCTCGCTCGCACGTCGACCGTGATACAGCGATTGATCTCCGCGACCAAGCACGGCGTACACGCGACTGCACAGCCACTCACCGATGGCCCACTGCTCCGGGCCGCCAACCTTGCCCCAGTGCCAGCGGCTCGCATGAGCTGCATGGACCATCGCGTCATCCTCGGCAGGAGAACGCGACTCCATCCCCAAGAAATCCCAGGTCAGATTGAAGAGCTCGCTGGCGAGGTTGCGCTCGCCCAGCGGTTCAAGCAGGGCCTTGTCATCGGGCGGTGGCGCGTCACTGAACATGGACATCATTGTGACACCCTCGCAATCACGAGCGATATCGAGCGCGGAGGTCGTGGAGTCTCCGAGAGGTTCTCCCGAACCTTGCTCATGGGCATCTCCTTCATGTGCGAATGGCACGAAACGAGAATTACTTGGTCGAGGGTCCCGCCCTGGCGGCTACCTCGAGTCGGTCATGAACCAGCCATCGAGAAATAGTCGGCGCGCGTACCCCGACCCGGACGATGACGTCGTTGTCGACGACTGCACAGTCGAGCAGCTCTGCGGAATTCGCCTGGGCAACTCGGCCGGCCGAACCGCACGGGTCACGAACACTCGAGGCTGCAGCAATTGCGGCGAGATCCGCGGCGCTGCCGGCGTGTGCGTGGGTCAGTGCCAGCGCGCACAGGGAAAGGCCGGCAGTGCCGACGATTGCGAGTGCACCCGAGAGAGCCAGCGACCACAGAAGGGCGAAACCGCCATCACGAGCTCTCATTGCACTGACTCGAGTGGAGCGGTCGCCGATTGGGTGACAGTGAATCCGAGATCTCGGAAGATCGGGATGGGCACGCTCATGAAGTGTTGCGCAGTAATGACGACATCGCTGCCATGTGACTCGAGATCGAGATCGGCGTCGGGTAGCGAGGCTTGGAGTCGAGACATCACTGAATCCGTGTCATCCCCGCGCGCGATCAACCGAGAACTCGTGCGCACCGCATCACCCATCGCGAGAGCGGTGAAGCCAACCCCCATCGCCCACATCAGCGTTGCTGCCAGGAGCAGGAGGAGGGGAAGCATCAGTGCGGCTTCCACCGTGACACTTCCGCGATCGCGGTGCACCGAGCCACGACTCGGTGCACCGGAACGCTCACACATGCTTCTACGCACCGATGAAAGAGAACGCGCCCTTGAGCACGCTCCAGAGCAGATCACGCACTGCGTTACTAGTCAGCAACTTGATCAGGATTCCGCCGAGACCTGCCACCGCCACCGTGCCCACTGCGTATTCCGCAGTGGTCATCCCGCGGTCATCCGAGAACCGTGCCTTGAGCTTGCGCATATTTCCTCCTCGCGTCGAGAGCGACCTGATGGTCACGAAGCAACACTCGCCAATTCGGATTCGGCACGAAAGCAGCTGTTGAAGTCTGTGGATGCGCAGTCGCTTTCGCGACGCCTGTGCATTACGAGTGCAGGAGCTGCTCGACGAAAGAGGCGATAATTGGTGCTACGCCCACCAGGAAGAAGGCGGGAAGAAAGCAGGCGGCCAACGGTGCCACGGCGCGAACTCCTGCCGATTGCGCCGCAACCTCGACCCTCACCCGATGCTCTCGTCGAGCGTCGCTACTCGCTCCGCTGAGAATCACAGACAGCGGAGCTCCGGAATTCGCAGAACGAATCATTGCGGTCGCTAGTGGTTGCATGACTAGATGTGCTCCAGCCCACGCCTGATCCATGCTGGCCCCGAGGTGGAGTGCACGCGAAGACCGCTCTAGCTCGCTACCCAGCGGCTCGCCGAAGGCTTGCCCGACTGCGCGAAGTGCCTCGGCAGGAGGCGCACCCGCTTCGAGTATCGAGACCAACACATCAAGGCTGTCAGGAAATTGACGCTCAAGTCGCTGCCGAGTTTCTCGGGCCTCTACTGATTCGAGTCGACTGGTGAGTCTCGGCACGAGAATCGCTGCTACGACGGCAAGCGGAACACCAGGAATCAACCCGAACAGGCTCACACATCCGACAGCTGCGAGACCGGCAGCAGCAACTCCGAGCTGCCGAGCGGTGAGCGACCCTCGCGGATTGGCCGATGAATTCATGAGCCGATGGAGCCGTGGTTCCGGGCGAGGCCGCATGAATGAGAAGACGGCAAGCGACACAAGCAGAGCGGAAACTGCGCTCACAGCAAAGCCTCCACACGGCTTACGATGCGCGAGGTCCACCAATAGCCCAGTCCGGCGAGACTGATTCCCCCGAGTAGGCACGCGAGTCCGGGCAACGTTCCAAGAAGCCATCCCAGTGGGTTAACCCCCATCAACATTCCCATTGCGATACCGAAAATCGGCAACAACATCAGGATCCGCGCTGTAGCTCGCGGCCCGGCTAGCTGCGCTTCCAACTGCACACGTATGTCTTCGGCAATTCGGGCTTGCTCAGTCATTCGCGTGACAGAGATTGCCAGGCTGCTGCCCTGGTTCTCGGAGACCGCCCAGCAGGCAGCCAAGGGAGCGAGCATCGGCATGTGTAACGAGTCCTGCCGCAAGGCGGAGGCGATATCGCCATTCAGTCGAACAGCGGCACATGCCGCTGGCCATATTCCTTCGCCCGCTCCGATGAGTGCTTGCTGCTGCGGCATTCCGGAACTCAAGTCTGCGGCGAGGGTTCCGAGCGCTGCTATCGCAACCTTGCGCACTTCTTGCCTGCGACGCTTCTTCCCGAGAGTGCGCTCGACTACCGCGCGGATCGAAGTGCCGAGCACGGAGGTGCGGGAAACCCCGATCACCGCTGCCAGACGAAGTCCGGGATCCGGCCGAAGAGCAACGAAGACCGCGCAGGCAACGAGTGTTGCCGCCAGCCAGGTCACTGCGAGTCCATTCGGTGCGACACAAGTCTGGACATGAATCCCTCACTATGCTCCCCCATGCGAGTAACGCCATCAGACGTGACAGCAATCGCGCGCACCTCCGCAAGGGCATCGGCACCCCGCTCTAATGAGTAGATCCCCTGAACGACTCTCTTTCCTTCTGGCTCTCGCTCAACATGGATTACACAATCGAGACCAGCACAGATCAATGAGTGCACGGCTATTCGATCGAGTCCGGCCATGAGCGCCAAGGCCTCGAGTCGCGCAGGCACATCAGTTGCAGAATTCGCGTGGACGGTTCCGCAGCCACCCTCATGCCCCGTATTGAGCGCCGTGAGTAGTTCAACGACTTCAGCACCTCTCACCTCACCGATACAGATGCGGTCAGGGCGCATGCGCAGCGACTGCCTCACGAGGTCACGCATCGTGATGACTCCGGCACCCTCGACATTTGCGGTCCGCGCCTGCATGCGCACGACATGTTCGCAGTGAGGTGCCAGTTCAGCGGAATCTTCCACGATCACCAACCGCTCCTTTGGCCCGATGCAGGACAGGAGGGCACCAAGCACGGTGGTCTTGCCCGCTCCAGTGCCACCGCTGATCACGAAGGACAGACGAGAGTCGATGACGTCGGCGAGCAGTTCCGCCATGAGTGGAGTGGCTGACCCTGAGTCGCGGAGCTCCTGGAGACTGAATCCCGTTGCACGTGGGATGCGAATCGAGATTGCCGTTCCGTCGGACGAGAGAGGTGGGATTACGGCATGAAGTCGAGCACCATTAGCGAGACGCGCATCGACAAATGGTGCGGCTTCGTCGAGTCGTCGCCCGGCACTCGCAGCCAGGCGTTGCGCAAGTCGACGTACTTCATCTTCGCCCGTGAACGTGATGTGACTGCGAACTAATCCTGCGCCCACGTCGATCCAGACGGAGTCAGGCGCATTCACGAGGACATCGGTAATGCCGGGAAGGCGCAGAAGTGGATCCAGACGACCGGCTCCCAGTAATTCCCGTCGCAGAACCTCCACAAGCTCGAGAACTGCACTATCCCCGAGCAGGACACCCTCCTCGCGCAGCGCAGCAGCAACATGCGCCGGTGTTGCCTCTCCCTGCCCCGCGATGAGTCGCGTTCGCACGCGTTCGAGGAGTGACGGCGCCATGATTCCTAGGCCGCGAAAGTCGGGCGAAGACTCACGTCACAGTCAACGCATGCTCGAAGCAATGACTCTGGAATGCGCGGAAGCTGACCATCATCGACAAAGGGCGTGCTGACTGGCATCGTGCCTAGGATTGGCACTCCGAGGATGTCGCCAATCGCCTCCGGCCGGACACCGTGCGGGCGCTCGCGCACAACAACTCGAATATCCGTCGCGAGGGCGGTGAGTTCCTCCAGGTAACGGGCCGCAGCGATGGCTCCGCGCACGCGTGCGCTGACCACTAGGACCACCGCATGTGCACGACTCAGCACGGCTGCCGATTCAAGGCCGAGATCGCGCGGAAGATCCACGACGGTCACGTCGAATCCGCGAATCCCAGCATCGAGAACAGACGTCCAGGACTCACGTGTGGCGGCGGGAGATCCTTCGCGATCCCAGGAGAGCACCGCGGCACCCGACATGGTCGGTAATGCCAGCCGGAAAGCCGCGGTGGCGAGGCGACCTCGAGTGTCGGCAAGCTCAGGCCAACGGACTCCGACGGCGTCCTCTCCGCCGAGAACGAGATCGATCCCGCCCCCCAACCGATCCCCGTCAACGAGCAGGCTCGATCTACCCTGCGCGGCTGCATTAACCGCGCACGCAGCGGCGAGGCTCGAGGCTCCCGCTCCGCCCGTGGCGGAAAGAAACGCAATCACGCGGCCTGCGCTGGCTGGCTCATCGGAGGACGAGCTCAATCGTTCGATCAGCCAGGCCTCCGCATCGGGAAGGCAGGCCACGTGCTCCGCGCCTATCGACACGGCAAGGCGCCAAGCGGTGGGGTCAACGGAATCGCTAGGGCCATGAGTCACGAGGACCACACCACTGCGCCGCGGCATCTGCTGGGCATCGGAGGCACTGCTGACATCGATGAGTACCAAAGGCGCCTGGGTCCAGCGCGTGCGCTCTGACGGCGGATGATCGGCCACCTGCAATTCCGAGCCGGATGCGGCCGCGAGTCGGACGCAGTCCTCGATGAGTTCCGTGTCGGTGCTAATGAGAAGTGGTCGCGCAAGATTCATATGACCTCCCAGGTGAGAGGACGAGCATCGAACCTTGTTCTGGGTCATTCAAGGCGTCCGCCGGACCTGTGGATGACGCGAACCCGTTGTCTGCCTGTGGACGAGATACCGTGGGCACATGACTTCCGGTGCCGTCTCCCGCGCGCCGATCGCCGCATTCTTCGATCTCGACAAGACGATCCTGGCCAAATCGAGCTCCTTCGCCTTCGCTCGCCCCTTCTACAAGGAAGGGCTGATCGGTCGAGCCGACGTCGTGAAGAGTGCCTACGCGCAGTTCGTCTACCTTGCCTCCGGTGCTGATCACGATCAGATGGAGTCAATGCGCCAGTACATGTCGAATCTGGTGACAGGTTGGGAAGTCGAGAAAGTCCAGCAGATCGTGGCCGAGACTCTCGACACCATCGTTGATCCGATGGTCTACGAAGAGGCACTGGATCTCATCGCCCATCACCGAATGCTGGGTCACCAGATCATCATTATTTCTTCATCAGGCACTGATGTCGTCGAACCAATCGGGCAGCGACTTGGTGCTGATCTCGCAATCGGTACCCAGGTTGGTATCGAAGATGGCAAGTACACCGGCGAGATCCTGTTCTATGCCTATGGCCCGGGCAAGGCAGAAGCGATGCGCAGCCTCGCTGTTGAACGTGGCTACGATCTCACCGAGTGCTACGCATACTCCGATTCGTTTACCGACGTGCCGATGCTCGAAGCCGTCGGTCATCCGGTCGCCGTGAATCCCGACACAGAACTTCGCAAGCTGGCCGTCGCCAACAACTGGCCGATCCGCGACTTCGCGAAGCCTGTGGCAATGAAGAGCCGCATCGACAAGAAGCAGGCTGCTGCTGCCGCAGGCGCTGGCGTCGCACTTGGCGCAGTGGCGCTGGGCATTGCGTGGTACGCGCATCGCCGGTCGCTTCGCGCTTAAACCTCGACGGCTTGTGCACCCATCGCGAGCGCGGTGGCAAACCACGTGACATACGAATTGATGCCGTTTGCCGTTCCGGCTGAGTAGTCGCGGATCGCGTTCACGTACGCAGGGCGGCCGAGTTCGAACATCCCGTGCTCGGGAATGGAGAACAGCGACGGATCGATTCCCTTGGACGCCATCACGAGTCGAACGCTCGCACGCGCCACGAGTCCGCTGCCAACCGCGAACGGACGCAACGCGGAGAGTTCGCCGTGGACGATGGCTGCGACAAGAAGTGCAGGTGATGTCGATGTGGTGATCACAGTAGCCAGGCTTGTCATTCGGGGGCTGATGACATTCGCCGGTGGGAGGACTCCAATGTTGAGCGGGTCGCGGACATCGTCGGTGCTGCGCGGACGTCCGCGTTCCTCGTCAGGAGTAAAGCCTTGAGCCGCGATCGCATGCAATTCCGCAAGTACCTGCAGCGGTGACGTTGTCCAGGTGTCGACGAGAGCCGGAACGCGAGCAGTGAGCACCTGCGCGTTGCCGAGGATTCGACCCATCGGCGAGTCATCGACGACCGCGGTATCGGCACCATCGATTGCAGCAGAGTCACGAGCACCGCGCATCGCAGAGGCCGCAGCGACTTCCCCGGCCTTTGCCCGGATTCCTCGATTCCACAGCAACGCGTCAATCTCATCGCGGGTGGCCGAAAGGAGCGCGGATGCCGAGCCGCTGAGAGGGAGGTCGCCCAGTGGATCAGAAGTTCCGGGGACCGTTGCCATGCTTCTATCTAACTAGTGGGGGCTCAATGGCTGAGTGGCGCACTAGGCGAGACCAGAGTGCGTCGCTCGGTACGACACCTCAGAACGATTGCGAGCACCGATCTTCTTCATCGCATTGTGCAGATGAAACTTGACTGTGCTTTCGCTGATGTAGAGGGCATGCGCGATCTCACGATTCGACTGTCCATGTGCGACGAGACGCACGACTTCGCGTTCGCGCTCTGAAAGCGTGGCTTCCGCAGGCATATGTCCGCCGATCGTGCGCGCGACAACTGATGCCACTTCGGCGCTGAATGCGCTGTCGCCGTGATCGATCGATTGCACCATCTTGCCGAGTTCATCAGGTGAACATCGCTTCAGTGCGTAGCCGACAGCACCACGACGAAGTGACTCGACCACGATCAATTCGGAGACTGCGGTGGTCAGCACGAGCACTCGTACTCGTGGGAACTGCCTGCTGATGTCTTGCAGCAGCGCGAGTCCCTTGGTCGTGTCGTCCTCGAGATCGACGTCGATGATCGCGAGATCGGGCTCGAGACTCGCTATCTGATCGAGCGCCGTGGCGGAGTCACCGCACTCGGAGATGACCGCGATTCCAGGGCGCCGTTCGAGGACGGTTCTCGTGCCTGCGCGGAAAATGATGTTCGAATCGACCAGCGCAATGCGAATCTTGGCGTTCGGCGCGCGGTAAGAGCGCGGCAGCGAATGACCGGACGACATCCCGCTCCCTTCCACCGAAGCACCCCGTCCCTGGCAACCTAGCCGAACGACCAGGGGGTCGACCAGCCTTTTCGCTAGTTGGGAGTTAGTCCGCGCCCATAGACGCGCGATGGCTGTGACCTGGCTCCTAGCGTCCTGTTCATCACGGGATCACCCGTTCCAGTCCCTCAAGGAGAGTCATGACTGTCTACGCAGCACCCGGCCAGCCGGGCAGCAAGATGACCTACAAGTCGCGTTACGACAACTACATCGGCGGCAAGTACGTTCCGCCGTCAAGCGGCCAGTATTTCGAGAACGTCACCCCGGTCACTGGTCAGGTTTTCTGCGAAATGGCTCGCGGCAATGCCGATGACGTTGATCTGGCCCTGGATGCTGCGCATGCCGCGGCTCCTGCTTGGGGTCGTACCTCGGTGACCGAGCGGTCCAACATCCTGCTCAAGATCGCCGACCGCATGGAGGCCAATCTCGAGGCCATCGCTGTCGCCGAGACCTGGGAAAACGGCAAGCCGGTCCGTGAGACCCTCGCCGCCGATATTCCACTGGCCATCGATCACTTCCGTTACTTCGCCGGCGCCATCCGCGCTCAGGAGGGCACCCTCGGCGAAATCAACGACGACATGGTCGCGTACCACTTCCACGAGCCTTTGGGCGTCGTCGCACAGATCATCCCCTGGAACTTCCCGATCCTGATGGCCGTGTGGAAGCTCGCGCCCGCACTTGCCGCCGGTAACTGCGTCGTGCTCAAGCCTGCTGAGCAGACTCCCGCATCGATCCACTACCTGCTATCACTCATCGAGGATCTGCTTCCCGCAGGCGTGCTCAACATCATTAACGGCTTCGGCGTCGAGGCGGGCAAGCCGCTCGCATCATCGCGTCGCGTAGCCAAGGTCGCCTTCACCGGTGAGACCACCACAGGCCGACTGATCATGCAGTACGCCGCTGAGAACATCATTCCCGTCACGCTCGAGCTCGGCGGAAAGAGCCCGAACATCTTCTTCGCCGATGTCGCGGCCGAGAAGGATGACTTCTACGACAAGGCCCTCGAGGGCTTCACGATGTTCGCCCTGAACCAGGGTGAGGTTTGCACGTGTCCATCGCGCGCACTGATCGACGCAAAGATCTACGACTCGTTCCTCGGCGATGCGGTCGAGCGCACCAAGATGGTCAAGCAGGGCAACCCGCTCGACGTCAGCACGATGATCGGCGCTCAGGCAAGCAACGACCAGCTCGAGAAGATCCTGTCGTACATCGACATCGGCAAGGCTGAGGGCGCAAAGATCCTGACCGGTGGCACCCGAGTCGATCTCGGCGGCGATCTCTCCGGTGGCTACTACGTTGCACCCACCGTGTTCGAGGGCAACAACGCAATGCGCATCTTCCAGGAGGAGATCTTCGGCCCGGTTGTCTCGGTCGCAAAGTTCAGCGGCTACGACGATGCGATCAAGATCGCCAATGACACGCTCTACGGCCTCGGTGCCGGTGTCTGGACTCGCGATGGAAACACCGCCTACCGCGCAGGTCGCGCCATTCAGGCCGGTCGTGTCTGGACAAACTGCTACCACGACTACTCCGCGCATGCGGCGTTCGGTGGATACAAGCAGTCGGGCATCGGCCGTGAGACTCACAAGATGATGCTCGATCACTACCAGCAGACCAAGAACCTGCTGGTGTCGTATTCCCCGAAGGCACTCGGCTTCTTCTAAGCCGACTGAGAGAATGCGACCGTGACAACACGCGTCGATGTGACCGCGGAGGCGGCGGATTTACTCCGCCGCCTCCGCGTCATGCATGGCCCTCTGATGTTTCATCAGTCCGGCGGCTGCTGTGATGGCTCGGCTCCCATGTGTTACCTGGCTGGCGAATTCCGAGTAGGCGGACAAGACGTCCGACTTGCCGAACTTCAGATCGAGGGCATCGAGGAACCCATTGGCTTCTGGATGTCGCTCTCTCAATTCGAGTATTGGTCTCACACGCATCTCACCGTCGATGCCGTGCCGGGCCGAGGAGGCGGGTTCTCGCTCGAGAGCCCGGAAGGCAAGCGATTCCTCATTCGCTCACGTCTGTTTACCGATGAAGAGGCCGCCGCACTGCCTGCCGTCGTCGGCGGAAACGAGATCTAGGCCGCATCGGGGAAAAGCACCCGACAGATCCGCCTCACTCCCCTAACCTGAGCTGGCCTGCAGCACTCCCGCGCTTCGCGGGACCGAACACCGAAGGATCCCCATGAGCACCGACGCCCTGTCGAATCTCGGCCACGAAGATCGCACCTTCCCACCGAGCCCGGAGTTTGCCGCGGCAGCGAATGCTCAGCCGGGCATGTATGCGGAAGCCTCCGCTGACCGCCTGGCCTTCTGGGCGAAGCAAGCTGAGCGCCTCGACTGGGCTGAGCCCTTCACCCAGGTACTGGACTGGTCGAATGCGCCTTTCGCGCGCTGGTTCGTCGACGGAAAGATCAACGTCGCGTACAACTGTGTCGATCGCCATGTCGAAGCCGGCTACGGCGGACAGGTTGCCATCCGATTCGAGGGCGAGCCCGGCGACCTGCGCAACATCACCTACGCAGAGCTGCAGGATGAAGTCTGCAAGGCAGCGAATGCACTGACCGAACTCGGCATCACTGCTGGTGATCGAGTTGCGATCTACATGCCGATGATCCCCGAGGCAGTTATCTCGATGCTCGCCTGCGCGCGCGTGGGAGCGCCACACTCGGTCATCTTCGGCGGCTTCGCAGCGAGTGCCTTGGAAAGCCGGATCAACGATGCAGAGGCGAAGCTGGTCATCACGACTGACGGCCAAAACCGACGTGGTTCCGCCATGCCCTTGAAGCCAGCAGTTGACGAAGCCGTGAAGAGCACACCGAGCGTCGAGCATGTTCTCGTCGTCAAGCGCACCGGTGGCGACGTCGAGTGGAATCCCGAGCTCGATGTCTGGTGGCACGACATAGTCGAGCGCCAGAGCCCGCAGCATGCACCCGAGGCGTTCGATAGCGAGCACCCGCTCTTCATCCTGTACACGTCCGGGACCACCGGTAAGCCCAAGGGAATCCTGCACACCACGGGTGGCTACCTCACTCAGACTTCGTACACGCATTACAACGTCTTCGACCTCAAGCCCGAGACCGATGTGTTTTGGTGCACCGCGGATATCGGATGGGTGACCGGACATTCCTACGTCGTCTACGGCCCGCTCTCCAACCGAGCCACGCAGGTCATCTACGAAGGCACACCTGACACCCCTGGCCAGGATCGCTGGTGGGACATCGTCGAGCGTCACAAGGTGTCGATTCTCTACACCGCCCCCACCGCAATTCGTACCTTCATGAAGTGGGGAGACGACCTCCCGCAGTCGAAGGATCTCTCGTCACTTCGCGTTCTTGGCTCCGTTGGCGAATCCATCAACCCCGAAGCGTGGATGTGGTACCGCGATGTGATCGGCGGGAATCGATGCCCGATCGTTGACACCTGGTGGCAGACCGAGACCGGCGCGATGATGGTGTCGCCGCTTCCCGGTGTTACCGCAACGAAGCCCGGCTCCGCCATGGGCGCACTCCCCGGTATCTCGGTCGCCATCGTCGATGACCACGGCACGCCAGTAGGAAATGGCCATGGTGGCTACCTCGTTCTGACTGAGCCATGGCCCTCGATGCTTCGTGGCATCTGGGGCGACAACGAGCGCTATGTCGACACCTACTGGTCGCGCTGGCCCCAGTACTACTTCGCCGGCGACGGCGCGAAGTTCGACGATGACGGCGCTCTCTGGTTGCTAGGCCGGGTCGACGATGTCATGAACGTCTCCGGTCACCGTATTTCCACCACCGAAGTTGAGTCAGCACTCGTGTCACATCCGACCGTGGCTGAGGCAGCTGTCGTCGGCGCGAATGACGAGATGACCGGGCAGGGCATCGTCGCGTTCGTGATCCTGCGCAAGGGATCCGAGGACGGCCCTGGTGTTGCCAAGGCACTTCGCGATCATGTCGCCAAGGAGATTGGGCCGATTGCCAAGCCTCGACAGATCATGATCGTGGCCGAGCTGCCGAAGACCCGCTCGGGCAAGATCATGCGTCGCCTCCTTCGCGATGTTGCCGAGAATCGTGATCTCGGGGACGCGACCACACTCGCTGATCCCACGGTGATGAATATGATCTCGGCAGGTCTTTCGAGTTCATCTGCAGAGGATTAATAGCCATGGCGAGAACGCATCTGCTCTCTCGCCCCAGCCTGTTTCAGCGAAATTGGCTCCGCTCTCAGCTCAGCGATGAGACTGTCGGCGGAATCCTGCTGCTCGTCTGTGCTGTTATCGCACTCATCTGGGCTAACTCTTCATGGGCATCGGCCTATGAGAATCTGGTGGCGTTCGAAGTCGGCCCTGAGTCGCTCGATCTTCACCTGAGTCTGGGGACCTGGGCGTCCGATGCACTTCTCGCGGTGTTCTTCTTCGTTGCCGGTCTTGAGCTCAAGCATGAATTCGTGCTCGGTGCACTGTCGAAGCCCGCGCAGGCGATAGTCCCGATCGCCGCTGCCATCGGCGGCATGGTTCTGCCTGCAGCGATCTTCTTGATCGTCAACATGACGGCCGCCGATGGCGCGTCACATGGCTGGGGCATCCCGATGGCGACTGACATCGCTTTCGCGCTCGCGGTGCTCGCCGTTGTCGGACGCATGCTTCCCCTGCCCTTACGTGCATTCCTCCTCGCTCTCGCAGTGGTCGACGATCTTGGAGCCATCACCGTCATCGCGGTGTTCTACTCCCATGGATTCCATCTCGGCTGGTTCCTTGGTGCCATCGCACTCTTCGTGCTCTACTTCCTCGCGCAATGGCGGCGCATTCGGGCGCCATGGCTTTACATTCCGATTGCCTTTCTTGCCTGGTACTGCCTCTTCCAAAGTGGGGTCCATGCCACAGTCGCCGGCGTAGTCCTCGGATTGCTCACTCGCGTCAAGGTTGATCCAGGTGAGAAGGACAGCCCTGGTGATCGCATGGCGAACTTGATCCACCCGATCAGCGCCGGGCTGTGCGTGCCGATCTTCGCCTTCCTCGCATCCGGTGTGGACCTGCGCAGCATTGGCTTCATCACCGCATTGAGCAGCCCCGTCGCGATCGGCATCCTCATCGGCCTGGTGATCGGAAAGCCCGTCGGTGTCTTCGGGACCTCATGGCTTGTCGCCCGGTTCACCCGCGCCCAGCTCAATCCCATGCTGGCCTGGCGCGATATCGCCACGGTAGGAATCCTGGCCGGTATCGGCTTCACCGTGGCCCTGCTCATCAGCGGCCTGGCCTTCCCTGGTGATCCCGGCGAGATGGACAGCGCCAAGATCGCGGTCCTCACGGCCTCCGTCATCTCGGCCGCCTTGGCCACCGTGGCAATTCGCACACGAAATCGGCACTACCGCCTCGTCCACGCGGTCGAGGAGGCCGACATTGACGGGGATGGAATCCCGGACGTGTATCAATTCGGCCCAGACCAGTAACCTGCTGTCATGGCAAAGGACGCAAGCATCGCCGATCTCGTGCGCAAAACCGCGAATGACGCCAAGCGCCTCGTGCAGGCCCAGGTCGCCTTCACCCAGGCTGAGCTGAAGAACACCGGTGAGGCAGTGGCCCGCACCAGCATCATGGCCGTCGTCACGCTCATCACGATCAGCCTCTTCGCGATCTTCATCCTCATCACCATCGCATTCGCACTCGCCGCCATGGGCTTGCCCACCTGGGCCGGCTTCGGACTCGTCTCGCTGTTCCTTCTCATCTCGGCCGTCGTGACCGGCATCCTCACCAAGAAGAACGCTTCCTCTATCAAGGGCCCTGACCTGTCGATGGCCGAGCTTCGCAAGACCCAGGAGACCCTGGCGCCGGCGAAGCCCGTCGAGTAATTCGCTCTCCCACACATGACACTCATCGAGCCTGATGCTGCGATTCGCGTCGCCGGAGAGTGGACTCATCGCGATATCTCTGCGCATGGTGCGCGCTTTCACGTAGTCGAACAAGGCGAAGGCCCAGCGGTCGTGCTGCTGCATGGCTTCCCTACGTTCTGGTGGACCTGGCGTCACCAGATCACTGCCCTCGCCGAAGCGGGGTACCGCGCGATCGCCATGGATCTACGTGGCTACGGCGGCTCCGACCATCCTCCGCATGGATATGACCCGTTCACGCTTTCCGCCGATGTTGCGGCCGTGATTCGCTCACTTGGCGAAAGCGAAGCCGTAATCGTCGGCCATGGGTGGGGTGCATTCGTCGCCTGGTCGATGGCAGTGCTCGAGCCCGAGGTGGTCACGGCGATAGTGCCGGTGAGCTCGCCGCATCCGCGTCGCGTGCGAAGTGCGTCCCTTCAACCGTGGCGTCGTCGCATCTCACTCGGTTACGCCGCCGGGTTTCAGGTGCCGTTCATTCCCGAACGTGCACTCACTCGTGATGAAGGTGCTCGCGTCGGTGACCTGATTGCAGAATGGTCGGGCACACCGGGCTGGCCGGATACCGAAGCACTCTCGATGTACCGTTCCGCGTTCATGCGCTGGCCCACTGCGCACACGGCAATTGAATTCCATCGGTGGGCAGGTCGATCAGTGCCGAGACCTGACGGCCTGCGTTACATGTCGCGCATGAAGTCCGACATCAATGCTGACGTGCTGCACGTGCACGGTTCGCGCGACCCCATGATGAGCATCGATGCATGTGCGGGCAGTGAGAACTTCGTACGCGGCAGCTACGCGTTGTCAGCGATGGATACCGGTCACTTCCCGCACGAAGAGAATCCGGAGCAGTTCAACGAGGTGCTCCTCACCTGGCTCAACGGCGAGTAACACGATCCTTATTCGTGGATTCGGCAGGAACCCGTGTCGACCCGCTCATCCGAGCGCAGCCCACGTGCTGAGGCAACACCGAGTTGTTCCGCTGTGAGTGCGTAGCCGGTCTTGTCTGTGCCTGCGGCGAAGACCATTCCCAGCACGTCGCCGCGCGTGGTCAGCAACGGACCGCCTGAGTTGCCATGCTGCACATTGCCTCGGAAGGAATACACCTCTCGCTCCACACCTGACTTGCCGTAGATGTCATCACCGCGAGCCGTAACAACGTCACGGATGCGGGCGGGAGCTGAGTCGTAGGGTCCACCCTCGGGAAAACCCGCGACGATCGCATCATCACCTGACTCCGCCGAATCAGGGGCGAACTCAAGTGCTGGGGCATTGAGTTCAGGGACGTAGAGGACGGCGATATCAACTTGGGGGTCGAAGTACACGACCGTCGCCTTCAGCAATGGCTGCGAGGCCCGCACTTGAATCTCGGGGGAAGCGATACCCGCCACAACATGCGCGTTGGTGAGAACATGCTGCGGCGCATAGACAAAACCAGATCCACTTACTGACACGTGGCACTCATCTGACTCGCCGGTGACACGAACCACTGACGGCCGAGCATCGGTTACGGCGCCACCGAGAATCACAGTCGGGTCAGGCAAGGCGACAGTAGGGACCGAAAGTGAGCCGAGCGCGGAGAACACATGCGGTGCATCGGCGCTGTTCACCATGTTGCGCAGGCCGACAAAGGCATCTCGCACCTGGTTGGGTACGGCCGTATCGACGATGACAAGGAGCCGGGACTGCTGAATCTGCGAGGCCATCGGTAACTGTGGAAGAAATGCGACTGCACTTGCAACGATCCAGGCCATGATCGCCAGCGCGATGACCGCAAGGGTCGCGCCAGCCGCATTGTCGATAAGTCGCGCTGGCCGCCACGTGATGGCGTCATGCAGACGTCGCCCGAGAAGTGAGGCAATGAACTGACCAACAAGAGCAGCAACAATCACACCGATGACCACGATGCCAACACGTATGACGGGGTTATCAGTGAGCGATGCAGAGAACCGCGGCAGGATGAAAGCCGCAGTAAGACCGCCACCGAGGAATCCTGCGAAAGACAGCACGCCCGCGACAAATCCCTGTCGCCAACCAGCCCACGCAAACACGATGGTGGCGCCAACGAGCACCCAGTCAACGAGATTCACGAAGTCACGGAGTCTTCATCAGTGGCCGTGACGGTATCGAGTTCGACAATGACGGCACGATCCCACGGTTGAGCCAGCCCAGAGTGATCCAGGATGAGATCGATGAGACCGCCCGTGAAACCCCAGACCAGCAAGTCGTTGACGCGAAATCCTGGCCCGGTGTAACCGGAAGGATGTCTCACGCTTACCCGGTTTTCGGGATTGATCAGATCGGCAAGCTTCACACGAGTGACTGACTCGACTTCATCGGGCTCGCGTGCCCAGACCTCACTCGGATGCTCCCACCATGCGATCACCGGGGAGACGACAAAGCCGCTGACACTGAGCCACAGGTCCGGTAACTGACCGAAAACCCGCACCCCTTGGGGATCCAGACCAGTCTCTTCGACGGCCTCTCGCACAGCGGCAGCACGTGCATCGCGGTCAGTCGGATCTACTGCTCCGCCCGGGAAGGCTGGTTGACCGGCATGTGCCCGCATTCGGGCGGCGCGCTGAATCATCAGGAGATCAGGGTCGGAGCCCTCCCCGAACAAGATCAGGACGGCGGAATGCCTGCCCTCCCCATCCGTCGGGACCGCGTACTTGAGGTCATCAGATCGAATTTCTTGTACGCACTTGACCACCGGGTCGAGCCAGGACGGCAGGTCGCGAAGGGCGTCGGGATCGACCTTCCCCTCACGAATCCAGGTTCTGCTCGGCTCGGACATCTGCCCAGCGTACGTCCGAAGGGGACCTGCTCTAGTCCTCGAAGCCTCGATAGGCAAGAATGTGGACTCCCTAGTAAATGATGACGGAGGTCACAGTGGACGACGTGCTGATGCAGGCACCCTTGTTCGCAGCTCTCGACGCGGAGGGCGCAGCGGCGCTGCGTGCCAGCCTCGTCGAAATCCGCATCACCAAGGGTGAAGAGCTCTTCACGGAGGGCCAGGCCGGCGACCGCCTCTACGTCATCCTCGAGGGCAAGGTCAAGCTTGGTCAGTCGTCCGCCGATGGCCGCGAGTCACTCATGCTGGTGCTTGGCCCTGGTGAGATGTGCGGCGAACTCAGCCTCTTTGATCCAGGCCCCCGTCGGGCTACCGCCACCGCGCTCACCGATGCCGTCGTGCTCGGTCTTAGCCATGAGCAGCTTGGCCCGTGGCTTGCCGGCCGCCCCGAGGTAGCCTCGGCGCTTCTCCAGGCCCTTGCCCGTCGCCTTCGTCGCACCAATGAGGCCATGGCCGATCTCGTCTTCTCCGATGTTCCCGGTCGTGTGGCAAAGGCCCTGATGGATCTCGGCGAGAAGTTCGGTCAGGTCACGCCCGACGGCCTGCTCGTCACCCACGACATGACCCAAGAAGAACTCGCGCAACTTGTCGGCGCATCGCGCGAGACTGTGAACAAGGCACTGGCTGACTTCGCGCAGCGTGGCTGGATCCGCCTTGAGTCACGCCAGGTGATGATCCTGGATGTCGAGCGTTTGGGCCGCCGCGCACGTTAGGCCGGATGAGCACAGCCGACGCGCACGCTAGGCCGGATGAGCACAGCCGACGCGCACGCTAGGCGGTCAAGAAATCCATCTGCGCCTGCACGCTGAGTTTCGCAGCGCCGAGCAAGCCAGACGGAGTCTGCGCATAGACGATTGCCACGACCTCGTCTGCGGTTCGCGCGCCGGTCTCAAGTGCGGCCCGCACGTCATTGAGCCGCTCAGCCCGATGCTGCATGTACCACTGAATTCTCTCGGCCGGATCGGCCACCAAAGGGCCGTGCCCTGGATAGATGCTCGTGATGTCGTGAGCATTGATGGTCACGGCCAAGGCGTCGAGGGTTGCTAGGTATTCGCCTAGCTTGCCCTCCGGCCAGGCGATGACAGTGGTGCCACGGCCGAGCACCGTGTCACCGGTCAAGATCGAGGAGTCGCCGTTGATTCGGAAGGACAGACAGTCCGCCGAGTGACCCGGCGTGGAGATCACGTCCACAACAAGGTCCCCTAAGGCGATGACGTCTCCTCCGTGCAGGCCCTCTCCCCCGTGCACATGCTCAGGATCAAGTGCCCGTACTGGGGCGCCGCACAGACGCGCGAGCGAGAGCGCACCGGCCGAATGGTCCGCATGGCCGTGGGTCAGCAGGATCTGAGCGATCGCGCCACGCTCGCCCACCGTGGCAACGATGCGCTCGAGATGCTCAGCGGTATCTGGCCCAGGATCAACGACGACAACGTCAGTTGCACCTGGCTCGGCAATCAGCCAGGTGTTCGTCCCCTCTAGCGTCCAGGCTGAGGGATTCGGTGCGAGCAGACAGGTACTCCAGTCACTGATGACACCGCCGGTCCAGGCCTGATC
The DNA here is from genome assembly GCA_947449035.1 of Actinomycetota bacterium. Taxonomy (GTDB): domain Bacteria; phylum Actinomycetota; class Actinomycetes; order S36-B12; family S36-B12; genus CAIKZY01. The sequence goes on from CANFQC010000022.1 coordinate 20,649, forward strand.
ACTGCCCAGCGGAAGCTGGCGACCGCTCATGTGCTGATACCGCCGGTCTCCAACTGCGCAGGCGGTACGACATCGGTCTCGATGATCTCGCCAGTGCGCTCATTAATAATGTGCCAACTCAGATCGCTCTCGCCTAATGGAGTCGCGCGCGGCATGCGAGCGACAACATCGCGTGAGCCTGCGGCAGCAATGGCCTGATCAGCTGAGTCATGAAGGGCGAGAAATCGAAGCACCTCCAGAGTCGGTCGCAGCATTGGCAGTTCATCTCGCGAGTACCGCTCCAAGGCAACAGAGGGCCGAATCCATTCGGCATGATCGGCTTCACCTGAGGCGACGTATGCGGTCTGCCCGGCCGGCAGTCGAGTGATGAAAAAGCGGACGTCGAAACGGCGACTCTCATGCTCGGGGGTGACCCAATGGTCCATAAGAATGACGTCACTGGGATCAGTGATGTCGACTCCTGCTTCCTCGCGAGTCTCACGAATTGCACAGGCGAGAAGGGCACGGAATTCCTGCGTGGACGCACTCGCGCGGGCGGCGTTCATCTCGACGATCTCCACGTCAAGACTCTCTGTAATCACATCGTCAAAATCCACTACATCAAGCGCACCACCGGGATACACCGACATCCCAGGAGCGAACTTCATCGTGAGTGGTCTGCGCATTAAGAAGGTCTCAACGCCGTGTGCACCGTCGCGAACCAGGATGAGAGTTGATGCCGCACGCGGAACAGGCGGCACCCATTCCTTCGACCCAGAGGCGAGCAGGAGAGCTCGCTCGCGGACGACCGACATGACTAGTCGGCCACCTCGACGATGATCTCGACCTCGACGGGTGCGTTGCGCGGAAGCACGGCTACGCCTACTGCGGATCGCGCGTGACGGCCGGCGTCACCGAAGGCTTCGAGCAACAGATTGCTCGCGCCGTTCATGACTGCCGGCTGGCCTGAGAACTCAGGGTCACTCGCCACGAAGCCCACTACCTTGACGACCCGAACTACCTTGTCGAGATCACCAATGACGGACTTAACGGCAGCGATCGCGTTGAGCGCGCACCGAGCAGCAAGCTCAGTTGCGCTATCCGGATCGATCTCAGCGCCCACTTTTCCGGTCGCGATGAGCTCACCGTCGACAACGGGAAGTTGGCCAGACGTATAGACGTAACGACCCGAGAGCACTGCAGGCACGTAGGCAGCCAGCGGAGTCGTGGCTTCAGGCAACGTATGACCCGCAGCTGCGAGTCGTGCTTCGACAGTCGACATGACTACCCCAGTGGGCGCTTCATGTAGGCGATGAGGTTCTCGGAGTTCGGTCCAGGAACGACCTGCACGAGCTCCCATCCATCGAGGCCCCAGTTATCGAGGATCTGCTTGGTGGCGTGCACGAGCAGCGGCACGGTGGCGTACTCCCATTTCGTCATGGAATGACAGTAGTAGGTCACCGAGGGGTTGCGCATAGGCTGGCTCCGTGAGCGATGCGCGGTTGTGGCCAGGAGTCGACCTGCATGTCGTCTCTGGCAAGGGTGGAACCGGCAAGACAACGGTCGCCGCATCCTTAGCACTCGCACTCGCACAGGGCGGAAAGCGCACCCTTCTCCTCGAAGTCGAAGGCCGTCAGGGCATTGCCCAGTTGTTCGACACTGCGCCTCTGCCCTACGAGGAGCGCATGATCGCGGTCGCTCCAGAGGGTGGCGAGGTGTGGGCGCTTGCCGTCGACCCCCAGGAGGCACTTCTCGACTATCTCGAGCAGTTCTACAACCTGCGCCGCGCCGGGGCTGCGCTGAAGAAGATGGGCGCGGTCGACTTCGCCACCACTATCGCTCCCGGACTGCGCGACGTCTTGCTGACGGGCAAGGCGGTCGAAGTCGTTCGGCGCAAGCCTGATGACAAGAAGAACTACTACGACGCCGTAGTCATCGATGCTCCCCCGACGGGTCGCATCACCAAGTTTCTTAACGTCAACTCGGAGATGTCGGGCCTTGCCAAAGTTGGCCCCATTCGAAATCACGCAGACCTCGTGATGAGCGTCATCGCCTCGCCGCGCACCGCAGTGCACCTCGTGACTTTGCTCGAGGAGATGCCCGTGCAGGAAACCATTGATGGAATCGCCGAACTCACCGCCGCTGGCCTGCCGGTCGGTGCGGTCTTCGTCAACATGACTCGTCCTTCAGTGCTCACCGATGATCAGCGCGCTGCAGCGATTGCCGGGACTTTGCCGCTGGATCAGATCGGTGCAGATCTCGTCACCGCTGGCATCACGGCAGAACCACTCGCCGCAGAACTTGCCGCTGAGGCTCGCGATTACTCGTTACGCATTGCGCTCGAGGGTCGCGAGCTGAAGCGCATTGATGACACGGGATTTCAGCACCTGACCTTGCCTCTACTTCCCGGCGGTGTCGATCTCGGTGGACTTTACGAACTCGCGGCCTGCCTACGTTCCGAGGGAGTGAGATGACCTCCTTCGAGAACGCTCCTGAACTCGATATAGACGCACTCATAGCTGATCACGACATCAAGATTTTGGTCTGCACGGGTGCCGGCGGAGTGGGTAAGACCACGACTGCCGCTGCTCTCGCACTTCGCGCCGCAGAGCATGGGCGCAAGGTCTGCGTGCTGACCATCGATCCGGCCAGACGGCTGGCTCAAGCACTTGGTCTCACCAGTCTCGATAACACGCCACGTGAGGTTGTGGGCATTCATTCACCCGATGGCAATGGCTCGCTTCACGCCATGATGCTCGACATGAAGCGCACCTTCGACGAGGTTGTCGAGACGCACGCTGATCCCGAAAAAGCCAAGCAGATCCTCGAGAATCCGTTCTACCAAGCCCTGTCCTCATCTTTCGCCGGAACGCAGGAGTACATGGCGATGGAAAAGCTGGGGCAACTGAGTGCACGCGCTGACCTCGAAGGCACCTGGAATCTGATCATCGTCGACACGCCACCTTCACGAAGCGCTCTCGATTTCCTCGATGCGCCGGCACGACTGGGATCTTTCCTCGACGGCAAATTCATCCGAATCCTCACTGCTCCAGCACGCTCCGCGGGACGCGGCATCGGCAAGATCGCCGCACTCGGCTTCGGAATCTTCACCGGTGTTCTCAACAAGATCCTTGGCACACAGGTGCTCACTGACGTCGGTACCTTCGTCGCCGCCATCGACACCACCTTTGGCGGTTTCCGAGAGCGTGCTGACAAGACCTACGCGCTACTGAAGCAGCCCAGCAGCCGCTTCATCGTCATCGCTGCGCCAGAATCTGATGCACTGCGCGAGGCTGCGTACTTCGTCGAGCGGCTCAAGACCGACTCCATGCCACTTGCCGGACTTGTGCTGAACCGTGTGCAGTACATCGATGCGCCTGAGCTCTCCGCAGATCGCGCAAGGGTCGCTGCGCAGTCACTTGGCAACGGTGGCCACGAGCTCACGGCGGCTCTTCTTGGGATTCACGCCAATCGTCAGGCTCAGGCCGAACGGCAACGACACCTAGCCGAGAGATTTACTGCTGCACACCCCAGCGTGCCGGTGGCCATGATGCCCGCTATGGCAGAGGACATCCACGACCTCGACGGGTTGCGCCGCATCGGTGAGAGCCTCGCCGAGCGCTAGCGCGAAGAATTAGGAGACTGCGCCAATACGGCCGGTGAGGATGCTTTGGCGATCGAATTCATCCTGAGCTGTCTGGAGCAGGTGGCGCCACGAGGTGACGTTCGGGCGGCGACGAAGCAGTGCGCGACGCTCACGCTCGGTCATGCCACCCCATACGCCGAACTCGACGCGGTTATCGAGGGCATCGGCCAGGCAGTCAGTACGCACCACGCAGCCGGAGCAGATGGCCTTGGCCCGGTTCTGGGCTGCACCTTGTACGAAGAGGGTGTCGGGATCTGATGTACGACAGGCGGCCTGTGCCGCCCAAGCTGAGTCGACCGACATGTACTACGACCACCCCTTCAGTAAGTGCCTGTTTCTTCTGATGCCCTGCTGTTACTACTTGTGGGCGGACGCTACGCCTCACCAGCCTGTGCATACAGGCTCTAAAGAACTATTCCTGACTAGTTAATTAGTGTCAATAGTCCACATGGACCTCAGCATCATCCGAGGCCGTCGCGCGCCGCGACCCCGAGGGGAACACACCGACTTACGCTGACGTCTGATGAGCATGCCACCTGATCGCCTCACTGCCTCGGCCGCCCTGCGGCGCATGGGGCTGCTCCTGGTCGCGGTCGTGGCGGCCGGGCTGGTGCTGGCCCTGATTGCTGTGCCCTTTGTTGGTGGCGTCGGGGTGCTCACCAAGAGCGCCGTCCAGAACTTCGAGGCACTCCCCGCATCCCTCGACACCCCGCCCTTGCCCCAGCGCACTGTGCTTCTCGCCTCTGATGGCACCACCTTGGCCACGCTCTATTACCAAAATCGTGTCGAGATCCCGCTTGGCGAGATCGCACCGATCATGCGCCAGGCGATCATCTCCGTCGAAGATTCTCGTTTCCTGCAGCACCATGGCTTTGACTTCCGCGGCGGCATGCGCGCCCTCGCCTCCAACACCTCGTCCGGCGGAGTCCAAGAAGGCGCCTCGACCCTGACGATGCAGTACATCAAGAACGTGCTCGTTACCGAGGCAAGCAACGGTGCCGAGCTCGAAGCCGCCCGCGGTCGCAGCGCTACACGCAAGCTGCGGGAGATCCGCCTCGCCCTCGCACTTGAGAAGCGCTACTCAAAGGCAGAGATCCTCGAGCGCTACCTCAACATCGCATACTTCGGATCTGGTGCATACGGTGTCGAAGCAGCGGCACGTCGCTACTTCTCCAAGCCGGCGTCAGAACTCAACCTTGCCGAGGCAGCGACGCTTGCCGGCATCGTTCAACAGCCGACAGCCTTTGACCCCCTGCGCAATCCCGAACTTTCCGCGAAGCGCCGTAATGTAGTGCTGCGACGCATGGCTGATCAGGGTTACATCACCGCAACCCAGGCTGAGCAGGCTTCACTCACCCCCATGTCGTCGGTGCTCGCACCATCGCGAGTCACGAACGGATGCACGACCTCTTACGCACCGTTCTTCTGTGACTACGTGCTGCACATGATTCGCACTGATCCAACTTTCGGTGATACCCCCGAGGCGCGCGAGGCCTTCCTGAAGCGAGGTGGGTACACGATTCGAACGACGCTCGATGCCAAGGCGCAGCAAGCCGCGTTCACCGCCGTGACAACCAAGATTCCCATCGAGGATGAAAGCAAGCGCGCCGGGGCCATCACGATGATCCAGCCGGGCACCGGAAATGTGCTCGCGATGACCCAGAATCGGCTCTGGGGTACTTCAGGGCCTGGTCGAACCACGTACAACTACAACGTCGACCGTGCAGCGGGCGGAACCATTGGCATGCAGGCCGGCTCAACCTTCAAGGTCTTCACCATCGCCGCTGCACTCGAGGCCGGAATCTCACCCGCTGAGTTCATTTCGTCGCCGAGTCCGAATACGTTCGAAAACTTCAAGAACTGTGAGACCGGCGTTTCCTATGGTCCGATCACGGTGCGTAACAGCACCGGCGCGGGCACCTTTGACATGGCTCGTGCCACGGCCTATTCGATCAACACCTACTTCATGGCGCTCGAGGAGCGCACGGGCCAATGCCGTCCCGCAGAGATTGCGGAGTCCATGGGCGTTCGACTCGGCTCCGGCGAACCGTTGCTGCGTGTTCCCTCGTTCACGCTCGGCACCATGGAGGTCACTCCGCTGCAGTTGGCCAATGCCTATGCGACTTTTGCCAATCACGGTTCTTACTGCACCCCGCGAGTTCTGCTCGACATTCGAGATCGAGATGGTCACTCAGTGCCTGTGCCGCCGGTCAACTGCACGCAGGTCATCACCCGCGATGTTGCCGACTCAACAACAGCCTTGCTCACCGGTGTGATCGACGGCTACATCGGCGGCCGCACAGGCCAGGCCATGTCACTTGCCGATCGTCCGGCAGCAGGCAAGACGGGCACCACGAACGAATCAGCAGCAGTCTGGTTCGCTGGTTTCACGCCCGACATTGCAGCTGCTGTCTGGGTGGGTGACCCGCGCGGCGGATATGGCTTCCCCATGAAAGACGTCACGATTGCCGGGCGCTATTACTCGCAGGTGTTCGGTAGTACTTTGCCCGGGCCGATCTGGAAAGAGGCCATGACCGGTGCATCAGAAGGGCACGTGGCGAACAACTTCATCCTCGAATCGAGTTTCGGCCTCAAGCCCGCTCGGGAGACATCCGCTAGTTATTACAAGCCTGCGCCGAGCACTGTGGTCAATCCCGAGTTCGAGTTCACTAATCCTGAACCCGAGCCCGTGGCATCCGACGCCGCTTCGAGTTCCCCCATGACAGATCCGGCTCCATCAGGCCAAGGCTCTGCCCCGGTGCAACAGGATCCCGCTCCGAATCCGGGGCAGTAAGTCGATTCAGCCCAATGCTGCACGAGCGAGCGCCGCAACCTGGCCGCCATCGGCCTTGCCCTTGACCTGCGGCTGCACGATCTTCATGACCGCACCGAGATTCTGAGGCCCCGCGCCGACTTCAGCGACAGCCGCATCGACGATCGCACGAATCTCCGCCTCGGACATCTGCTGCGGAAGGTAGACGGTGAGAACGCCAAGTTCAGCACGCTCACGGTCCGCACGATCGGGATGACCTGCTAAATCAAAGGCTTCCGCGGCCTCGCGGCGCTTCTTAGCCTCACGGCCGAGAACGGTCACGACCTCGTCATCACTGAGCTCACGGGCAGACTTGCCCGAGACCTCTTCATTGGTGATGGCGGTCAGGGCCATGCGCAAGGTGGCAGCTGACAACTCATCGCGGGCCTTCATGGCCGTGGTCAGATTCGCCTGCAGGGTCGCCTTGAGTGTGCTCATTTTCGTATTCTCGCACCCTTCGTGCCACGATCTGACCATGCGCACTCCCGTCAAGGCCGCCCTCGGCGTGCTCGCACTCGGTGCGGCAGGGCTTGTGTACTCAGCTTGGGAGGCGCAGAACTTCACACTTCGTCGAGCGACAGTGCCGGCATTGAGCGCTGGTCAGCCAGAGTTGCGAATCCTTCACCTCTCGGATCTACACCTCGTGCCAGGGCAGACGAAGAAGAAGGAGTGGGTGCGCTCCCTGCGCGAGCTTCGACCTGACGCCGTCATCGCCACCGGCGACTTCCTCTCTCACCTTGATGCTGTTCCCGAAGCACTCGATGCACTCGATGCACTGCTCGACATTCCCGGCGCCTTCGTTCTCGGCAGCAATGACTACTTCGCGCCGCGCCCTCTCAACCCGGCGCAGTATCTGCGCGGCCCGTCGCAGCTCGAACCAAGCCGACCGATGCTGCCGTGGCCTGATCTCGTCGCGGGTCTCACTGATGCAGGCTGGAGCGATCTCTCGAACGCTCGTGCGGTGCTCGAGGTCAACGGCCTCACGATTGATCTGCGCGGGGTCGATGATCCGCACATTTCACGCGATCGGTACGACGATGTCGCAGGAGCGTTCTCAGCCGATGCCGACCTTGCCCTTGGTGTTGTCCATGCGCCGTATCTTCGAGTTCTCGATGGGATGGCGAGTGACGGTGCCGACCTCATCTTGGCCGGGCACACCCATGGTGGACAGCTCGCTCTGCCAGGCGTCGGAGCCCTCGTGACTAATTGCGATCTCGATCGCAAGCGAGCGAAGGGACTTTCCTCACACCAGGGCTCCCACCTTCACGTCTCCGCTGGCCTCGGCACCTCCCCTTATGCGCCAGTGCGATTCGCCTGCCCACCTGAGGCAACACTGCTGACCGTGACCGGTCGCTGAGCACTCCCGTGGCTGGGCTAGACTCATGCAGCCTTCGGGGTGTAGCGCAGCTTGGTAGCGCGCTTCGTTCGGGACGAAGAGGTCGTGGGTTCGAATCCCGCCACCCCGACTCAGGGTCGGGGGCCGAGAAATCGGCCCCCGACCGCTTCTTGGCAGGAGTCTGATGAGCACACCTGATCGTCGGCCCAAGGCATCTGACCTGGGCAAGACCACCGCAGCCTTCGTCCGTTCTGCCGGCTGGCGCTCCGTCAACCTGCACACTCACATCTCGCTCGTGAATCGCTACGTCTACTTTGAGGTACCGAAGGCTGGCTGCGGCACCATGAAAGCCACCCTCGGCGGCCTAGAAGCTGCTCGACTCAATCAAGCAGCGGTGGAGAAGGTGCAGGAGCGCCCCCATGACCGCTCGCTGATGACTCCCTTCGTCAAGCCCTTCCAGCTTTCGGCCGATCAACTCGAGGAAGCCTTGACCAGTCGAAAGTTCAACAGATTCTCGGTCGTGCGCGAGCCTGCCTCGCGGCTTCTTTCTGGTTACCTCGAGAAGGTCTGCCAAGGATTGCAGCAAGCCCAGCCGATCTTCGACATCCTGGTCGAGCAAGGACACGCCCCGGAGTCCCCGAGCGACATCTCGTTCGCGCAGTTCATCGACGTCGTGACCGCGATGCCTTCGCGCGACCAGGATCCCCACTGGCGTCGTCAGACCGATCAGATCGGCTTTGGCATCGTGAAGTTCGACGACATCATCCGTCTCAATGAACTCGATGCGTCATGGGACAAAGTCGCGAGGCTGACGCGAACACCCGACCTGCAAGATCAGTTCTTTTGCCGCAACTCCACCGGCGCGAGCTCGAAGGTTACCGACTTCTACACGCCGGAACTACTCGCCAAAGTCGTCGATTCTTACGCCGACGACTACAAAGAATTCGGCTTCGCGATTCCTTCGCTCAGTCGCTAGACGAGATCAGCAGCAACGATCTCGGCAATCTGCACGGCGTTTAGCGCCGCACCCTTGCGGAGATTGTCATTGCTGATGAATAGCACAATACCGCGACCGCCGGGAACGCTCTGATCAGCGCGGATACGTCCGACGAACGACGGATCTGCGCCTGCCGCCTGAAGCGGGGTCGGAACATCGGTGACCTCAACGCCCGGGGCACTCTCGAGAAGCTTAGTGGCGCGCTCGGGCGAGATCGGACGCGCGAACTCAGCGTTGATGGCGAGCGAATGGCCGGAGAACACCGGAACGCGTACGCAGGTTCCGGAGACGAGAAGCTCGGGGATGCCGAGGATCTTGCGGCTTTCATTGCGCAGTTTCTGCTCTTCGTCGGTCTCGAGTGAACCGTCACCGGCAATGCTGCCGGCAAGCGGCACGACGTCGAACGCAATGGTGCGCACGTACTTGTTCGGCGCAGGGAAGCTCACTGCCGAACCATCGTGGGTCAGGGCGGCGATGTCCTGGGACACGGCTGCACGGATCTGCGACTCGAGTTCCTCGACGCCGGCAAGACCACTGCCAGACACTGCTTGGTACGAGCTGACGATCAGGCGCTCAAGCCCTGCCTCTTGGTGAAGCGGGCGCAGCACCGGCATCGCCGCCATCGTCGTGCAGTTTGGGTTGGCGATGATGCCCTTCTTGGCATCCTTGATCGCTTCGGGGTTCACCTCGCTGACGACTAGCGGAACGTCAGGATCCATGCGGAATGCCGATGAGTTATCGATGACGATGGCACCGGCCTCGGCAAAACGCGGACCCTGGGCCTTCGAGGTTGCCCCGCCAGCGGAGAACAGTGCGATGTCGATGCCGGAGACATCTGCAGTCGCGGCGTCTTCGACGACAATCTCGCCACCCTTCCAGGGAAGGGTTGAACCGGCCGAGCGAGCAGAGGCGAAGAAGCGCACACTCTCGAGGGGGAAATCGCGCTCTTCGAGCAGCCGGCGCATCACTGCCCCAACCTGGCCGGTCGCACCGACGACTGCGACAACAGGCTTACGACTCATCGACCCGTACCTCCGTAGACCACTGCCTCGCCGTCGGCGTCAAGGCCGAATGCGGTGTGCAGTGCCTGCACCGCCTGCTTGGCATCACCAACGCGGGTGACGACGGAAATGCGAATCTCGGACGTCGAGATCATCTCGACGTTGATGCCGTTCTGGGCAAGTGCTGCGAAGAAAGTGGCCGAGACGCCCGGATGCGAGCGCATACCTGCGCCAACGAGGGAGACCTTTGCAATCTCCTCATCGATGATGAGATCTTCGAAAGCGATGTCGGCACGCTTGGACTCGATGGCAGCAAGTGCCTTCTTCGCGGAGCCCGACGGAGTCGTGAAAGTGACGTCGGTGCGACCGGTCGAGGCGGCTGAGACGTTCTGCACGATCATGTCGATGTTCACGCCGGCATCAGCGAGTGCGCCGAAGATGGCCGCGGCCTGGCCGGGCTTGTCGGGGACTCCGACCACGGTGATCTTGGCATCGTTCACGTCAGCGGCGACACCGGAGATGATCGGTTGTTCCATGGCTTTTCCTTCGGCAATTGCAGCCGCGATAGCTGCAGGTGACATCACGAGAGTGCCCTCGCGGTGCGAGAACGACGAACGAACGTGGATGGGGAGATCGAAACGGCGCGCGTACTCGACGCAGCGCAGGTGGAGCACCTTCGCGCCGACAGCCGCGAGTTCGAGCATTTCCTCGTAGGTGATGAACGGAACCTGGCGCGCTGCTGGCACGACACGAGGGTCAGCGCTGAATACGCCATCGACGTCGGTGTAGATCTCGCAGACTGACGCCTTGAGCGCTGCGGCGAGGGCCACTGCGGTGGTGTCGGAGCCACCGCGCCCGAGCGTGGTGACGTCCTTGGTGTCCTGGGCGACGCCTTGGAAGCCGGCGACAATCGGGATCGCGCCCTCAGCGAGAGCCTCCTGAATGCGGCCAGGGGTGACATCGATGATGCGGGCAGCGCCGTGGGCAGAGTCAGTGATGAGGCCGGCCTGCGAGCCGGTGTACGAGCGGCCATCTTCGCCAAGATCGGCGATAGCCATCGCCAGAACGGCCATCGAGATGCGCTCACCGGCGGTCAGGAGCATGTCGAGCTCACGTGAGGGGGGCTCAGGCGACACCTGCTCGGCGAGATCAAGGAGCTCATCGGTGGTGTCGCCCATGGCGGACACCACGACGACAACCTCGTTGCCGGCGCGCTTAGTCTCGACGATTCGCTTCGCGACGCGCTTGACGCTCTCGGCATCAGCGACGCTGGAACCACCAAATTTCTGAACAATCAGAGCCACAAGCCGAAATTCTATTGGTCACGCTTACATGGCGAAAATCGGGAGGAAGCAGCTCAGACGCGACGGCGGCCTTCGAAGGCTCGACCCAAGGTCACCTCATCGGCGTACTCGAGGTCACCGCCTACCGGAAGACCACTGGCCAAACGGGAGACAGCGACCCCGAGGGGGCTGATCAGCCGAGCCAGATAGGTGGCAGTCGCCTCGCCTTCAAGATTGGGGTCGGTCGCCAAGATGACTTCGACGATGGTGGCGTCGGACAGGCGGCTCATCAGTTCGCGAATACGCAGATCGTCAGGTCCGATGCCTTCAATCGGGCTGATCGCGCCTCCGAGCACGTGATACCGCCCCTTGAACTCGCGAGTCTTCTCGATCGCGACGACATCCTTGGGCTCTTCAACCACGCAGAGGATCGTGAGATCGCGGCGCGGATCGCGGCAGATACGGCACTGCTCCTCTTCGGCGACGTTGCCGCAGATCGTGCAGAAGCGCACTTTCTCCTTGACCTCACGCAGGGCATCCACGAGGCGCTGCACGTCGATGGGATCAGCAGCAAGAATGTGGAAGGCGATGCGCTGCGCACTCTTCGGCCCGACACCGGGAAGCCGGCCGAGCTCATCGATCAGATCCTGGACTACGCCTTCGTACATCATCAGTGCTCGATCTCACCGATCTGCGTGCCACCGAGTTCGCGCATGATCAGGTCAACGCCGGAGGTGTCATCGAGATTCTCGTCATCAATACTCGGCGCATCAGGCTCGACTACGACGCTTACGGTCTGCGCTGGTGCATCGGAGGAGTCATCGGACGAATCGACAGGCGCTGCATTGACTAGGCGTGCGGTGGCGTTTGGCGCAAGCACGATGTCGATGCGGACATCAGTTCTGAAAACATCGAGTACCGCCTGGCGAAGGCGCTCATCGTGACCGCTCGCTTTGGCATTCGCTGCCTTGCTCGCATTCTCGACACCCACGGCAAGAACGCCGTTCTCGAGCGAGAGCGGAGCAGAGTCGCTGAAGACCATCCAGGCCACGCGCGAGTACGACTTGGTCGCATCAAGGATTGCCGGCCACATCGAGACGAGTTGCGGCAGCGAAGCGTTCTGGTTCGTCGGCGCGATCACCGGCTCTGCGGAAGCGGCTTCCGCCTCGGCTGCAGCGGACTTCTCTGCGGGCTTCAATGGCGGGCGTGATGCCGTGGAGGCCTTCTTGGTGGACGGCGCAACATCGCTCAGCTTCGGCGGACGTGATGGCGCAGCTTCAGCGGGTGTCTCCGACGTGACTGCAGGTGCTACGGGGGGAACAGGAATCGCAGGCGCAGCAGGGGCGGGCATGGCTGCGGCAGGTGCTGCGATGGGTGCATCGCCAGGGTGAGCCGCTTGATGGAACTCACCTGAGGCAATGCGGCGTTCAAGCTGATCAAGTCGTGCGCGGGTGCCACGCTCATCGTTATCGGTTGCCGGGAGCAGGAGCTTCGCGGCCATCAACTCGAGATGAAGGCGCGGTGCGGTCGCTCCCTTCAGGCCGCTCAAGCCCTCGCTCACCACATCGGATGCGCGCGCGAGTTCGGAGGCACCGAACAAGGCAGATTGATCGACCTGGCGGGCGATCTCATCCTCAGGTGCATCAATGAGGCCGAGTTGTGCGGCGCCGCTCACGTGCTGAAGCACGATCAGATTGCGCATGCGCTCGAGAAGATCGGTGACGAATCGGCGCGGATCATGACCGGCATCCATCACCTGATCGATCACCGTGAAGAGCGCAGCCCCATCGTGCGCGGCGAGCGCATCGACGGTGGCATCGAGCAGGGTGGAGTCGGTCATGCCGAGCTGTGCGACAGCGGTCGCATACGTCACGCCATCGGGGCCGGAACCGGAGATCACCTGGCTCAGAATCGACAGGCTGTCGCGGACGCTGCCCGCACCGGCACGAGCGATAAGCGCGAGGGCGTTCGCTTCAGCAGGCACGCCTTCCGCCTCGCACACGGTGGCCAGGTGAGCCTGCAAGGTGCGGGCTGACACGAGACGGAACGTGTAGTTATGCGTGCGCGAGCGAATGGTCGGAAGAACCTTGTCGGCCTCGGTCGTGGCGAAAATGAAGCGTACGTGCTCGGGTGGTTCTTCAACCAACTTCAGCAGGGCATTGAAGCCTGCCGTCGTGACCATGTGAGCCTCGTCGATGATGTAGATCTTGTAGCGCGACGAAGCAGGCGCGAACATCGCACGCTCGCGAAGATCACGGGTGTCGTCGACACCGCCATGGCTTGCCGCGTCGAGCTCGATGACATCGATGGAGCCCGGGCCGTTGGCCGCAAGATCGATGCAGCTCTGGCACTCGCCGCACGGGTCAGGGGTCGGCCCCTTCTCGCAGTTCAGCGATCGCGCCAGGATGCGGGCGGTCGAAGTCTTGCCGCACCCGCGCGGGCCGGAGAAGAGATAAGCATGTGCGACGCGATCATTGTCGAGGGCTCGACGCAACGGGTCGGTGACGTGATCTTGGCCCACGACATCGTCGAGTCGCGCGGGGCGATAGGTGCGATACAGGGCCATGGACACCCCGCAACCTTATGCGCTGCGACTGACGGTCGTGGTCGGCTCTTGCCGCTTCGCGGCGATGATGCGCGCCTTCGGCATTGAGTTCACAATCCCTGCAATTTTCAGCTCCGCTGAAAATGCAGGGACCCCCCGCACACCCATCAGAGCCCGCCTGCCCTTGCTGCCTTCCGGCCCTGGGGGGGTTCAGCGAGATGACGCCGCACGAGGGGTCGGGTTAAGGGTACGCGGCAGGCGATTGGCTCACCAAGTGCCCCAACTTGTAGCCTCTCCCACGGAGGATTCGCCTAGTGGCCTATGGCGCTCGCCTGGAACGCGGGTTGGGGGAAACCCCTCAGGGGTTCAAATCCCCTATCCTCCGCGCTGATACGTAAGCGGGACGGACCGATTCGGTTCGTCCCGCTTCGTGCTTGTAGGCTTTTCCGCGGTGGCGTGTCCGAGCGGCCAAAGGAGCACGCCTCGAAAGCGTGTGTGGGTGAAAGCTCACCGTGGGTTCAAATCCCACCGCCACCGCCAAATTCGTCAGGGTCCCTTGGGGGACCCTGACGTATTTATCGATGAGGGGTTTGGGACTTCGAACCACCGGTGTGGTTCGAAGATGAGAAGAGCGACGGATCCCACCGCCGGACCCATCTTGGCGTCCCACAACCGCGACTCATCTGATCTTGGCCACCGCTCATCGCCTACGCTCTCTCCCAGGCGCATCAACGACGAGGCGCATCTTCGAAAGGCAGTGATGACCAACCAAGAGCAGCCGGTGCACCTGAACAACCACCACACCGACACCCTCACGGCGATCTTCGCCCACCCCACGAGCCACAACGTTCGCTGGCACGACGCGATCAGCCTGCTCGAGGCCGTCGGCACCGTCGAGGAGAACCACAGCGGCAAGTTCAAGATCCACGTGGGCGACCAGATGGAGTTTTTCGACCGCCCCAAGGGCCACGACTGTGGTGAGCAGCAGGTCGTCGATTTCCGCAAGATGCTCAAGGCAGCCGGCTTCGAGCCGACCAAGCCGGGCCACGAGGACTAATCCTCCGCTTCGCTCTCGAATCTCCCCGCCTGCACCTTGGGCGGGGAGATTCGTCACTTTCGGCACGATCTCTCACACGCCGCACGCGTCATAAGTAGGTTGCGGTCATGACTTACGAGCAGATCCGTCTCGAGATCGCAGCGCCCACAGCGACGATCACTTTGAATCGCCCTGAGGCGATGAACGCGATCACCGTGGTGATGCTCGGCGAACTTGCCGATGCGCTCGCCTTGATCGCCGCTGATCCGTCGATTCGCGCGGTGATCATCACCGGTGAGGGTCGCGCCTTTAGCGCCGGCGTGGATCTCAAGGCCCTTGGCACGCGCTCACTCGAGGGCGGTGCCGTCGGCGATTACCTCGATATCCCGGCACGTGCGGTGATCGATGCCATTGCCGCACTCGAGGCAATCGTGATCGCAAAGATCAATGGCTTCTGCTTCACCGGCGCACTTGAGCTCGCGCTCGCATGCGACCTGATCATCACGGCCGATGAGGCGAAGTTCGGTGACACCCATGCGAAGTGGGGCCTGCGACCTTCGTGGGGAATGAGCCAGCGCCTGCCGCATCTTGTCGGTCCACAACGCGCACGCCTGCTCTCGTACTCAGCAATGACGTTCACTGGAGTTCAGGCGGCGGAGTGGGGTCTCGCATCGGCCTCGCATCCTCTCGCCGGCCTCGATGCTGCTGTTGCTGCTCTCGCGGCCACGATCTCGGAGAACAGCAAGGGCGCACTTCTCGCGTACAAGGATCTGTACCGCGCAGCTGATGACCTTGAGCTTGCCGAGGGCATTGCGTACGAGGAGTCGACTGCGTACGAGATTGACGACACTGAGCCGCGCATCGCGCAGTTCCGCTGAGCGAAGGAGTCACCATGCGTGCTGCGGTTCTGAACGGCTACGGCGAGCTCCTTTCGATCGCCGACTTTCCTCGTCCGGTTCCTGCTGTCGGAGAGGTGCTGATCAAGGTGACGGCCGCCGGCCTTTGTCATACCGATCTCCACCTCATCGATGGTGATCCCGCGATCCTTCCCGGCTTCCCCGCGATTCTCGGTCACGAGACCGCGGGCATTGTCGAGGAGTTAGGTGCAGGAGTCACGACAGTTTCCGTAGGCGATGCCGTCGCGGTTTTCGGTGCGCAGGGCTGCGGTTCGTGCCCTACGTGCCTGTCAGGCCTGGAGAACATGTGCTCAGTGCAGGTGCTCTCGATGAATGGAATCGGTATTCCCGGTGGTTTCGCGGAATACATGATCGTTCCGGCTGAACGCCATCTGGTGCCGATCGGTGAGCTAGACCCGGTGAAGGCGGCTGGCCTGACCGATGCGGGGCTTACTCCGTATCGCGCAGTGCGGCGTGCACTCCCGCATCTCGAGCCTGGCAGCACCGCCGTAGCGATCGGTCTCGGCGGACTCGGCCAGTTCGGCATTCAGTACTTGAACTTGCTGAGTGATGCCCGCATCGTTGGTCTGGATCCTGATCCTGCGAAGCGCGCACGCGCATTAGAGCTCGGTGCCGATCTGGCACTTGACCCAACTGATGCCGGATTCGGTGATGCAGTGGCAGAGCATGATCTCGCCGGTGGATGCGCAGCCGTGCTCGACTTCGTCGGTAACGATGCGTCGCTCACAACCGCTCGTTCACTCCTTGCCGCACGCGGAATGCTCAACATCGTCGGTCTCGGCGGCGGAAGCACGGAACTCAGCTTTTTCACGATGCCGCCGGAGTCTGTCATCACGACAACTAACTGGGGCTCTGCACCTGAGATGACCGAGGTGGTCGCACTCGCACGCGAGGGTCGAATCGAATCAACCGTCACTGTCTACTCACTCGATGACGTGCAACGCGCTGTCGACGACCTGCGTGCCGGCCGAGTCGACGGGCGCGCTGTCATCGTTCCGTAGTGAACTCCTAGCGGTGGCGCAAACGTGCACCGAGCAGGTACATCTCACAGCCGAGGCAGAAGTCGAATGCTGCGTTAAGGAATGCGGCGGCGAGGGCGAAGCCAATCGCGATAGCTGCAATGAGTGTTGCGCCGAGGATGATCGAGATGAGCGCGACGACCATGAAGATGAGGCCGACCGCCTGCGCGAAGCGTGGCGGCGCTGCGTCCTCGAGTAGCTGCGGTGGAGCTAGGCGCGGGCCGATCACCTTGCGGTAGAGAATTCCGTAAGGCTGTGCGTGCAGGCCAACGATCGCGCCGAGACCGAACACGAGTGTTTGCCAGACGACGAGCACGTCGGAGAGCGGGCTGCCCACCGTGATGAGAGCGATGGCCAGCACGACTGTGGTGATAGCGCCGCCGAAGCGCGGACCGCGCGGGTCGATCTCGGTGCGGGTGCAGATCTCGGTGGTCATGGAGACTCCTTCACTCGTTCTAAGAGAACGCTAGGAGGAGCGAATTCGCACGAGACTCAGGGTCGAGCAACTGCAAACGGCTTGCAGATCAGCGGCTGAGCTCGCCAATGGCGGCGATGACATCGACCTTGCGCGGGGCACCGGTGGCCCGCTTGCGGATTGCGCCTCGCTTATCGAGCACTAGAACAGTGGGCGTGCGACGGATATCAAGCTCTCGGACGAGTTCGAGATTCGATTCCGCGTCGATCTCGATGTGGGTAACACCGGGGACCATCTGCACGACCTCATCGAGGATGCGCCGCGTTGCACGGCATGGCTGGCAGAAAGCACTCGAGAACTGGACCAAAGTCGCGATCTCACCAAGTGAAGTGCCAATGGCTGCAGCGGTCAGCACATCACCGCCGTGCTCGTCGTGCACGGCGTCGTGCACCTCGGCAGGCGGAGAATCATCGGGCAGCGGCACTGGTCTCACGTCACCGATCGACTTCATGCGGCCATCGGTCTTGCGACGCCAGAGCCCGAACGCCGTCGCCGCAGCGAGGGCGAGCACGAGGATCAGGACACCGGTCATAACAGCCCTAACTATCCACTCTCGAGATCTGTTCCCGCGCCCAGGTGGCAATTCGCTCCAGGGACTCGTCATCGATCGCGGACTCGGCGTGGCCGAATCCCGAGATCTCCCAGAGTTCGACGTTGTCATTCCCGCTTTCGACAGCCGCTGCATGCAGTGATCGCGGATGCTCGAGCGGGAAGTACCGATCAACATCTCCATGCACGATGAGCACAGGCAGGTGCGGATAAAGCGTGATCGCCTCGATCGGCGCCTCCGGCATCGGGTCAGGCCAGCCCTGCGAATCAATACGCGTGCCCCGAGTCCGCATGAACGAGCGACCGACCTTCGAGGCCACCACCTTGTGCATGCGGCGCATCACCTTGGTGCCGCGGTAGTACCAGAACGCCGGCGCGCTTACCGCGATCACGGCATCGACATGGTCGGACTCCCCTTGCGGGAATGCCGCTTGGCGCAACACCACGGCGCCGCCCATCGAGAAGCCGACGGTCACCACATGGCGGTATCCGAGCTCGCGTGCCCAGGCGACGGCAGCCGAGACGTCCCAGATCTCCTTATGGCCGATGGTGGTGACGCCACCTGATTCGCCATGGCCACGCATGTCGAGGACGATGACCGCCGCGGATCGGGAGAGCACCCGCACCACCTTCTCGACTCGTTCGGAGCGCCAACGGCCAGTGAATCCATGGGCCACGACCAGGCAGAGGTCTCCCTCCCGAGGCAGGTGCCCAGCGCTGATCGGGGTGCCGTCAGAAGCCGTGAGCACGGTCGATTCGAGATCGTCGCCCACCTGCCACACCTCTTTTCTCCTCTGAACCACCTGTGACTCGCTTACCGGTCAAGCCACCATTGTCCCCGATGCCGTAGCCTTGGGTCCTCCTCAAGGGCGAAGGGCGGTGACATGAGACTTCTTCTCCTCACCCGTGCCATGGAGCCCTCCTCCGAGGTCCTTCCCGCACTCGGCCTCCTGGCGCACCACGTACGTGCC
>CANFQC010000023.1 GCA_947449035.1 Actinomycetota bacterium
CCGTCGGCGAGGGGCAGAAACGAACTCGAACGTCAGACACGATCCACCACCGGGTTGCTCAGGATTCCAATTCCCTCAATGGCGACCGCAACTTCCTGGCCGGCCTTGATCGGGCCTACACCGGCAGGAGTGCCGGTCAAGATCACGTCACCAGGCAGCAAGGTCATCACCGAGCTGATCCAGCTCACGAGCTCAGCCACATTGCGGATCATGTCGCCGAGTTCGCCGTTCTGTCGCACCTCACCATCCACGATGCAGGCGATACGCGCGTCGTCGAGGTCTACTTCGGTCGAGATCCACGGACCGAGCGGGCAGAAGGTATCGAAGCCTTTGGCTCGCCCCCACTGCCCATCTGACTTCTGCAAATCGCGCGCGCTGACGTCATTGGCACACGTGTAGCCGAGGATTACCTCAGGAACGCGCTCGATCGGCACATCTCGGCAGAACCGACCGATCACGATGGCGAGTTCGGCCTCGTGGTCGACGTGCTCGGACTGCCACGGAAGCTGAATCGCCTCATCGGGACCGATGATCGAGGTACTGGGCTTGAGAAAGATCATGGGCTCAGCGGGAACTTCGCTTCCCATCTCGCGCACGTGATCCACGTAATTACGGCCGACAGCGATGACCTTGCTGGGCATGACCGGGGCGAGGAGCTTGGCCCGAACAAGGGGGAAGACGTCACCTGTGGGTGACACCTCGCCGAAAGGGTGGCCATGCAAGGTGGCGACCATGGTCTCGTCGGTGATGTCACCCGTCTCGGAGACTCCTTCGACAACCCCGTAGAGGATCTCGTCATTGATCAGCACTCGACAAATTCGCACATCCTCAGCCTACCGACGCCCCAGATCGCCCCCGTCGCCTCGGTGTTTCGGGGTGCTGTCAGCACGTGGCACCAGGATGCGGGAATATATGCGCATCCATCGACAGGAGAGGCACCATGCCAACGAAGTTCACCATGCGGCAGCGCCTGAGGTACCGCTTCGATGCGGGTCTCGCCCGAGGTATCTGGGTAGTCCTGGTGTGGCTTGGCGCCCTCACGGTGGTGGCCATCGTGCTCGCTGCCGCGGTGATGTGGCTGCTGCGCCTAGGCCCTGACGATCAGCCCACGAGCTTCGCAAATGGCATCTGGCTGGCCTTCGGTCGCTATATCGACGCCGGAACCTTTACCGGTGATTCGGGCTCGAACTTCCGGTTTCTCGCCATCCTCGTCACGATTCTCGGCCTGTTCATCGGAGCCGCAATCATCGGCCTTATCTCGAGCGGCATCGACTCCCGAGTCGAGGCGTTACGTCGCGGACAGTCCCCCGTGGTCGAGACTGGCCACACTCTCATCCTCGGAAACAGCGACAAGCTCGCTGTGATCATCGCCGAACTCGTCGAAGCTAACCGAAGTGAGCGCGGTCGCGCCATCGTGGTCCTCGCTGACGAAGACGCAGTCGAGCTCACCGAATGGATCCGCGGCGAGGTGACTGATCTCGCGACGTCAAAGCTCGTCATCCGACGCGGAAATCCCAATCGTCTTGCCGATCTCACTCGGGTGAACCCGACTGGGGCACGCGCTGTCATCGTCCTGAGTCCCGAAAGTTCGGAGTCAAGCGCGACCGTCGTCAAGACTGTGCTGGCCCTCGCGCAACTTCTCGATGAAGAATCGACGACCGGCATCGTCGCGGAGATTGAGGATGACGACACTGCCGATGCTCTCGCTGAGGCAGTCGGCTCGCGTTTGGTCATCGTGAATCCGACGAAGACGGTGGCACGAGTGACTGCTCAGGTCTCCCGTGCATCCGGACTCGGAGCCATCTACGAGGAGCTCCTCGACTTCGACGGCGATGAGATGTACCTGAAGGCAGTGCCGTCCGACTGGGTCGGACGCACATTCGCTCAGGCGCTCCTTGCCAGTTCCGCGTCCACCATCATCGGAATCCGAGAAGCGCAAGGTGCAGTTCGTTTGAGCCCTGGCCCGACAACTGTCCTCGGCGAGGGCGATGCACTGATCGGCATTGCCGAAGACGACTCCACTTTCGTCCTCGATCTGCCCCCCACCGATTGGGTTCCAAGTCAGGCTCGCCCGTGGATCCCCGTGGAGCGCCACGCCGAACGCACACTCATCATCGGCTGGAGTTCGATGGGGCCACTCATCATTCGCGAAATCGAGAATCACGTACTGCCCGGTTCCGAGCTCGTGGTGCTCATCGACGATGAGCACCAAAACCCGGTGCTCATCGAGGCTCGAATCGCCTTGTTGGGCCTCGTAAACCAGTCCGTGCGTATCGAGATCGGCGACACGATCTCCCGTTCAGTCATCGGCGGGCTCGTCGCGAATTCCCCCTTCGATCACTACATGCTGTTGTGCGAGCGACATTCCTTCGGCGTCGACGAAGCGGATGCTCGGGTCCTGCTCGCCCTCATGCACCTGAGGTCTTTCGAATCCGTCACCGACGGCAACATCGTCTCCGAGCTTCTTGACCCCAATGACGTCGAGCTCGCAAGTAAGGCCACTGGCGATGACTTCATCGTGAGCCAGCGATTGGTGAGCCTGCTCATGACCCAGTTGAGCGAGAGTCCGCATCTCTCCGATGTCTTCACCGACCTCTTCGACGCGAATGGCCCCTCGGTCTCCATGCACGCCTTTGAGCGGTTCACGGACTCCCCCACAATCACCTTCGGCGACCTGGTCGCCGAAGCACGCAACTGGGGTGGCGTGGTGATCGGCTACCGAGCGGCAAGTGCAATCGGCAAGCCCGGCTGCCTGGCCGATGGTCTGCGCGTGAACCCGCCCAAGTCAGAAGTTATCGAGTTTGCACCCGGCGACATCGTGGTGGCCATTACCCCCCGCGGCTAAACCGGCCTACTTCGCCACTGACTTCAGGAGTCCGAAGTTCACTGCGTCCTCAAGTGCCATCCATGACGCTGCGATCACGTTCTCGTGGACGCCAACCGTGGTCCAGTCGGTATCACCATCAGTAGTACTCACTAGCACGCGCGTGACCGCACCAGTACCTGAGCCTGCGTCGAGAATGCGCACCTTGTAGTCGATCAGGTGCAGCTGGGCAAGATTCGGGTACAACTGAAGTACCGCGCCACGAAGAGCGTTGTCGAGGGCATTGACCGGGCCGTTGCCCTCAGACGTTGAGATCACTCGCTCTCCGCCGAGATGCACCTTCACGGTGGCCTCGCTCTTCACGCTGCCGTCAGGATGCTGTTCGACGATCGTGCGCCACGACTCAACCTCGAAGGTTCGCTCGAGGCCGCTTTCAGCCCGGAGGAGCAATTCGAATGACGCGTCGGCGGCCTCGAAACTCCAGCCCTTGTTCTCGAGCTCCTTGACCTTCTCGACTACGCGAGTAACCAGTGCAGGATCCGAGGCAACTTCGTAGCCGAGTTCACGGCTCTTTAACTCCACCGTGGCACGACCTGCCATCTCCGTGACGAGCACGGCCTGGTCGTTACCGACGATCGCCGGGTCGATGTGGTTGTACAGATCCGCATTGACCTTCAGCGCCGAGGCATGAAGTCCTGCCTTGTGTGCGAAGGACGCCCAGCCGGCGTAGGGCTGATGCGTATTAGGTGCAATGTTGGCGAGTTCGGCGAGTGCGTGTGAGATGCGCACTGTCTCGCGAAGTGCACCCTCAGGGAGGCAGTCGATCCCGAGCTTGAGCTGCAGGTTCGGCACGACGACAAAGAGATCAGCGTTTCCGGTGCGCTCGCCGTAACCATTGGCGGTGACCTGCACGTGGGTGACGCCGGCCTCCACTGCAGATACCGAGTTCGCAATCGCGCAGCCAGTGTCATCCTGGCAGTGAATCCCCAGTCGAACTCCCGAGCGCTCGCGGACATCTGACACCACTTCATACATTCCGTGCGGGAGCATGCCACCGTTGGTGTCGCATAACACTCCCACAGAGGCGCCGGCCTCTGCCGCAGCCTTGAGCAGCCGCACACCGTAATCGGGATCATGCTTGTAACCGTCGAAGAAGTGCTCCATATCGACGAATACACGGCGCCCCTCGGCCACAAGGTAGGCGACGGTGTCGGTGACCATGTCGACGTTTTCGTCGAGCGAAGTCTTGAGCGCCTCGATCACGTGGCGCACATCTGACTTCGCGACCAAGGTCACGACCGGCGCCTGCGAGTCGAGAAGGGCGCGAACCTGGAGATCGTCGGTGACTTTCACTCCTGCCTTGCGTGTGGCACCGAAAGCGCAGAGCTCAGCGTTGTGGAGGGTCAGCTCCTTGCGAGCCCGCTCGAAGAACTCGGTGTCCTTGGGCATGGCTCCGGGCCAACCACCCTCGATGAAGCCCACGCCGTACTCGTCGAGAAGCCGGGCGACCTTGAGCTTGTCCTCCACGGAGTAGGAAATGCCCTCACGCTGGGCACCGTCGCGCAGCGTCGTGTCATACACATGGAATGCATCCGGGCGGCTCATGTTCCTTCTTCCCTGCTTCAACTTCTGTATCTCAATGAAAAAGCCTCCCGTGGGGCACGGAAGGCTGCGCGTCGAGGTAAGTCGACGCGCTACGTAATGATGATGGTGCTGGTCACGAGCTCTAAGTTAGCAGATCGGGTGGAGCCAGTTGTGGGTGTCAGGGCTGGCCCCGGTCTGGATATCGAGGAGGGCCTGGCGCAGGGCCAAGGTGACCGGGCCGGAATCGCCTCGATTGATCTCCCAGGTGCCGCTTTCACGGCTCTTGACCTCGCCCACAGGCGTGATAACGGCCGCGGTGCCACAGGCGAAGACCTCAGTGATCTCCCCCGAGGCGCAGCCCTCGCGCCACATTTCGACGCTAATGCGGCCCTCGTCGGCCCGGATGCCGAGATCCTCTGCCACCTGGAGAAGGGAAGAACGAGTGATGCCAGGAAGCAAGGATCCCGTCAGTTCGGGGGTCACCAGGCGGGCTGAGTCTCCTGAGCCGTACACGAAGTACAGGTTCATACCGCCCATCTCCTCGATCCAGGCGTGCTCACTGGCATCGAGCCAGACGACCTGGTCGCAGCCATGCTGAGCAGCCTCAGCCTGAGCAATCAGCGAGGCGGCGTAGTTGCCGGCGCACTTGGCCTCACCGGTGCCACCCTTCGCGGCACGCACATAGTCGTCAGAGAGCCACACGCTCACGGGCTTTACCCCGCGTGGGAAGTAGGCACCTGCCGGTGAGGCGATCAGGTAATAGTCGTACTGATTTGCCGGACGCACACCCAGGCCGACCTCGGTGGCAATCATGAAGGGGCGAAGGTAAAGCGACTTTTCCTGACCTGCGGGAACCCAATCGCGCTCCTGTCGTACGAGAGCCTCGACTGAGCCGAGGAAGAGCTCCTGGGGAAGCTCCGCCATCGCGAGTCGACGAGCAGACGCCGCGAAGCGCTGGGCATTACGCAGCGGACGGAAGGTCTTCACGCTGCCATCAGCGTGGCGGTAGGCCTTGAGCCCTTCGAAGATCGCTTGGCCGTAGTGCATGAAGTTGGTTGCAGGATCCAAGGTGATCGGGCCGTAGGGCACGAGCTCGGCGTCGTGCCATCCCTCATCAGTGGTCCAGCGAGCGTGGACCATGTTGTCGGTGAAGAAGCGACCGAAACCAGGGTCCGCCAAGATTGCATCGCGCTCAGCGGCGGACTTTGGATTCGACGACGGGTTGAGAGCGATCGGCCACAGGGCGGTACCGGTGTCGAGCGTCATCTGGACTCCTTGCGAGTGCGAGTAATGAATTACTTGGACAGTGCGACAGCGCCGGCCGCGAGGGCATCGCCGATCTGGCTGGTCGAACGAACTGCCGTGCCACGTGTGGCGAGGTCGTTCGCGACCGCGCCCTCAACCCACTGCGATGCCTCGGTGGCACCGACGTGATCGAGCAGCATCGCTAGCGACAGCGCAGTGGCGGTGGGGTCAGCCTTGCCTTGGCCTGCAATGTCGGGTGCAGAGCCATGCACAGGCTCGAACATGCTCGGATTGTTGCGGCTCGGATCGATATTGCCGGAAGCGGCGAGACCAATGCCACCGACGATCGCGGCACCGATGTCGGTGATGATGTCGCCGAACAGGTTGTCGGTGACGATGACGTCGAAGCGCTCGGGGTTGGTCAGGAAGAACATCGAGGCTGCGTCGACATGGCAGTAGTCGGTCTGCACGCCCGGGTACTCCTTGGCGACCTTGTCAAAGGTGCGCTGCCAGAGATCACCGGCGTAGACCAGCACGTTGGTCTTGTGCACGAGGGTGACCTTGTTGCGTCGACGAGTAGCGCGCTCGAAAGCGTCGCGGATGATGCGCTCGGCACCAAACTCCGTGTTGATGCTGACTTCGGTCGCGACCTCATGAACAGTGCCCTTGCGCACGGTGCCGCCGGCGCCAACGTACGGGCCCTCGGTGCCCTCGCGGCAGACGACGAAGTTGATGTCCTCGGGACCCTTGCCGGCAAGCGGACCGGTGACACCGGGGTACAAGCGCACTGGGCGCAGGTTCACGTGCTGGTCGAGGATGAAGCGCAGCGGGAGCAGCACGCCGCGCTCGAGGATGCCCGACTTCACGGACGGATCGCCGATCGCGCCCAGCAAGATCGCGTCAGCGCCGCGGAGCTCTTCGACCACAGAATCGGGCAGCAGTTCACCGGTCGCGTTGTAGCGACGGGCGCCCAGGTCGTACTCATTGGTGGCAATGGTCAGGCCGGCCGCGGGCGAGATCGCCTCAAGGACCTTGATGGCCTCGGCGACGACCTCGGTGCCGATGCCGTCGCCGGGGATGAGGGCAAGATTTAGGGTGCGTGACATGGGAAGAACCCTACCGACGCTCCGCTCCCATGAGGGAAAAGGGTGAGGCAGGTCACCGCCCCGGACTAAGGGGCCACTGCTACCCTGGGAGCATCATGACGTCAGCGCGCCTCCTCCTTCGCTGCCGCAGCGGGGCCTAACACCGGCCTCCCCGCTGCGGGATTCGTCGTTGCCGGTTTCCCCCAGACGAATAAGCCCCAGCAGCAGGAGTAAGAGATGACGTTCAACCGCGAGACTCCCTACGAGGTCCGCAACACCCAGACCGCATCGCAGATGCCGTATCAGCGTTACACACCCTTCGTGCCCGTGGCACTTGTCGACCGCACCTGGCCAAGCCAGGTCATCACCGAGGCTCCGCGCTGGTGCGCGGTCGATCTCCGCGATGGCAATCAGGCTCTGATCGAGCCGATGACCCCGGCTCGCAAACTCAAGATGTTCCAGCTGCTCGTACAGATGGGCTACAAGGAGATCGAGGTCGGCTTCCCGTCGGCCTCGCAGACCGACTTCGACTTCGTGCGCCTTCTCATCGAGGAAGGCCATATTCCCGAAGACGTCGTCATCCAGGTGCTGACTCAGTCGCGCGAGCACCTCATCGAGCGCACGTTTGAGTCCATCAAGGGCTGTAAGCAGGCCATCGTCCACCTGTACAACTCGACCTCGACCCTGCAACGTCGCGTGGTCTTCGGCCTCGACAAGCCGGGCATCGTCGACATTGCGGTACACGGTGCGCAACTGTGCAAGAAGTACGCCGATGAGATCGCAAACGAGACCGACGTCTTCTTCGAGTACTCCCCCGAGTCCTACACAGGCACGGAGCTCGAGTTCGCGGTCGAGGTGTGCGACGCGGTGACTGAGGTCTTCCAGCCGACGCCGGATCGCAAGGTGATCATCAACCTGCCTGCCACGGTCGAGATGGCCACACCGAACGTGTACGCCGACTCGATCGAGTGGATGTCGCGCAACCTGGCCAGGCGCGACTCCATCGTGCTGAGCCTGCATCCGCACAACGACCGCGGCACCGCTGTTGCGGCCGCCGAACTCGGATACATGGCCGGCGCCGATCGGATCGAAGGCTGCCTGTTTGGAAATGGCGAGCGCACGGGCAATGTGTGCCTGGTGACCTTGGGTCTGAACCTGTTCAGCCAGGGCGTGGATCCGCAGATCGACTTCAGCAACATCGACGAGATTCGTCGCACGGTTGAGTACTGCAATCAGATCCCGGTGAATGAGCGCCACCCCTACGGCGGCGACCTGGTCTACACCGCGTTCTCCGGTTCGCATCAAGATGCCATCAACAAGGGCCTGAAGGTGATGGAAGCCGAGGCTGCCGAACTCGGGATCAGCGTCGACGAACACACCTGGGCAGTGCCGTACCTGCCCATCGATCCGAAGGACGTCGGCCGCACCTACGAGGCAGTGATCCGCGTGAACTCGCAGTCGGGCAAGGGTGGCGTCACGTACATCATGCGCACCGAGCACAAGCTCGACCTGCCGCGTCGACTCCAGATCGAGTTCTCCTCAGTCATCCAGCGTGTGACTGACGATGAGGGCGGCGAGATAAGCGGCGCTGAGATGTGGAACATTTTTTCCGCCGAATACCTGCCCGATCCCGCAGCACCGTGGGGTCGCTTCTCACTCAAGTCGGTCAAGCAGGATTCCGATGTTGATGGCGAGACCAGCATCGACGCCGTCATCGTCGATAACGGGGCAGAGGTCAAGCTCACCGGTACCGGCAATGGTCCGATCGCTGCATTCTGTGATGCCCTCGGCAAGCATGGCGTTGACGTGCGGGTTCTCGACTACGCCGAGCACGCCATGAGCGCCGGCGGCGATGCCAAGGCTGCTTCGTACCTCGAGTGTGCGGTCGACGGCACTGTGCTGTGGGGCGTCGGGATCGATCCGTCGATCACGACCTCGTCGCTCAAGGCGATCATCTCCGCGGTGAACCGAGCCGTTCGCAACTCATGACCATGGGCGAGCTGCGCCTGCCGATCCGCACGGAGAGGCTGACACTTCGCGAGCTCACGCTCGAGGATCGCGCGGAGCACGCGCGACTCACGGGCAACCCCGACGTCGTGCGCTACCTCTACGAAGACGTCCTGGATGCCGAGGAATCACTCGCTCATCTCCAGAGGCGCATTCCTGCGCGATTTCCCGACGAGCGTGACTGGCTGAATCTGGCAGTCGAGATTGATGGTCGCTATCTCGGCGAAGTCGGCGTCTATCTCGGCAGCATCGTCAATGGGCACTGCGAGGTGGGGTATGTCTTCCTGCCCGAGGCGAGCGGGCACGGCTACGCCACGGAAGCCACTGCAGCCATGGTCACCTTTGCCTTCGACGAACTCGGCGCTCATCGAGTAGCCGGTCGACTCGACGCGAGGAACACGGCATCCGCCCGCCTTCTCGAACGACTCGGATTTAGGCATGAGGGAACCCTCCGTGAGAACGAGTTTGTCAAGGGCGAATGGACCGATGAGGCGATCTACGCCATCACCGAGGTCGAGTGGCGTGCCACGAAGGCGCCTGACAGCTAGAGCGACTGCTCCGGCTCAGCGAACTGGCTCTGATAGAGGTCGTAGTAGAAGCCATGCGCGGCCATCAACTGCTCGTGGTCTCCCTGCTCGACGATCGAGCCGTCACGCATCACGACAATGACATCGGCATTGCGAATTGTCGAGAGCCGGTGCGCGATAACGAAACTCGTTCGACCCTTGCGTAGCTCGGCCATGGCGCGCTGGATGAGTACTTCGGTGCGGGTATCGACTGAGCTGGTGGCCTCATCAAGAATGAGCACCGCGGGGTCTGCCAAGAAGGCACGGGCAATGGTGAGTAGTTGTCGCTCACCCGCGCTGATGTTCGCCGCCTGCTCAGTGAGCTTGGTGGCAAAGCCATCGGGCAGGGTGCGGATGAAGTGCTCGGCGAAGGACGCGCGAGCGGCTCGCTCGACATCCGCCGGGGTAGGCGCATCGGCCCCGTAGGCGATGTTGTCGTAGATCGTGCCTTCGAAGAGCCAGGTGTCCTGCAGGACCATGCCGAAGCAGCGTCGCACATCGGCACGAGTGGCATCGCGTGTATCGACACCGTCGATCAGGATTCGACCTGCCTGAATCTCGTAGAACCTCATGAGCAGGTTGACCAGGGTGGTCTTGCCGGCGCCTGTTGGGCCGACGATCGCAATGGTCTGGCCGGGCAGCACGTCGAGGCTCATGTCCTCGATCAGTGGGGTGTCTTCGAGATAGCGGAAGCGCACGTTCTCAAAGCTGATCCGCCCCGAAGGATCCGAGAGCGGGATCGGCGTCGAGGAGTCAGGTGCCTGATCTTCTGCGTCGAGAAGCTCGAATACCCGCTCGGCTGAGGCCGCGCCTGACTGCAGAAGATTTGCCACGCCGGCGATCTGGGTGATCGGCATCGTGAACTGACGCGAGTACTGGATGAAGGCCTGGACATCGCCGAGGGACATCGACCCACTCGCCACTCGCAAGCCGCCGAATACCGCGATGGCAACGTAGTTCAAGTTTGAGATGAGCATCAGTGCCGGCTGGATGATTCCCGAGATGAACTGGGCCTTGAAGCTGCTCTCGGCCATCACCTCATTGGTGCGATCAAAGTCCGAGATCGCCTTATCGCGGTGTCCGTAGAGGCGCACCAGCTCGTGCCCGGAGAACATCTCCTCAACGATGGAGTTGAGCTCGCCCGTGGACTTCCACTGGGCGGCGAAGTGAGGCTTGGAGCGCTTTGCGATCACCATGGTGACCAGGAATGACAGCGGAACTGTCAGCACGGAGATCAACGCCAGGATCGGTGAGATCCAGACCATCATCGCCAGTACGCCTATCACCGTCAGCACGGCTGTCACCAATTGAGTGAGAGTCTGCTGAAGGGTCATCGAAATGTTGTCGATGTCATTGGTCACTCGGCTGAGGAGATCGCCCCGAGATGTTCTATCGAAATAGCTCAGCGGTAGGCGCCCCAACTTGGCGTCGACCTCTTCGCGAAGGCGATACATCGTGCGCTGGGTGACCCCGGCCATGAGGTAGTTCTGGGCCCACGAGAGAACGGAGGCCAAGAAGTAGACGACCGCAACAAGGGCCAGGAGCTGGGCGAGCGCGGTGAAGTCGACGCCTTGACCTGGGGTGATGGTCATCGCCGCGAGCATGTCGGCCTGACGTGACTCCCCTGCCGCGCGCAGATTCTCGACCGCTTGCGCCTGGGTAACCCCAGCGGGGATCTTGGCGCTCAGGACTCCATCGAAGATCAGGTTTGTGGCATTGCCGAGCAGTTTCGGTCCGAGCACGGTCAAGAAGACGCTTGCGATGCCAAGCGCGAGAACGAGCACGGCAATGCGTCGCTCCGGTCGAAGCCTCGACGAGAAACGGCGAAGCGAGCCACGGAAGTCCTTGGCCTTCTCCGCGGAGGGCACCATCGCCATGCCGGGAGGGCCGCCACCCATCGGGCCACGAGCCGGCGGCGCACCTGGCCGCTGAACACTCATGACGCAGCCCCCACTTCAGCCTGGGAGTCCACGATCTCGCGGTAGGTCTCGCAACTGAGCAGGAGTTCGTCATGCGTACCCCGACCGACAATCACTCCTTCATCCATCACCAGGATCTGGTCGGCAGTCGTGATTGAGGCGACGCGTTGGGCGACGATGATGACAGTGGCGCCTTCGACGGAGTCGCGAAGCGCTCGACGCAGACGCGCATCGGTGGCGTAGTCAAGGGCGGAGAAACTGTCATCGAAGACGTAGATGGCGGGGCGTCGCACGAGGGCTCGCGCAATCGCCAGGCGCTGACGCTGCCCACCAGAGAAATTCGCACCACCTTGTTCAACCACTGAGTCGAGTCCGTCTGGTAGAGCGCGGACGAAATCAGCAGCCTGAGCGATCTCCAATGCCCCCCAGATATCGGTTTCAGTTGCTTCCGGGAGCCCGAAGCGCATATTGCTGGCGATGGTGCCGGTGAAGAGGAAGGCCTTCTGCGGCACCAGTCCGAAAGCCGCCCAGAGTTCCTCCTGGGGGGTCTCCCGGACGTCGATGCCGCCGATGCGCACCGATCCCTCGGTGACATCGAGCAGGCGTGGGAGCAGGTTGACCAAAGTGGTCTTGCCCGAGCCTGTGCCTCCGATGATCGCGGTCGTACTTCCTGACGGGATCTCGATGTCGATGCCTCGAAGAATCGATTCCTCGGCTCCGGGATACCTGAATCCCACGTTAATGAACTCAACATGACCGAGACGCTCGCCATCGGGGCGTTGCTGATGTGCCGGATCGATGATGTCGGGAACTGTATTCAGCACCTCATTGATGCGGTCAGCGGAGGCAGCTGCCCGCGGCACCATCATCAAGGTCATCACTGCCATCATCACCGAGAAGAGAATCTGCATGATGTAGGCGAGGAATGCGGTTAGGTTTCCGATTGGCATCGAACCATCAGCCACCAAGTGACCCCCGAACCACAGCACCGCGACCGAGGACAGGTTCATCACGAGCAGCAGCATCGGCAGCACCATGGCAAAGATGCGAGTCACCTTGAGGGTTGTGTCAGTGAGATCGTCGTTCGCCTCGGCAAATCGGAGCTCCTCAATCGGAGTTCGATTGAAAGCGCGCACCACGCGAATACCTGTCAAGTTCTCGCGCAACACCTGATTCACTCGATCGATCTTGACCTGCATCACTTTGAAGAGCGGGATCGCCTTGAAGATCATGATGGAGATAACACCGAGCATGAGCGGGATGATCACGATAAGCAGGAGCGAGAGTTGGGCGTTCTCGCGCACGGCCATGATCACCGCACCGACAGCCGTGATGGGGGCAAGCACCATCATGGTCAGTCCGGTCATCACCAGCATCTGAATTTGCTGCACATCGTTCGTATTGCGGGTGATCAGGGACGGAACACCTAGTGCATTCACCTGGCTGAGCGAAAGAGACTCAACCCTCCTGAACACATCTCCGCGAATATCTCGCCCTAGTCGCATCGCTGTTCTCGCACTGAAGTAGACCGCAATGATGGACGAGATGCCGAGGATCACGGAGAGGAGCAGCATGATGCCGCCTGCCCGCACGATGTAGCCGATGTCTCCGGTGATCACGCCCTGGTTGATGATGTCGGCGTTCAGGTTCGGGAGATAGAGGTTCGTGACCACCTGGATCAGCAGAAGGAAGGCGATGAGGAGAAGCACTAGTCGATGGGGTCGCAGATAGCGACCGAGCAGTGCATTCACCTTTCGACTCTAACCCGCCACCACACCCCAATGCGCACCACTCCCCTGCGAGCGAACACCCCCGGAAACGCAAGAACCCCGGTCAATGACCGGGGCTCTTGCAGGAGATTGTGTTAGCCGACGAGATCGACCGACTCTGCCCAGTTCGCGCCAATGGCGGTCGAGATGCCCTCGAGGGTGGCCTTGTCGACCGCGGAGTCAACGGTCAAGACGACGAGAGCTGAGCCGGCGTTATCGGGGCTGACCTGCATGCCGCCGATGTTGATACCTGCCTCGCCGAGCTTCTGGCCAATGGTGCCGACCACGCCGGGACGATCGCTGTAGTTCAGGAAGATCAGGTGATCGCTGACCTGCACGTCAACATCGTGCCCATCGACCTCGACCAGCTTGGCGATATGTCGCGGACCTGCGACCGTGCCGGCAACACTGACCGACTTTCCGTTGGTGAGGGTCAGCGTGACGCGCACCAAGGAGCGATGATCGGGGCTGACGGTGTCAGAGGTCAGCGCGACCTCAACACCGCGCTGCTGCGCGAGCACGGGAGCATTGACGAACGAGACCGGGTCATTGACGAGCACCTGGAAGACACCCTTGAGCGCCGAGAGCTCAAGAACGCGAACATCTTCTACCGCGGCCTCACCCAGCACCTGCACATCGACACGCACAACCGCGTCGGTGGCAAGGCCGCAGGCGATGGAACCCAGTTGCTCGGTCAGCGGCAGGAGCGGCTTGATGATCTGAGCGAGCTGCCCACCTTGAACGTTGACCGCATCGGGAACGAGTTCACCTGCGAGGGCGAGACGTACCGAACGAGCCACGGCAATGCCGGCCTTCTCCTGCGCCTCATCGGTCGAGGCACCCAGGTGCGGGGTTGCGACAACCTGCTCAAGAGTGAACAGCGGAGAGTCGGTGCAGGGCTCCTTGTTGAACACGTCTAGGCCGGCGCCGGCAACGCGACCGTCGACGAGTGCCTGGTACAGAGCGGCTTCATCGACGATGCCACCGCGAGCGGCATTGATGATGTGCACAGTCGGCTTGACCTTGTGCAGCGCCTCGTCGCCGATCAGGCCCACGGTCTCGGGGGTCTTGGGAAGATGAACGGTAATGAAGTCGGCTTCGGCGAGCAGGTCATCGAGACTGACCATGCGTACGCCCAGCTGAGCAGCACGCGCCGGCTGCACGTAGGGGTCATAGGCGATGAGCTTCACGCCGAATGCGGAGAGGCGCTGAGCGACGAGCACGCCGATTCGACCGAGGCCGACCACACCCACGACCTTGTCAGCTACCTCCACGCCGGTGTACTTCGAGCGCTTCCACTCACCATTGGCGAGTGCTGCGGCTGCGGGCACCACATTGCGCGCCGAGGCGAGCAGGAGGGCAACGGCGAGCTCGGCTGCCGAGACGATGTTTGAGGTCGGCGCATTGACAACCATCACACCGGCCTGAGTGGCCGCCTTGACGTCGACATTGTCGAGTCCGACACCCGCGCGGGCGATCACCTTCAGGTTCTTTGCTGCGGCAATGGCCTCAGCATCAACCTGGGTCGCCGAGCGCACGAGGATGGCGTCGACATCGGCGATCGCGGGAAGCAGCTCGGCGCGGTTGGCGCCATCGCACTTCACGATCTCGAAGTCAGGGCCGAGGGCCTCGACGGTGGCGGGAGAGAGCTCTTCGGCGATGAGTACACGGGGCTTGGTCACCCAAGAATCCTATCGGGGACCGTGAGGAGCGCTCACCGCGCAGGTGGGGCTGTGAACGAGGTCACCTCCCCCACAAGGACGGCACCCCGAGCATGCGAATGGCCCGCCGGATTCCGGCGGGCCATTCACGGGGTACTAGCGGGCTGCGGTGCCCTCGACGTAATCGTCGTTCTTGTTCTCGACCCAGCTCATCAGCTTGCGAAGCTCGCGTCCGACGCCCTCGATCTGGTGCTTCTCCCCCTTGGCGCGAAGCTCCTTGAACTCATTGGCACCGGAGAGCTGGTCATTGACGAAGCGCTCGGCGAAGCTGCCGTTTTGGATGTCAGCGAGAACGGCCTTCATGTTCTCCTTGACACTCGGGTCAATGACTCGCGGGCCGGAGACGTAGTCGCCGTACTCAGCGGTGTCGGAGACGCTCCAGCGCTGCTTGGCGATGCCGCCCTCGTACATCAGGTCAACGATGAGCTTGAGCTCGTGCAGGCACTCGAAGTAGGCAACCTCGGGCTGGTAACCGGCCTCGACCAGAGTCTCGAAGCCGTACATGACCAGTTGCGATGCGCCACCGCAGAGAACAGCCTGCTCGCCGAAGAGGTCGGTCTCGCACTCCTCGGTGAACGTGGTCTTGATGCCGCCAGCACGCAGGGAGCCAATGGCCTTGGCGTATGAGAGGGCCAGGGGCCAGGCATTGCCGGTGGCGTCCTGCTCCACGGCAACGATGGCGGGGACGCCACGGCCTGCGGCGTACTCACGGCGAACGAGGTGACCGGGGCCCTTCGGGGCAACCATGCACACGTCGACATCGGCCGGCGGGGTGATGTAGCCGAAGCGGATGTTGAAGCCGTGTGCGAAGAAGAGTGCGTCGCCTGCCTGAAGGTTGGGCTCGATCGACTCCTTGTACAAGGACGCCTGCACATGGTCAGGCGCGAGAATCATGATGACGTCAGCCTCAGCGGCGGCGGTGGCGGGATCGACGACGCGAAGGCCGGCCTCCTCTGCCTTCTTGGCGCTGGCCGAGCCCGGGCGAAGGCCGACGCGGACGTCGACGCCGGAGTCGCGAAGGCTCATGGCATGGGCATGACCCTGGCTACCGAAGCCGATGATGGCAACGACGCGGCTTTGGATGATGGACAGATCGGCATCGCCGTCGTAGAACAACTCGGCCACGGGGGCACTCCTTTGAATTTCGGTTCGTATTAACTAATGGTTGAGGGTATCGGCCCGCTCCTCAGGCGGGTAATTCGGCAGGGAACCGGGCGCTCAGGCTCCCTTGTCGGCCGGACGAGCGGCCCGGTCGGTGATGGACCGGGCGCCACGGCCGACAGCGACCATGCCTGACTGCACGAGCTCCTTGACCCCGAAGGGCTCAAGAACCTTCAGCAGGGCGGTGAGCTTGTCGTTGTTTCCGGTGGCCTCAATCGTCAAGGCGTCGGGTGCAACGTCGACCACTTTGGCCCGGAACATCTGGACGGTCTCCAGGATGCTCGAGCGCGACTCATTGTCGGAGCGCACCTTGACGAGCATGATCTCGCGCTGGACCGATGACTCCGCATCGAGTTCAACGATCTTGAGCACGTTGATCAACTTGTTGAGCTGCTTGGTCACCTGCTCGAGCGGGGAATCCTCAACATTGACCACGATGGTCATGCGCGAGATATCCGAGATCTCGGTCGGGCCGACCGCGAGCGACTCGATGTTGAATCCGCGGCGGGAGAACAACGAGGCCACGCGTGCGAGCACGCCGGGCTTGTTCTCGACTAGTACGGACAGTGTGTGCCTGGACATCAGTCGTCACTTCCCCACTCGGGCGCCAAGTCGCGCGCAATCTGAATGTCATCGTTACTTGCACCGGCTGCGACCATCGGCCACACCATGGCATCGCGGTGGACGATGAAGTCGATGACCACCGGTGCATCGTTCAGGCTCAAAGCCTTTTCGATTGTCGCGTCGACCTCATCGGGTGACTCGCAGCGCAGGCCGTGGCAACCGTAGGCATCGGCCAGCTTCACGAAGTCGGGGATGCGGTACGAGTGCAGATCGGTATTCGAGTAACGGGAGTTGTAGAACAGGGTCTGCCACTGGCGAACCATGCCGAGGCTGGAGTTGTTCATGAGTGCGACCTTGATCGGGATCTCGTTGATGGTGCAGGTGACGAGCTCCTGATTGGTCATCTGGAAGCAACCATCACCATCGACGGCCCAGACGGTCTTGTCGGGAGCACCGACCTTTGCGCCCATCGCGGCAGGAACTGCGAAGCCCATGGTTCCGAGGCCACCGGAGTTGATCCAGGTGTTGGGCTTCTCGTAGTTGATGAACTGCGCTGCCCACATCTGGTGTTGACCCACGCCCGCGGCGAAGATCGAGTCGGTGCCGGAGATCTCGCCGAGGCGCTTGATGACGTACTGCGGTGCGAGTGAACCGTCGTCGGGTGTCTCGTAACCCAGCGGGTAGGTCTCCTTCATCCGGGTGAGTTGCTGCCACCAGGCTCCGTAGTCACCGCGTCGACCTGCTTCGAACTCTGCCTCAAGAGCCACGATGAGCTCGGGAATGATCTCTGAAAGATCGCCCACGATCGGCACATCGGCGTGGCGGTTCTTGCCGATCTCGGCAGGATCAATGTCGGCATGAATGACAGCGGCGTTAGGCGCGAAGGTCGACAGCTTGCCGGTGACTCGATCGTCGAAGCGCGCGCCCAAGGTAATGAGCAGATCCGACTGCTGGAGTGCGCCGACCGCAGAGACCGAACCGTGCATGCCCGGCATGCCCATGTGCTGAGGATGAGTGTCGGGGAATGCGCCACGGGCCATCAGCGTGGTGACCACCGGCAGGCCGGCAATCTCGGCGAGCTTTCGCAGTGACTCGGATGCGCCGGCGCGAATCACGCCGCCGCCGATGTAGAGCACCGGCGCCTTGGCATCGACGATCATGCGGGCGGCCTCGCGCACCTGCTTGGCGTGCGGGCGAGTGACCGGGTGGTAGCCCGGGAGATCAATGCTGGAGGGCCACTCGAAGGTGGTCATTGCCTGCAGGGCGTCCTTGGCCACGTCGACGAGCACGGGGCCGGGGCGACCGGAGGACGCCAGGTAGAAGGCTTCCGCGATCGCGCGCGGGATGTCGTCTGCCTTGGTGACCAGGAAGCTGTGCTTGGTGATCGGCATCGTGATGCCGCGGATGTCGGCCTCCTGGAAGGCATCGGTACCGATGAAGGAGGAGGAGACCTGGCCGGTGATGGCCACCATCGGCACCGAGTCCATGTTGGCGTCAGCGATCGGGGTCACGAGGTTCGTGGCGCCGGGGCCTGAGGTCGCCATGCAGACGCCGACCTTGCCGCTGGTGTACGCGTAGCCCTCGGCCGCATGCCCGGCACCTTGCTCGTGACGTACGAGGATGTGCCGGATTTGGCTCGAGTCCATGAGGGGGTCGTAGAGGGGCAGGATCGCCCCGCCCGGGATGCCGAAGATGTCGGTCACCCCTGCCGACTCCAGGGAGTGCACCAGGCTCTGTGCCCCGGTGATCTGCTCGCTCATCAGTTCCTTCTTCTGCCGTGCCTATTCAATGAAAAACCCCCCGACCCGGCTGGGTAACGGAGGGCGCGCGTGGGGTGTATGCGTATCAGCCCACGCGCTCGGTAACTACTACATGCTGTGCCACGAGAAGAACCTTACCCAGCCCGCTCACTCCTGTCACCCCCTAATCACGTGAGCCAGGCCACGAAATCGACCCCCGTCAGCAGGGACGGGGGTCAATTCGGGTGAAACAGGTCGTTAGCCCAGGCGGGAGACGTCGCGCACGGCACCGGTATCGGCCGAGGTGACCATGGCGGCGTAGGCCTTCAGCGCATCCGAGACCTGGCGGTCACGACCGATCGGGGTGTAGGCCTGCTTGTCGAGAGCCTCCATGGCCGCTCGGCGGCGAGCAAGCTCGGCGTCAGGAATATCGACCCGAATGGAGCGAGCCGGAATATCAATGACGATGGTGTCACCCTCCTCGACGAGAGCGATGGTGCCGCCCGAGGCCGCCTCCGGGGAGACATGGCCGATCGACAAGCCCGAGGTGCCACCTGAAAAGCGCCCGTCGGTGACGAGTGCGCATGCCTTGCCCAAGCCCTTGGCCTTGATGTACGAGGTCGGGTAAAGCATCTCCTGCATGCCGGGGCCGCCGCGCGGACCTTCATAACGGATGACGACGCAGTCGCCTTCCTTCACTCGGTCGTTGAGGATTCCCTCGACTGCTTCGTCCTGCGACTGGAAGACGCGAGCCGGGCCGCTGAAGGTCAGCAGCTCGGCATCAACGCCCGCGGTCTTCACAATGCAGCCGTCTTCGGCGAGATTGCCGTACAGCACGGCAAGGCCGCCGTCCTGCGAGAACGCGTGCTCGAGATCGCGGATGACACCCTCGCTCGCATCGGTGTCGACGGTCGCGTAACGACGGTCCTGCGAAAATGCGACCTGAGTGGGCACCCCGCCGGGAGCCGCGCGGTAGAAGTCGATAACAGCCGGGTCAGAGGTCTGTGCGATGTCCCAGTGCTTGAGCGCATCCGCCATCGAGGGCGAATGAACCGTGGGCAGGTTCGTGTGCAGCTTGCCCGCACGGTCGAGCTCGCCGAGGATTCGCATGACGCCGCCGGCACGATGGACGTCTTCCATGTGCACGGTCTGCAGCGACGGTGCGACCTTGCACAGATGCGGAATCTGGTGCGACAGCCGATCGATATCTGCCATGGTGAACTCGACCTTGGCCTCCTGCGCCGCAGCGAGAAGGTGCAACACCGTGTTCGTCGAACCGCCCATGGCGATATCGAGTGCGACGGCATTCTCGAAGGCATCGAAGGATGCGATTGAGCGCGGCAGTACAGAGTCATCGTCGTTCTCGTAGTAGCGCTTTGCGATCTCGACAATCAGTCGACCCGCGTTCAGGAAGAGCTCGCGTCGATCGGCGTGAGTGGCGAGCACCGAGCCATTGCCCGGCAGAGAGAGACCGAGCGCCTCCGTGAGGCAGTTCATCGAGTTCGCGGTGAACATGCCCGAGCACGAACCGCAGGTCGGGCAGGCAGAGCGCTCCATCGCCTCGACATCCGCATCGGAGTTCTTCGAGTCGGCGGCCTCCACCATCGCGTCGACGAGATCGACAGCGCGCTCGGAGCCGTGCCACTGCACCTTGCCGGCCTCCATCGGACCACCGGAAACAAAGACAGTCGGGATGTTAAGGCGCATGGCGGCCATCAACATGCCGGGCGTGATCTTGTCGCAGTTCGAGATGCACACCATGGCGTCGGCTGTGTGCGCATTCACCATGTACTCGACGGAGTCGGCGATGAGATCGCGACTCGGAAGCGAGTAGAGCATGCCGCCGTGGCCCATCGCGATGCCGTCGTCGACGGCTATCGTGTTGAACTCCTTGGCGACGCCGCCTGCTTCCTCGATCTCTCGGGCGACGAGCTGGCCAAGATCCTTCAGGTGCACGTGACCCGGCACGAACTGCGTGAAGGAGTTGACCACGGCGATAATCGGCTTACCGAAGTCACCGTCCTTCATTCCCGTGGCACGCCACAGGGCGCGGGCGCCGGCCATGTTGCGGCCATGGGTCGAGGTGCGAGAGCGATACATCGGCATGGGGAAACCTCACGGGTAGATGACTACGACCAGTGTAAGCCGCGCCCATGCCTTCGCCGAGGGGGCTGATCCCGCTGCGGACGGGGCACTTCTCCCCTAGCCTGCCGCCATGTCCATCAACGAACCCACGACGATCACCTTGTCCGACGGGCGCACCCAGCAAATCTTTCTCGACGACCGCGCACCTGAGGACAGTGCCCTGCTCGTCTACCACCATGGAACCCCGGCTGCCGGACCCATGGATCCGGACTTCATCGAGACAGCCCGCGAGCACGGATTCCGGATGCTGGAGATCGTGCGCCCCGGCTACGGCCTCACGACGAGGCAGCTCGGACGCACCGTGGCCGACGTTGCCCCGCTCGTGGCCGAGATCGCTGACCTCTTCGGTCACGAGCGATTCGTGAGCATCGGCTGGTCAGGTGGCGGGCCGCACACTCTCGCGACGGCAGCACTTCTGCCCGATCGCTGTGTCGCGACGCTATGCATCGCAGGTGTCGCTCCCTGGAATGCCGAAGGCCTGGACTTCATGGCCGGCATGGGCCAGGACAACATCATCGAGTTCGGCGCAGCACTCGAGGGCGAGAAGCAACTCATCGACTTCCTGACTCCTGCCGCTGAGGGACTCTCGAAGGCCACCGGAGCCGAGATCATCGCCGAACTCGACTCACTGCTTCCGGAAGCAGACCGCGCCGTTCTCTCGGCTGGGCGCGCGGAAGCTTTTGCCGCGACCTTCCGCTGGGCGGTCTCCTCAGGCATCGCCGGTTGGTACGACGATGATCGCGCATTCCTTGCCGACTGGGGTTTTGCTCCAGAGTCGATCACCGTGCCGACCTTCGTCTACCAGGGCTCCGACGACCTCATGGTGCCGTTCGCACACGGACAGTGGCTTGCTGCGCATCTGCCCACAAGTACCGCGACATTGGTCGAGGGTGAAGGCCACCTGTCGATCGACGCCTACCTGTCCGAAGGACTTACTGCGGCACGCGCGCTCCTGACCTAATCAGCCAGCACCCGGCCGTCGAGGGCCGGCGTGAGTCTCCTTCGCAAGCCGAACGCCATGGCGCCGGCCAGCATGCAGCCGACCACGAGCACCGCAATCCATTCCCAGTTCAGTCCTGCCCCGAGCATGAGTCCCGCTAGCCCTGGGCCGATGATGCTGGAGATCGACCACACCAGACCCATCGTCGAGTTGTAACGACCCCGCAGATGCGCAGGAGCAAGATCGTTGACGAGCGCGGGAGCAACCGGCGCCCACAGGGTCTCACCGAGTGCAAAGACACTGGAGGCGGCTAGCAAAAGAACAAGTGCGATCACTGACGACGTCATCAGGCTCGAGCCGGTCATCAGCCAGGAGAGTCCCCACAGAGCAGCAACACCGGCCATGACGTAACTACGCGACCGTCCCTTGATCGCCTTCAGCACGAACAGCTGGGCAATGACGATCGTGAAGGTATTTATCGCGAACTCGACTCCGATCCACTTCACATCGAAGCCATTGATCACGGTGACGAAGATCGGCAGACCGACCTCGAGAGCTCCGTAACCACTCATCAGCAAAACGATGGCCATGATCAGCACTCGACGAAGGAGCCGATCACCGAGAACCTCGCGATATCCGCCGACACCGGCTGGTTCTGACTCATCGCGCGGAACCGGGCCTACTCCAACGCCACGCAGGAACACGAGAAGGACCAGGAAGTACAGAAGGAATGTGGCCGCATCGACGAGATACAGCACCTGGAAGGTATGGATGTCGGTAATGGAAACCGACACGGCAGCAATCAGGCCCCCGACTCCAAGGCCGAGGTTAAGAAGCATGAATTGGATTCCGAATACACGCTCGCGCTGCTCGGGATCAGACACGCGGCCGAGCAGTGCCGATTGCGACGGCCAGGTCATCGCTCCACCCAATGACACGAGGGTCGTCACCGCGAAGGCACGCGGAACTGAATCGACAACTCCGTAAAGCGCGACACCGATTGCCTCAACCAGCAAGCCGACCAGCAGCACCGGTTTCGGTCCGAAGCGATCGGCCGCCCAGCCGACCGCAGGAAACACCACGAGGGACGCAATCGCTGTATAGGCAACAACGATGCCGGCAACCCCAGTGCCCAAGTGGCGTACCTGGCTGAGGTAAATGATCAGAAGCGGGAAGGTCAGGCCGCCGCCAATGGCCGACAAGGCCACACCAAGAAGGATGCGGCGCGCCTGCGGGGTCATGCTGGCATCAGAGCACGAGCGGCACGACCGCGTCCAGCGGCTGGCCGCCAGCCCAGCGACCGAATTGCTCGAGCACCAGCCGACGAGCCCGCGGAACGAAGGCACTTGTATTTCCGCCCAGGTGCGGGGTGATGAGCACATGGGGCGAGGACCACAGCGGATGATCCGCCGGAAGTGGTTCAGGATCGGTGACATCCAAAGCGAAGCGCAGTCGACCGGCCTCGGCAAGCATCGCCTGAGTGTCGACCACGGCACCGCGCGAGACGTTGACCAGGAGTGCGCCATCGCGCATTTGCGAGAGGAACTCCGCGTTGACCAGGTGACGGGTCGTGTCATCGAGGGGCACCGCGATCACGACGATGTCGCATTGCGGTAGCAGCACAGGAAGTTGATCGGGGGTGGCAATGCCATCGCGAGAGGCGCGCGCCATCATCCGAATGGTGACTTCGAAGGGCAGGAGCCGATCATGAATGGCGCGGCCGACTCCCCCGGCACCGATGACCAGCACGCGGCGATCGGCCAGCGACTCATGCGGGTGGTGATCCCAGGTGCCGGACGCCATGGCACGCGCAGCGTCATCGATCCCACGCTGGCTCGCAAGAATCAGTCCGACAGCGAGTTCCGAGGTACTCGCATCGTGGACGCCCTTCGCATTGCAGAGCGTGACGCCCGAAGGCAAGAACTGCCTCGCGTGCTCGAATCCAGCGGTAAGCAATTGGCATACCTCGAGGTTCGGCATCCGTGCCATGAGATGCGTATTTGGTTCTGCCCCCATGTAGTGCGGGACGAAGAATCCGCATGACTCGAGCTGCTCGTCACTTAGGCGCTCATCCTCGCCGTAGATCATGACACCCGGGCCGGGAGTGCCGACGATTTCAGGAATCAGGGCGATCTTCTGCATGCCTGCACCGCCTCACTACTCAGTGACGCCCAGGCGCTCCAGAAGCAAGGTGCGCACCTTGGCAGCGTCAGCCTGACCCTTAGTGGTCTTCATGACCGCACCGACGATGGCACCGGCGGCCTGGATCTTGCCGCTCTTGATCTTCTCGG
The DNA here is from genome assembly GCA_947449035.1 of Actinomycetota bacterium. Taxonomy (GTDB): domain Bacteria; phylum Actinomycetota; class Actinomycetes; order S36-B12; family S36-B12; genus CAIKZY01. The sequence continues at coordinate 23,561 of CANFQC010000023.1, forward strand.
CGACATCAGGAGATGCAGCAAGGGCTTCATCGATTGCGGCGAGCAATGCACCATCGTCGCTGACGACAGCCAGACCGCGCTTGGCCACGACCTCATCGACCGTGCCCTCGCCGTTGATGAGACCGTCGAATACCTGGCGGGCAAGCTTGTCGTTGAGGCTGCCTGAGGCGATTAGTGCCTCAACCTGCTTGATGTCGTCAGGTGTCACGGTCAGCGAGTCGAGCTCAACACCGGTCTCGTTAGCGACGCGCAGCAGTTCACCTGTCCACCACTTACGGGCCGCTGCCGCATCGACACCTGCAGCAATAGTGGCTTCGACAAGCTCGATTGCGCCCGCATTGGCCAGGGATTGAAGTTCAAATTCATTGATGTTCCACTCGGCCTGGAGACGAGCGCGCTTGACCGCAGGCATCTCCGGCATGGTGGCGCGAAGTTCCTCGACCCATTCACGACTCGGCGCGACCGGCACGAGATCAGGCTCGGGGAAATAGCGGTAGTCCTCGGCCTGTTCCTTTGAGCGACCACTGGTCGATCGGCCCGTATCTTCGTGGAAGTGTCGGGTCTCCTGGATGATGCGGCCGCCGTTATTGAGCACAGAGGCCTGTCGTTCAATCTCACTGCGCACCGCGCGTTCGACTGATCTCAAGGAGTTCACGTTCTTCGTCTCCGAGCGCGTACCCCACTCAGCGCCGGGCTTTGCAATCGAGAGGTTGACGTCGCAGCGCATGGATCCTTCTTCCATGCGTGCGTCGGATACCACGAGGGCGATGATCACGTTCCGCAATTCGGTGACGTAAGCACGCGCTACTTCAGGTGCAAGACGGCCAGTGCCCGTTACCGGCTTGGTCACGATCTCGATCAGGGGAATGCCCGCGCGGTTGTAGTCGACGAGTGAGTAGTCGGCGCCGTGAATGCGACCGGTGGCTCCACCCGCGTGAGTGAGCTTGCCGGTGTCTTCCTCCATGTGCACGCGCTCGATCTCGACGCGGACGACCTGCGGTCCGTCAGGCGTCTCGACTGTGACATCGAGATAGCCGTCGAAGCACAACGGCTCGTCGTACTGACTGATCTGGTAGTCCTTGGGCATATCCGGATAGAAGTAGTTCTTGCGAGCAAAACGGCACCACTCGGCGATCGTGCAGTTAAGTGCGAGACCGATGCGAATGGTCGACTCGACCGCTGCGCGATTGACGACGGGCATTGAGCCGGGCAGGCCGAGACACACCGGGCACACCTGCGTGTTGGAATCTGCGCCAAAGTTCGTGGAGCAGCCGCACCACATCTTGGAGTTGGTACCGAGCTCGACGTGGGTCTCGAGTCCGATCACCGGGTCATAGCCACCGATGGCCTCGTCATAGTCGAGGTAGACATCGACCTCGCCGTTGGTCATGTTCTGGGTGCTCATAGTGCGGGTGCCTCCTCGATCAGCAGGTGACCCCACTTGTCGGTGAGCGCTGCCTCGAGCGCACCGCCGGCGAGGTAGAGACGGTCATCAGCCATGGCAGGGGCCATGATCTGCATGCCTACAGGCAGGCCATCTTCGGGAGCAAGACCGATCGGCAGGCTCATCGCGCCGATGCCCGCGAGGTTCACCGGGATGGTCGCAACATCGTTGAGGTACATCGCGAGGGGATCATCGAGCTTCTCGCCGAGCTTGAACGCAGTCGTCGGCGCAGTTGGCGACACGAGTACGTCGACTTTCTCGAATGCGGCATTGAAGTCACGAGTGATGAGCGTGCGCACCTTTTGAGCTTGCCCGTAATAGGCATCGTAGTAACCGCTCGACAGCGCATACGTGCCGAGCATGATGCGGCGCTTGACCTCCGGGCCGAAGCCAGCCTCACGCGTGATGGCCATGACCTGCTCGACGGAATTCTTGCCGTCGTCGCCAGCACGAAGCCCGTAACGCATGCCATCGAAGCGAGCAAGGTTGCTCGAGGCCTCGGACGGAAGGATGAGGTAGTAAGCGCCGAGTGCATACTCGAAGTGCGGACACGAGACTTCAACAATCTCGGCACCGAGTTCGCGCAGGATGTCGAGTGCCTCGGCGTAGCGCTGCGAGACACCAGCCTGGTAGCCGTCGCCCGAGAGTTCGGTCACGACTCCGATGCGCATGCCGCGTACGTCAGCCTTCTTCGCGGCTGCGACGACATCGGGCACAGTCGCATTGATCGATGTGGAGTCGCGCGGGTCATGACCGGCGATCGCGGCATGCAGAAGCGCAGTGTCGAGCACGCTGCGGGCGCACGGGCCAGGCTGGTCAAGTGACGAGGCGAGGGCGATCTGCCCGTATCGAGAGACTCCACCGTAGGTCGGCTTCACGCCAACAGTGCCAGTGACAGATGCGGGCTGGCGGATGGAGCCGCCGGTATCGGTGCCGATTGCGAGCGGTGCCTCGAAGGCCGCGAGGGCTGCAGCAGAACCGCCACCTGATCCACCGGGGATGCGATCGAGATCCCAGGGGTTATGTGTCGGGCCGTATGCAGAGTGCTCGGTAGAGGAGCCCATGGCGAATTCATCCATGTTGGTCTTGCCGAGAATCACGATGTCGGCGGCGCGAAGGCGCGCGACGACTGTTGAGTCGTATGGCGGACGCCAGCCCTCGAGGATCTTCGAGCCCGCGGTCGTGGGCTCCCCCTTCATCGCGAGAACGTCCTTCAGGCCCAAAGGAACGCCGGCGAGTGCCCCGAGCGGCGTACCTGCGGCGACCTTGGCGTCAACGGCCTTCGCCTGCGCGAGGGCTGAGTCCGCGGTGACATGCAAGAAGGCGTGCACCTTGCCATCGACAGCGGCGATGCGATCGAGGTGCGCTTGGGTTACCTCGACGGCAGTGACCTCCTTCGAGGCGATGGCATCAGCAAGAACAGCGGCGGACTGGCGAGTGAGGTCGTTCACGACTACTCCTCGTCCAGGATGCGCGGCACGCGGAAGCGGTCATCCTCTTGGGCAGGTGCAGCAGCGAGAGCCTCGTCACGAGTGATTCCAGGGGTGACAACATCGTCGCGGAAGACATTGACCATGGGGATCGGGTGCGACATCGGCGGGATGTCGTCGGCGGCAACCTCGGAGATGCGGGCGACTGACTGCAAGATCACGTCGAGCTGCTCGGCATAGTGGTCGAGCTCTTCGGGAGCTAGGTCGAGGCGGGCCAGCCGCGCCAAGTGCGCGACCTCAGGCCGAGTGATCGAGGACATGCCCCAATCCTATTCAGCGGTTGTGAGGGCTTTCTCGAGGCCGTCAGAGAGCAGGATCAAGAAACCCTCAAGGCCAAGAATGGGAATACCCAGACTCTCGGCCTTGTCGCGCTTCGAACCCGCGTTCTCGCCCGCCACAACGAGATCGGTCTTCTTGGACACCGACCCGGTGACCTTGGCACCGAGTTCGGACGCGGCCGCTTCGGCACTATCGCGCGTAAAGCCCTCAAGCGACCCGGTGATCACCATCGTGATTCCGGCAAGCGGCTGGGGACCTCTCTCGATGACCTCGTCAGCCATGCGCACCCCAGCAGCACGCCACTTCTCGATGATCTCCAGATGCCACGGCTCGGCAAACCATTCCCCGATCGCGATGGCCGTCTTCTCGCCGATGCCGTCGACCACCGCAAGTTCCTCCTTGGAGGCAGCTGCCAGGTCATCAAGACTCGTGAACACCGATGTAATCGCCTGCGCGGTGGGTGGACCGACATGCCGCATCGACAAGGAGACGAGAACTCGCCACAGCGGCTTGGACTTAGCGACCTCGAGTTGGGCCAGGATCACCTTGGCGTTTTCGCTGAGCTCACTGTCTCCCTTGGTGAAGTAGGCACTTCGCAGCAGATCAGCCTCAGTGAGGGCGAAGAGGTCTCCCTCATCGGAGAGAATTCCGCTCTCCAACAATGCGATCGCCGACTTCTCGCCCAGACCTTCGATATCGAGAGCCTTGCGACTTCCGATATTGGCTAGACGTTCCATCAGCTGCCCGGGGCAACTTCGGGTATTCGGGCAGCGAAGATCCTTGTCACCCTCGGTCTCGGGACGCAGCTCGGCACTGCAGTCAGGGCAGTGGGTGGGCATGACGAAAGGCCGCTCCGCGCCAGTGCGTGCCTCAAGAACGGGGCCGAGCACCTCCGGAATGACGTCACCTGCCTTGCGCAGGAAAACGAAGTCACCGATCAGAACGCCCTTGCGCTCTACTTCGTAGGCGTTGTGCAGGGTCGCCATGGCCACAGTCGACCCCGCCACGCGCACCGGCTCCATCACGGCGAAGGGGGTGACTCGTCCGGTGCGTCCGACGTTGACCTGGATATCGAGCAGCCTGGTGCGCACGACCTCCGGCGGGTACTTGTAGGCAATAGCCCAACGGGGTGCACGCGAGGTTTCACCGAGTTGTTGCTGGAGATCGAGTCGGTCGACCTTGATCACAATTCCGTCGATTTCGTGAATCACATCATGGCGATGCTCGTGGAAGTGAGCAATGAAGTCGGCTACGCCTGTCGACGAACTTTCGACCTTGGCGTACTCACTTGTCGGTAGTCCCAGCGACTTCAGCAATGCATAGGCATCACTTTGTCTCTCGATGGTTGCACCGTCGGTTGCGCCGAGGCCATGCACCGTGAGCTGCAGGCCATTGAGTCGGCGCACGGACCGGGCATAGTCGGCCTCGAGGCGTTCGAGTTTGGATTGAGTGCGCGCTGCCGACTGCGTGCGCACCTCGGCGAGTTCCTCTTCGCGCTTGTCTATGCGCTGCCGCAGGGTGCCGGCTGCCGCATTGCGCGGATTCGAGAACGGCGGGAGCCCGGCGTCGTACTGCTCGTCGTTAATGCGAGCAAAGGCCTCGACCGGGAAGAAGATTTCGCCTCGCACTTCAACCAAGGCAGGAACCGTCACACCTTTTTGCGGGCTCAGGGTCGAGGGAATCCCAGGAATGAATTGCACGTTGTAGGTGACGTCTTCGCCGGTCTTGCCGTCACCGCGTGTGGCCATCGTGGTGAGTGAGCCGTTGACATAGACCAGATCGACCGCAAGACCGTCGATCTTCAGTTCGCACAGGTACTCGGGTACGAAGCCGAGTGACTTCTCGGTGCGCTCGTGCCAGGCGGCGAGTTCCTCGCTGTCGAACACGTTATCGAGGGAGTACATCGGCACGAGGTGGGTGACCTCGGTGAACATCGAGGAGACAGCGCCGCCTCGAACCCGAGTCGGTGAATCCTCGGAGGCGAGCTCAGGGTGAGCATCTTCGAGTTCGACTAGTTCACGAAAGAGCGCGTCGTACTCAGAGTCGGAGAGCGTAGGTGCATCGAGATCGTGATACGCGTGGCCGGCCTCACGAATCTGTGCGACAAGAGCTTCCCATCGCAGGCGCGCGTGATCAGCGCTCATCGCGATCGCCCTCCTCGTCACCACGCAGCACTCGAGCCGCAGCCTTCACCGTCTCATACGCCGTGCGCACCCACTGCGGACTCGCACCGGCCATGCCGCAGGTTGGCGTCACGACTACCTGAGACAGGTACTGAGCATCCCCGAGGCCGAGCCGAGATGCCAGTTCCCGCACGGGGGCACTAGCGCGCGTGTCACTCATCGCGCCTTGTCCGATTGCGGGAACCGTACCTGCCAGAAGTCCGAGACCACCCTCCCACGCGGAGCCGAGCTCATCTAGGTCAAGCTCGTGCAGGAAATCCAGGCTGAGGAATGCGGCACCCGTCTTGGCGAGTAGCGCGATCGGCGCATCTGCAGCGCAGCAGTGGATACCCGGTGTCGCCCCCGCCTCGGCAATTGCGTTCATGATGCCCGCGAGAATTGGCGAGGCCACCTGCTCATCGATCGCGTCGTATGCCGACAGGCCACTCGCGGTGCCGATGCTGCCCTCAAGTACCTGCGTGAGTGCTGGTTCATCGATTTGCACGACGACTCGAGCGTTCGGCACTCGCCTGCGCACCTGATCGATGTGCGCCCGCAGCGCTTCTTGCAACGCGGAGGCGATATCTCGGCACGCTGACGGATCCTTGAGCGCACGCTCCCCTGATGACAGTTCGATGACTGCGGCGAGAGTCCATGGGCCGGCCACCTGCAGCTTCAACGGCCCCGCGTAACCCTGAGTAACGTCCTCCAGCGCATCGAGATCTTGATTCAGGAAGGACTGCGCGCGCCTGGTGTCCTTGCCTGCGTGAGGCACGAAACGCCAACCGCGAGGCGTGGTCTCGATGGAGAACTCTTGAGATACCGCACTCAGCATTCCGCCCGTGCGACCGATCATGTCGGCTCCGGGACCACGGGCGGGTAGCTCGTAAAGGTGAATGAAGTCAGCGCATTCGCCTGCGATCAGCCGCGCACTCTCCTTGGAGTCGGTTCCAGGTAGCGACCCAACACCAGTGCCCCGCGACGCACTCCAGGGCAGTTCGGGCATCACGGCCTCTTGTGCGTGCGATCGACAGTGCCGGAGCCGATTACGCGATCGCCGTCGTAGAGCACGACTGCCTGGCCGCTCGCGAGTCCTCGGATGGACTGCAGCAGTTCAACGTGAATGCGACTTCCGTCGAAAGAAGCCATGGCGGGTACAGGAGTCGCATGGGCGCGCACCTGAGCCATGACCGACACGGGCTCGTGGGTGAGTGGCAGGTTTGCCCACGTGGGCTTGATTGCCTCGATACCGATGACATCGAGTCGTTCCGGTGAGCCAACCATCACTCGGCGAGTATCGATGTCGACGTCGACGACATAACGAGGCTCGCCACCTCCACCGGGATTACCCAGCCCGAGACCGCGGCGCTGTCCGATCGTGAACGCGTAGGTGCCGGTGTGCTCACCGAGAACCTCACCGCTCTCGATATCAACGATCTCACCGGGAAGTTCACCGAGGCGACGAGAGAGGAAGGCTGCAGTATTTCCGTCAGGAATGAAACAGATGTCATGACTGTCGGGCTTTTGCGCCGTCAACAGGCCCAGTTTCTCGGCCTCTGCACGGACATCACCCTTGAGGTCATCGCCCAGTGGGAAGAGTGAGCGTTCGAGCTGCCATTGCTCGAGAACGCCCAGCACATACGACTGGTCCTTGGCGGGGTCAATCGCCCGATGAAGCTCTGCCCCGTTGGGGCCGTCGACCCGACGCGCATAGTGGCCCGTTGCAACAGCGTCGAAGCCGAGCGCGACTGCCCGATCAAGCACTGCAGCGAACTTGATGCGCTCATTGCAGCGCAAGCACGGGTTTGGGGTTCGGCCGGCTTCGTACTCCGCGTAAAAATCCTCGATGACATCATCCGCGAATCGTTCGGCGAAATCCCACACGTAGAACGGAATGCCGAGCATGTCGGCCACTCGACGTGCGTCGCGCGCATCGTCAAGGGTGCAACAACCGCGCGCGCCCTGCCGCGAGGATTCAGGCTTGCGCGCGAGCGCCAGATGCACGCCTACGACGTCGTGTCCTGCCTCGATCATGCGCGCAGCCGCGACAGAGGAATCCACTCCGCCCGACATTGCCGCGACAACCCTCATCGCCTCACCGCCGATCCGGCACGCGATGCGCGCTCTACCGCGGCCGGAAGCGCCGCCAGCAACGCCTCGACATCGCTCTCGCTCGAGGTTCGTCCGAGGCTAAAGCGCAATGATCCGCGAGCAGTTGGCTCATCGACACCCATGGCGAGCAGCACATGACTGGGCTCAGGGATTCCCGCGGAGCATGCCGAACCGGTCGACACGTCGACGCCAGCGGCGTCAAGGAGCATCAAGAGTGCATCTCCCTCGCACCCTGGGAAGCTGAAGTGGGCGTTGCCCGGAAGTCGGTCAGCCGGATCGCCATTGAGCACTGACGTGGGCACCGCCTCCGCAACTCCGCTGACCATGCGCTCGCGAAGAGCGCGAAGACGTTCGGAACTTGCCGCCTGCTGAGTGACCGCATGATGGACAGCAACGGCGAATGCTGCGATACCTGGTGCATCGAGAGTGCCTGAGCGAACCTCGCGCTCCTGCCCTCCGCCATGCTGCACCGGAACAAGCCCGAGATTTGTTTCGGCAATTAAGGCGCCAACACCGAAGGGTCCGCCGATCTTGTGTCCGGTGATGGTGACGGCATCGATACCAGCAAGGTCGAGTGGCAGCGAACCGAGCGCCTGCACGGCGTCCGTGTGGAACGGTACGCCCGCAGCACGGCACACAGCGGCGATCTCGTGCACAGGCTGCACTGTGCCGATCTCGTTATTGGCCCACATCACCGTGACAAGTGCTGCACGACCGTCAGCCACCGCGATCGCCGACTCGACGTCAGCGGCATTCACGCGACCGACAGAGTCGACTGGCAGCCAGGAGATCTCAGCGCCTTCATGCTCGGCCAGCCAGTTCACCGGATCGAGCACTGCATGATGCTCGATGGGCGACGCAATGATCACTGGTGCGCCCGTGATTTCTTCGCGACGCTTCCAGAAAAGCCCCTTGACCGCGAGGTTGTCGGCCTCGGTGCCGCCTGAGGTAAGGATGACCGCGCTCGGACGCACCCCGAGATCAGCCGCGATGGATTCGCGTGATTCCTCGACTATGCGGCGCGCGGAACGCCCAGAGGCGTGCAGGGATGAGGGATTGCCCAGGATTCGTGAATTCTCGAGCCAGGCCTCACGGGCCTGGTCGAGCATAGGAGTCGTGGCTGCGTGATCGAGATATGCGCGGTTAGCCACAGCACCCGATCGTAGTGCCCGAGATCAGGAGGTGCGCTTCTTGATCTCTTCGGTCAGCTGCGGAACCACCGCGAACAGATCTCCGACGACGCCGTAGTCAGCGAGCTCGAACATGGGCGCCTCGGCATCCTTGTTCACCACGACGATGGTTTTGGATGTCTGCATGCCCGCGCGATGCTGGATGGCACCGGAGATTCCATTGGCGATGTAGAGCTGCGGTGAGACGGTCTTGCCGGTCTGGCCCACCTGGTACTGGTGCGGGTACCAGCCTGCGTCAGTAGCGGCACGCGATGCGCCGACCGCTGCGCCCAGGGAGTCAGCGAGAGACTCGATGACGCCGAAGCCCTCGGCTGCGCCGACTCCACGTCCGCCAGAAACCACGATCGCGGCCTCGGCAAGCTCGGGGCGGCCGCCCTTCGCTGCGACCGTACGACCGGTGACCTTGGCCTTCTTGGCGGAATCACTCAGAGCAACCGAGACGGCAACCTTGGTCCCTGCACCTGCAGCGGCCTCGGGAGCAACTGAGTTCGGACGCACGGTGATGATCGGGGTACCCTTGGTGACCTTCGAGTGCACGACGGTCGAGCCGCCGAAGACACTTTGCGTGGCAACGAAACCTGAGTCGACAGCGACAGCGTCGGTGATGACACCGGAGTTCGCCTTGACTGCCAAACGACCGGCAACTTCCTTGCCCTCGGCATTGGAGGCGATGAGCACGGCGGCCGGGCTCTTCTCGGCGACCAGCTGCGCGAGCACCTCGGCCTTGGGCGCGACAGCGAATTCACTGAGATCAGCGCTGTCGGCGACGTAAATGGTCGCCGCACCGAACTCGGCAAGGGATGCGGCAGCGGCGTCATCGAGACCGCCACCTACCCAGACGGCGGAGGGCTCGCCGAGTGAACGAGCGAGTGTCAGCAACTCGGAAGTGACCTTCTTGACGGAACCGTCAAGCTGCTCAACGAGAACGAGAACTTCAGCCATGATCGGGACCTCTTCTTAGATGAACTTCTGGGCGGACAGGAATTCGGCGATCTTGACGCCGCCGTCGCCGGCTTCGTCGGTGACGACAGTGCCGGCAGCCTTCGGCGGGCGCACAGCAAAGTCGTTGACTCCGGACCACGCTGCCGACAGGCCGATCTGGCCGCCGTCGATGCCGGCGTCGCCTGCACCGAGGGACTCAACCGGCTTCTTCTTCGCGGCCATGATGCCCTTGAAGGAGGGGTAGCGCGGCTCGTTGATCTTCTCGACGACGCTGATGACAGCCGGAGTGGATGCCTCAACAGTGTCGTAGCCGTAATCGGTGGCGCGCTCAACAGTGACGGTCGAGCCTGCGACGGTCACCTTCTGCGCGAAGGTGAGCTGCGCGACGCCCAGGCGCTCGGCGACCATTGCCGGCACCACGCTCATGCGTGCATCGGTCGACTCTGAGCCGAAGATGATGAGATCGAAACCGCGACCCTCGAGCACCTTCGCGAGTGCGTAAGAAGTAGCGATCGCATCAGAGCCATGCAGGCTGTCGTCAACGAGATGAATGCCAGCGTCGGCACCCATGCTCAGTGCTTTGCGCACGGTCTCGGCTGCGCGGTCGGGGCCCATCGTGACGATGGTGACCTCGCCACTGTTCGCCTCGGCGATCTGGAGTGCCTCCTCGACTGCGTACTCGTCGAGCTCGTTCATGACTCCATCGGCGGACTCGCGGTCCAGCGTCGAATCGTCGGAGCGAAGCTTCTTCTCAGCCCAGGTATCCGGGACCTGCTTGACGCAGACTGCGATCTTCACGGGTGGCCTTCCTTATGTCTTCCGCTCGCGGTGCGATGCGGAGAACGGTTGGGGTGATCGGACACCCAATATTAATGGACGTCCAAGTAATAATCGTAGCCCCTGCAGGCAGTTCGGCAATCCGTCAGTGGGTGATCCCTGCCACTCTCGACCTAGCGGCCAGTGAACGTCGCCTTGCCCGGCCCGTTCTCAATAAAGGAGTCCATGCCGATCTTGCGGTCATCGGTGGCGAAGAGCGAGGTGAAGGCCATCCGCTCGATCTCCAGACCGGTGACGAGATCTACCTCGAGGCCACGATCGATGGCCTCCTTTGCTGCACGCAGGGCGAGCGCCGGCCCCTTGGCCAGCTTGGTCGCGAGCTTGACGGCTTCGGCGTAGACCTCGGCGGCCGGGACAACCTTGTCGACCAGGCCCATGGTCAGCGCCTCGGAAGCAGGGACGAAACGGCCGGTGAATACGAGGTTCTTGGTCTTCGACGGGCCGATCAGTCGAGCGAGGCGCTGAGTGCCGCCGGCTCCGGGAATGATGCCCAGCAAGATCTCCGGCTGACCGAGGGTCGCGTCATCGGCAGCGATGCGAATGTCGCAGCACAAGGTGAGCTCGCAGCCACCGCCCAGGGCGTAGCCGGTGATCGCTGCGATAGTCGGCTTGGGGATGCGGGCCACGGAGGTGAAGGCATCCTGCAAAGGGCCGGAGGTCAGCACCATCTGCTGGTAGTCCATGACGGCCATTTCCTTGACGTCGGCGCCGGCCGCGAAGACCTTCTCGCCGCCGTACAGGATGACGACCTTGACGTCATCGCGCTCAGTTGCCTCATACGCACAGGCCTTGATCTCTTGTTGCACCTGTAGGGACAGCGCATTCATCGGGGGGCGGGCAAGTCGAATCGTTCCGATGCCGTCTGCAACCTCGAGGCTGACGAACTCGCCCATGATGACTCCTTTTCCCGTGCCGATTGTGAACTCGCCGCGAGCCTACTGACCGTCAGGGCCACGAGGGCCAGGCGATAGCCTCCCTTCATCATGCATGCGTTTTCATTGAGTCGCCCCGATCCGCTCGGAGTGAGCGCTGACAGCAGCGGCGGCGCCAATGTCGCTCTCTGGGCAGCCGGCGCAACAGGTGTCGAGCTGTGTACCTTCGACGACGCCGGTGTTGAGACGCGCATCCCCCTTACCGAGCATGTGTTCGGCGTCTTCCACAAGTACATCGAGAATCTGCCCGCCGGCACCCACTACGGATTCAGGGTCGATGGCCCGTGGGAGCCCCAAAACGGGCTTCGCTGGAACCGAAACAAGCTCCTGCTCGATCCCTACGCCAAGGCCATCGACGGCGAGTTCATCTTTCATTCGGCTCTGTTCTCACACACCGGCACCGACGCCCTGATGATGAGCACCATCGACAGTGCGCCCTTCGTGCCTCGCAGCGTGGTGGTGGACTACGACTTCGACTGGATGGGCGTTACTCCCCCGCGCACGCCGTGGCGTGACACCGTCATCTACGAAGCCCATGTCAAAGGCTTGACGATGCTGAACCCCGAAGTCCCGGAGGAGATTCGGGGAACGTATGCAGGCGTCGGCCACCCCGCGACCGTTGAGTACCTGACTTCGTTGGGCATCACGGCGATCGAGCTGCTGCCCGTGCACCACTTCGTCGATGAGTCTCATCTGACTCACTTCGGGCTCACCAATTACTGGGGATACAACTCCATCGGGTTCTTTGCCCCTCATGCGAACTACGCCTCGACCGGTACACGCGGCGAGCAGGTTCAGGAATTCCGCAACATGGTGAAGGCGCTCCATGAAGCCGGAATCGAGGTGATCCTCGATGTGGTCTACAACCACACGGCTGAGGGAAACCAGATGGGCCCGACCCTGTGCTTCCGTGGCATCGACAACGATGACTACTACCGCCTTGCCGAGGACAAGCGTTTCTACATGGACTTCACTGGCTGCGGTAACACCCTCAATGCGACGAATCCCCACGTGGTCCGGATGATCATGGACTCACTTCGCTACTGGGTTACTGAGATGCACGTCGATGGATTCCGATTCGACCTGGCTTCCGCACTGGCGCGCTCTGCTCATGATGTCGACATGATGGGCACGTTCATGACAACCATCTCTCAGGATCCAGTACTGCGAAACGTGAAACTCATCGCTGAGCCCTGGGACGTTGGGCCAGGTGGCTACCAGGTGGGTGAGTTCCCGCCGCTGTGGACCGAGTGGAATGACAAGTACCGCGACTGCCTGCGCGATTTCTGGCGCGGCGCCACCGGCATCGGCGAACTCGGATGGCGGCTGACCGGGTCTGCCGATCTCTACGCGAGTGAGGGTCGACGCCCGTATGCGTCCATCAATTTCATCACCGCGCATGACGGATTCCCGATGCGCGATCTCACCACGTATGAGCACAAGCACAACGAGGCCAATGTCGAGCAGAATCGCGATGGCACCGACAACAACCGCTCAGCAAATTACGGTGTCGAAGGTGAGACCGACGATTCCGCGATCAATGCAGTCCGCCACAGGCAGATCCGCAACATGATGACCTCACTTCTCCTGTCGACCGGCGTGCCGATGATCACTGCCGGAGACGAGATCGGTCGCACTCAGGGCGGCAACAACAACGCCTACTGTCAGGACAACGAGATCTCGTGGCTTGATTGGGAACTCGCCGATTGGCAGGGCGACCTCCTCGAGTTCACCCGAATGCTGATGCGCATTCGATCAGAGCACCCTGCCTTCCGGCAGAGATACTTCTTCGATGGCCGACCGTTGCACGAAGGTGGCCCGAAGGATCTCGCCTGGATTGCAGCCGATGGCAGTGAAGTCTCCGACGAAGATTGGCACTCGGCCGACTCACGCACCCTCGGAATGTTCATCGCCGGCGACGTGAACACTCACGGCGAGGAGATCGTGCACGATGACTCGTTCCTACTGATCGTGCATGCCGGCACCGACGACATCGAGTTCACCTTGCCGGGCGCTCTCTATGGGCGTGAGTTCAGGCGAGTTCTCGATACAGCCGACATGACGCGTTGCGACGGCGTAATTCTTGGCAACAGCGATCCCACTGCCGTCGACGCTCGCAGCAGCGTCCTGTTTCAGATCACGCGTTAGAACTTCACGCTCGACAGATCACAGATGACGCGTAGCTCGCGCAGTCGCAGCGATCGACACAGCAAGCGGACCTCGAAGTAGTTCATCTGCGTCAACGGGCAGTGCCCATCTCCAGTTCGGCCATTGATCGATCGTGCCGGGCATATTCGGGCGCTCACGTACTGCGGCGACGTCTTCGAGATTGAACACGACTACGCGGGAAGCGGAGTTGGCTACCGAGGCACACCGAGCAACGACAGCAGTCGCGATCTCCTCGTCGGAGTAGTGATCTTTGACCTCAAGACCTGCCTCAAGGGCAAGGGTGTGCTTGCGCTGTTCCTCGGCATCAGGATCAATGGACTTGCCGACCGACACCATGTCGCGCGGATCTTGGCCCGTGAGAATTCCCGCGATAGTTGCATGATCATGGGTGCCGGTCGCGCCAAGTGTGTTGACGGTGAACATCGAGATCGGGACACGGCATGCAGCGCGATAACCGAGCATGTCGATGTCGGCCATCATCGGCTGGACGTTCTCGGGCACGGTGCCCATGTCCTCGCCCACGACCCAGGCACCGGCTCGGTCGGCCTCGATGCGCAAGATCGCGAGCAGGGCATCGTGCGGGTACCGCACGTAACCACCAGCAGCAGGGCTGCCGGACTGCGGGACCCAGAAGAGTCGCCACAACTGCATCACGTGATCAATGCGCATTGCCTTGGCGTGACGAAGGCTGGCCCGCACCATCGCAATAAACGGAGCAAAGTCTGCCTGCACGAGTGCAGCAGGGTTGAAAGCAGGAAGACCCCAGCGCTGACCGTCGCGATTGTGTCGATCCGGTGGGCATCCCACCTCGGCATCGAAGACCAGGAGATCCTGCCAGCACCAGGCATCGGCGCCGCCGCCGTCGAATCCGACCGCGATATCGGCAACCAGGTCGATTCCCTGGCGCGATGCCTCGGCGAGCTGCTGGTCAGCAAGCCACTGAAGCCAGCAGTGGAAATCGATGCGCTCGGCGTTCGAAGGTTCTGCTGCCCAGCGCGCCACCAATTCGGAGGCGGGGTGGCGCAGATCCTCGGGCCAGGTTTGCCACGGCAGCCCATGAGTGTCGGCGAGGGCCATGAAGGTGGCGAATTGCGTGAGGCCTTCGCCTTGACTGTCGACCCAGTGGCGGTACGACGGTCCGGCGTCGCGGCCACATGCATCCCAGATGCGATGAAGTGCCTCGGACTTAAGCGCCCAGACGGCGCTGCGATCGATGATTCGCTCGTCGTTGAGTGAGAGTCCCGCAGTTCGAAGATCAGCGAGATCAACCAACTCAGCGCCAGGAACGTCGTCAATGGCGATGTACAGAACCTGGAGCCATTCGCGCGAGGTCGGAGAGTATGGCGACGACATCGGGTGCATACCGAGGTTTCCGGCATGCAGCGGACAGATAAGAAGGAAGCCCGCGCCCGTCTCGGTTGCTACGCGTGCGATGGACGCCAGATCTGCGTAATCGCCAATTCCCCACGAGCGTTCCGTGCGTGCCGCATAGAGCTGGACCGACCAGCCGAAGGATCGGCGTGGCACTCGGAATCGATCGGGTGCGCAGAGCACGAGTCGTTCCTTGCCGAGGGGTTCACGCAGGCGCTGATAGCCCACCGAGTCGAGGGGCAAGGCGCCTTCGACGTGCAGGAAGCGACCGTCGTCGAACTCGACGACGCCATGCAGCTCGGGGTGCCAGCGACCTGGAGTCGCGATGATCGGCTGCTCCATCGGGCCTTGGCCGGCGAACTCACCCGCCAGCCACTCCAAGGTGGTGTCGGGGAGTTCCTTGACCACCTGAAAGGCATCGACATAGGACGGCTCCACGCCGTAAGCGGTTACTTGAGCCAGGAGCTCTTCCCTGTTCACGCCCCGAAGATTAGCGGTTGTAAGCGCTTGCGCCAGTCAAAATTGAGGCATTTCCGACATGAAGTCGCAAATATCTTGCA
>CANFQC010000024.1 GCA_947449035.1 Actinomycetota bacterium
AGCGTGATCAGGTTGCGCTCGGACTTATCGAAGTCACCGAAGGTGCTCTCGCCGTAGATGCCCTTGAGCTCGCCGTCCATTCCGTACGACCAGGCGTGGTAGCGGCAGGTCAGCGCACGGGACTCGCCATGTCCGGCGTCGCAGATCAATGCACCGCGGTGGCGGCACACATTCAGCATCGCGTGCACCTCACCCTTGGAATCACGGGTGATCACGACCGGAACGCCGACAACCTCGATTGCTTTGTAGGAGTTCTTCTTCGGCAACTCGCAGGAAAGAGCCAACGGCAGCGGGATCCGCTTGAAGATGAGCTCGATCTCGTTCTTGAAGATCTCCTCATCGAGGTAGTTCGCGGCCGGCTCGAGGTACGGCGCCTCAGCCTGATCGGTGGTCTTGTTCTTGGTGTGCGCGATCAGGCGGCGCATCATTGAGATGGCCTCTTCGCGTGCCGCCCCATTGAGGATGTCGCTGGGCAGATAGGCCGGAACGACGGCTTCGGTCTGGGCGGTCTCGCTCACGTGAACTCCTAGTCAGGCGGGTCCGCCGAGCGTATCAACTTGTCTAGACGACTACCAGGCCTCGGGGCGATTATCTCGGGGCCTCCGAACCCACACCGTGGGCTCAGACCTTGCGAGGCATGCGGTACTCGCGGGTATCACCCTCGGAACGGGCAGCCGCCAGGCCTTCCTCGCATAGTCGATTGAGGGAGCCATGCAGGTACTGCACGCCGATCTCGTTACGACCGAAGATCTGGGTGTGTCCACCGGTGGCGCCCACGCCCTTCTGCACGCCGTACTGAGTGAGGTAGTCCTCGTTGTAAACCACGTCGTAGAACCAGTCGCGCATCACCTCTAGCTCATGCTGCACCTCGTCGTTGATCTCGTGACGCACGACAATGCGATGCTCCGTGATCGACTCGTCAACCTTGGTGGTCGGCAAGCAGAGCGCAACGGTCATCCGCTGGCGCCAGCCACCGGCAATCGAGAAGCCGGGGAAGGTCCAGAAAATCGGACCCACGTGGTGCGAGGGATCCCACTCGGTCTCGGGTCCGTCGATCACTTCGTCAATGGTGCGGAGCGCGAAACCCAGACGCTCATGCGGACCGAAGCCGTCGAACACCATCGTGTTGCCGTGGTTCACCGTGAACACGGTGTTCGGATGCGTGGCTGCAAAGTGATACGCCTCGAGGTAGCCCTCGATGGTCGCCTTCCAATTGGGGCCTGGCATCTGCCGTGAACTGAAGACGTGGCACTCGTCGAGCTTGAGCGAGGCCAGTTGCGGACCCCACTCCCCCAGCCACGAATCGATGTCGATGGTCAGCCCCGGAGTCAGGCATACCCAGATCACGCCGTGCTTCTCGACGACCGGAAGCTGGATTAGTCCACGCTGTGACTTATCGAAGTCACCGAAGGTGCTCTCACCGTAAATGCCCTTCAACTCGCCATCCATGCCGAATGACCATGCGTGATACGGACAGGTAAGTGCGCGTGCTTCGCCGCGACCTTCGCACAGCAACGCACCACGGTGGCGGCATACGTTCATCATCGCGTGCGCGACACCCTTGGCATCACGTGTGATGACAACGGGCACGCCGACGGCTTCAGTCGACTTGAAGGTGTTCTTTCCGACCAGTTCGGCGGAGAGAGCGAGCGGAAGCGGGATCCTCGTGAAGACCAGGTTCACCTCAGAGGCGAAGACCTCCGGGTCGAGGTAGTTGTCGATCGGCTCCTCGAGGGTCGACTCGGCCTGATCGGTGGTCTTGGCCTTCAGGTGCACAGTGAGACGGCGCATCATGTCCATCGCCTGCTCGCGGGCCTGGCCATCGAGTACATCGCTGCGCAGCCACTTGGGCACTTCCGGCTCGGCGATCTCGATGTCGTCGGCGATCATCTCGGTCATGGCGGGCCTCCTGGCGTGACGTGGCGGTCAAAGTTGTCTAGATGACTACTTCGCCACTATCGCAGGGGAATTCAGGCCGCGGGCCTGCAGAAAGTCGGGAATCGCGCGGGACCAAAGTCCCTCATCGGGCGTCAGCCGATCGGCAGGATGTCCGATCCTCGATCACGTTCATGAGTTAGCTCATTGATGCACAGGAGCACGAATCGACCGTCGGGCCACACCTGCACCCGAGAGATCGAGGCATAGCCGGGATTGAAGAAGAACTTGTGCGGGCTATCGAGCACGTACGCAAGGAAGGAGTTCGACGCTCCACCATGGCTCGCAGCCACGACCTTCTGCCCCTGATGCGCGAGGCCGATCTCACGCATGACGTTCACCATGTTCTCGCGCAGCTCGGCATCGTTGTGGACGGGCATGAAGCCCTCCTCGAACCTTCCCTCGAGGAATGCCTTGATGCGTGACTTGTCAGCCATGCCCTCGGTGCCGGTGTACGCCGTGGCACCGGACACCCACTCACGCAGTCTCTCGTCGATGGTGATCTCGAGTCCGCGATCAGCCGCAAGCGGTTCGACTGTCTGCACCGCACGAATGAGGTGGCTCGAGTAGATGGCGTCGATGCGCTCGGGGCGCAGGTGTGCGACAAGGCTGAGCGACTGAGCCATGCCGGCTTCGCCGAGACCGGGATTCATCGTGCCGTCAGGTTGCGGCACGGCATGCCGAACGAGAAGGATCTCGCACGGCTCAGCGATACCGAGCTCTTGCTCTGTGGTCATGAGTTCGCGATCAGACAGTGGTGCCGAAGTTGCCGAGTTCATCGGCTGACGGGAACTGGAGGCTCTGCAGCTCGAAGTACTCCATCAGGCCGTGATGGCCGAGCTCGCGTCCGATGCCGGAGGTCTTGTAGCCGCCGAACGGTGCCTTGGCGTTGAAGCGACCGCCATTGATCGCAACCTGACCGGTGCGCAGGCGCTTGGCTATGCGCACGGCCTCGGGGATGTCAGCGGCGAACACTGCGCCCGACAGACCGAACTCGCTGTCGTTCGCGATCGCAAAGCCCTCTTCCAGAGTGTCGTAGCCGACGATGACGAGCACCGGGCCAAAGATCTCTTCCTGCACGACTCGCGCCTTCGGCGACAGCCGGCTGAAGACGGTGGGCTTGACGAAGTAACCGCGATCGAGACCCTCGACTGCACCGGGGCCGCCGGCGATGAGAGTGCCTTCGGTCATGCCGATGTCGATGTAGTCCTTCACGGTCTTGAACTGACCGGCGGATGCGACCGGGCCGAGAGTGACCGACGGATCAAGCGGATTGCCGATGACGAAGGCGTTGACCATCGCGGCGACGCGCTGCTCGACATCGTCAATGATCGCGTTGGGCACAATCAGACGAGTCGTGGCCGAGCAGGTCTGGCCGTTGTTCACGAAAGCGCCACGCACGGCATTCGGAATTGCCTCATCGAGGTCAGCGCCCGGTGCCACGAGGAATGCCGATTTGCCGCCGAGCTCGAGGGCAACCTTCTTGATGGTGGGAGCAGCAGCCTGCGAGACACGCACACCAGCACCGGTCGAACCGGTGATGCTCACCATGTCGATCTCCTTGTGAGACGACAGAAGTTCTCCGACGAGAGCGCCGCGGCCGGAAACCAGGTTGAAGACACCGGACGGAAGCCCGAGCTCGTGTACAAGGTCAGCCAGGACGAAGGTGGCCAGCGGGGCAACTGAGCTCGGCTTCACGATGACCGTGCAGCCAGCGGCAAGTGCCGGTCCGACCTTGGCCGCGAGCTGGTACAGCGGGTAGTTCCAGGGAGTGATCGCACCGACCACGCCAGCGGCGGCACGGATGACCATCGAGTTGCCGATGCGCTCCTCAGCCGGCATCTCACGAGCCGCCTCGGCCATCGTCTCGAAGACAGAGGCTGCGAGACCGACCTGCACGCGCTCGGCGATGGCGATCGGGGATCCAACTTCCTGGGCCATGATCTTGGCGAGCTTCGCCTCATTTGCACGCAGGCCGTCGGCGAGAGCCTGCACGACATCGGCGCGCTCCTTGATGGGAGTCTGGGTCCAGTCATCGAAGGCGCGACGAGCGGCGAGGATCGCGCGCTCGGCGTCAGCAGCATCGCCTGCAGGCACGGTGCCGATGATCTCCTCGGTTGCCGCCTCATCGACCTCGATGACCTCGCCGGTGGCCGGCTTGATCCATTCGCCGTCGATGTACAGGGCGTCGCGGTTGATCATGGTTCCTCCAGTGACTTCGTCTTCACTTCAATTGAGCCGTGCCGTGATGCTGGGTGGTGCAGGTTCTAGTCGAGCAGTCGTTCCCTCAATGCTTTCACCGTGGCGTCAGGCACGTCGAGCTGGGCCACGTAACCGTCGAGTCCACCGAACTTGGTGTCGACCTCGGCAAGGAAGAGCTCGATGGCGCTTCGCGGGACGCGCAGCAGCTCCTCGCGCTGATTCATCATCGGGTGATCCTCGATGTTCTCCCGACCCTTGAGGTATTCGACCAGGGCGACAACCTCATCACCACTGAGGGCGAAGTCATCGGCGATGTCGCTTTCGCTCACGCCGAGCAGGTCGAGCACGATGGCTGCGACGACACCGGTGCGGTCCTTGCCCGCCATGCAGAAGAAGACGGCTGGGTAGGTGTCGCCGAAGGCCAAGGCATCGAGGATCGCGCGAATCGCATCGCCACCGAGCTCGAGCATCTCGTGATACACGGCAACCAGGTACTGATCGGCAGGCAGTTTGCGGGCTTCCTCATCGGACTTCCAGTGATCAGGGAGGATCGGCGCGTGGAGGTAGTCGGTGATGAACTCCGGCAGTGGGAAGGCATCGCGTTCACGGTCATAGCGAAGATCGATCACGCACTTAGCGTCGAAATCACCCCAGGCCTGGGCGTCATCGAGGCGGTGCAGGCTCGATGCGCGGTAGAGCATGCCGGTCTTGACCGTGCGGCCACCCAGGCCGGGAAAGCCTCCGAGATCGCGCATGTTGTAGATGCCGCCGAGCTCGACACTGCGATCGATCACGGAAGCTCCACGTAACCCGGGTACTTCTGTTCCTTATCCGGCAGCTCTGCATCGCCCGCCGGTCGATTCGGCCAGATCTTGCGCTGAGAAAAGCCGGCACGACCGGCATTGAAGTCATCGACCGTCATTGCGTAGGTGGAGAGCACCATGCGCTGGGCGAAGCGCCAGACACCGTCTTCCTTGCGGTAGTCGTCCTGGTAGCGGATGTTCGTGACGATGGTGTGCTGTTCGTTAGCGAGCTCGGCATAACCGATGACCGTGCCACGTGCATGGTCATCGTCAATGAAGTGAACCGCTACTCCGTGGGGATCATGCAAGGTCATCGGGAAGGGAGCGTGCTTGACCCGGAAATTCTCGATGATTGCCTGCCGCCCGGTGGTCACACTGTTCGACGAGGCGAAGACGCCATCCTCGGTGAAAAGCTGGCCCACATCATCGAAGAGCATGTCGTCAAGGAGTACCGCATAGCGCACGACCAGGTCGTTGATGGCGAACCGATCCTCGAGGCGCTGCACACGGCTTTCCAGGGAGGTCACGTGAGGAACACTACTGGAGTCCATCTAAAGAAACTACCCAAAGGCCGCAACCTGTCTAGACAATCCGTACCCTGTCACCCATGACCGATCTCCCCCTGTACGAGCAGGTGCGCCAGTCCTTGGCATCAGCGATCGCCAGCGGCGAGTACGGCCCCGGCGACAAGCTGCCGAGCGAGACCACACTCGCTGCGGAGATGGGCGTTAATCGACTCACGGTACGTCGGGCAATCGAGGAACTCTCGCGTGCAGGGCTCGTGCAATCACGTCAGGGTTCGGGCACGTACGTAGCCCGTTCTGTCGTGCGCCTGCCCGTCTCGCAGTCGCTGTCCACCGATTCCCTGGTCTCCGGCATTACCCAGCAGATAAACGAGCAAGGTCATTCCTATGAGGACATCCTGCTCAAGGCCACCAAGGTCAACAGCCCTGCCCACAATGCCGAGCTGCGCCTGCCCGCCGGTCCGCTGTGGCGGGTCGACAATGCCCTCGCCGTCGATGACGACGTCTGGATGTGGTCAAGCTCGTGGTTCCCGATGGAGCTCTTGAAGGACCCCAAGAAGAACTGGTCACCGGCGAGCGGTCTTTATGGCCAGCTCAATGAGTCCATCGGCGAACTCGTGCCCATGTGGCGCGCTTTCTCAGCCGAGGCCGCGACTGCCGAGGATGCTGAGATCCTGGGCATCAAGCCCGGCACTCCCCTGATCGTGCGCGACGGTCTCACAGCCGATCAAGACGGAAACCCGGTCCTGCGCGTCAGTCGACGTGCTCGAATGGACCGGGTCTCCTACGTGCTGCGTTACTAAAACGCCTTACTTAGCCAGCCAGCGATCGAGGATCTGGTGGTAGTGGCGAATGCGATTCTCCTGGTAACGACCCAGCTGAATGCCCTTGGTCTTCAGTGACTTCAGGCCATCTTGGATATGGGGCAGGTTTGCGTAATCCTGATCGAAGACCGGGCCGAGAAGGCCGATCTCGGTGATGTCGGAGAAGGTTTCACCAGGCTGCAGCCAGCGAGTCTTCGGAGCCTTGGGCTTCGAGCCATCGGCAGGCGCCTGGGCGAGCAGGTACACCTCAGCGATGCACTTGTCGGGATCGTTGCCCAGCGGACGGAAGCGATAGATCGCGTTAGTGCGCGGACCGGCAAAGAAGTAGAAGTTCGGGAAGAGGAAGTACTGGATGCCATCAAGAAGCTCGGAATCGGTCCAGTGATCCTGGTCGGTGCCGAACTGCTTGGCGAGTGCCACGCGCATCTCGGCAGCAAGCTCACGACGGGCCGTGGAGTCAGCGGGCACGCGGGGGGTCTGGCCGTTCTCCATCGCGAGGTCGCGACCCTTGCCGGCGGTGTAGAAGGCACGGGTCTCGTAGTACGAGTCGAGAACCTCCTGCTCGCTGATGTGATTGGCGATGGTCGGACTGGGCACGCCCTGGGGAACGATCTGGCGGCTCCAGTTCTCCTCCGGGATGACGTCGTACTGGGTGTTCTCGTCGCCGAGCCACTCCATCATTTGCGGGTGGGTGGCAAGTGAATGCCATCCTTCGATAAAAGCCTCGCCGGTGATCTTCCAGTTGGCATTGATGATGCCGCCGAAGTGGGAGTAGATCACGCGATCGTCGTAGTTCCAGCGCTCCCAGTCGTTGAGCATGGTGCCTACGTAGGAGTCGAAGGACTCGCAGTCGGGATCAGGATTAATGAAGACGAAGCCATTCCAGACATGAACCTTGGCCTCGGGCAGCGAGAAGGTCGGCTGATCGATCTGCGGGAAGTCCCACTGGCACGGGATGAACTTGGAGGTGCCATCGATGTTCCAGCTGAAGCCATGGAAGGGGCAGCGTAGTTCGCTGACGCGGCCTTCCTCAGTGCGTAGTGCGCGACCTCGGTGAAGGCAGACATTCGACAGAGCCTTGATGTCGCCCGAGTTCGTGCGCATGATGAGCCACTTGTCATCGGCAATGTCGTACATGATGTGGTCGCCGGCTTCGGGGATCTCATCAACGCGGCACACGAACTGCCACACCTTGCGCCATACCTTCTCGACCTCGCGGTCATGGAACTCGCGAGAGATGAAGCGCTCGACATCAAGGGGCTCAGAGCCGAGATCCTCATTGATGCTGTAGCGCAGTACCGGGGGAACCGGACGCGCATCATGGTCGAGGAATTCCTGCACGCTCGTCGCGGGCGACATCGGTGGCGTGGGCTCATCGGATGCTCGCTGCGGTGACACCTGAACGTCAGTCATCAATTGCTCCTCGTGAAGGGGTATCTCGATTCTCCCCCCTGAGATACTGAACGTCAAGTAAAGATACTGAATTGCTAAGAACGAAAACGAGAGTGGGCCCGGTCCTTTCGGACCGAGCCCACTCTGCGATGAAGCTAGGGCTTACTTAACGCCCCAGACCTTCTTGAACTGCTGAACGTAGTTCTTCACACCGAGGTAGTTGCCATCGGCGGTGAGAACCAGCGAGTTGGCGTTTGCCTTGGTCAGGATCTGCGTGGGCAGGTCCTTGGTGTTGAACGGCATCTTCTGGAAGTAGCGAGCGAAGCTGTCGATGACAGTCCAGCCCACGATCGGCAGGGAGTAGCCGGTCCATGCCGACTCAGTGCCGTCCTTCAGGCCTGCAATGTTGCCCACACCAGCGGTCAGGCCGCCGATCTGAACCTGGTTCTGCAGACCAGCGGTCTTCAGTGCTGCGGAAACGCCGGTCACCCAGCCACCGAGATCGGAAACGATCCAGTTGGCCTTCGGGTTGCGCTGAACAGCGGAGACGACAGCTGCCGGGGTCTTGCCCGCGAAGATGTCAGTGAGCTGCTGCGGGTTAGCGTTGTAGACAGCCTTGCCGCCGGACAGGATGCGGAGGTTGTTCTTGAACGCCTCATCGAAGCGGATCAGGATCGGGTACAGCGGAACCGTGACACCCTCAACGTTCGGTGCGGGGGTACCCGCCACGACGTAAGCAGCGATCATGCGGCCCCACACATCGAGCTGGCGCTTGCCGGCGATGTGGGTGTCGACGAGTGCGCTGGTCGGGGCGCTCATGCAGGCGGAGCAGACAACCGGGATACCGGCTGCCTTTGCCTTGCCGAGGAGGTCACCCAGGGTGCTCGGCTCGATGCCCGAGATGTGGATGCCGTTCGGCTTGAGATCCAGTGCCTGCTGGAAGGCAGCGCGCTGATGCTCGGGCGTATCGGCGCCGGAGATCTCCTTGAAGGACCAGCCGAGGGTTGCGCCACCGGCTGCAAGACCGTCATCGAGGGTCTTGTTCTCAGCGCCACCGTTGGACAGGCCGACGATGAGCTTGGTCGGGAGAGTCTTCGGCGACACCTTGAGGGGAGTCGTGATGTTGATGCTCGTGGGGGTGCTGGAGTACTGCTTGACGATCGCTGCTGCGGCGGCGGTGCCCTTGTCGGCAGTCGGTGCAGCGGCGGTCGCAGCAGGTGCCAGGGCACTTGCCAGAACAACGGAAGCGGATGCCGTGATGGCGACCGCGAGGATGGACTTGCGCATGGATCTCTCTTCCAGTCGAGGGGTACTTACGAACCCGAGCAGAGTGAAAGTACATGAACGTCCTACAGATGGGAAGCGATTCCCGTCTCAATCTGGTCACGAATTGCGTCCTATGAGGAGAAATCACGGAGTCTGAGTCAAGAAACTAGGGCATCCGACAACCGTGAACCCGACTATGCGACTCCCCAGGATCGGTCCCCAGAACCCGAGAAGGCCCTCCCCTGAAAGTGACGGAGGGCCCACCCGCAGACGCAGGCAGGCCCTCTCGGGTGATTCAGGGTTACTTAACGCCCCACAGGGCCTTGAACTGCGCCTCGTAATCAGCAACGCCAATGTAGTTGCCTTTGGCATCTACGGCTGCGGCTGCCGCATTGTCGGCCGTCAGAAGCTGGACCGGAAGCGGGGCCACCACGATCTCCTCGCCGCCCAGGATGCGGGCGAACTGGTCGATGACGCGCCAACCGACGACGGGCACGGGGTAGCCGAGCCAGGCGGCTTCGGTGCCTGCGGCCGTGGCCTTGATGTTCTCTGCGGTGGGGGCCCATCCGACGACCTTGACCGTGGCTGCGTCAATGCCTGCGGCGGTCAGTGCATCGCCCAGGTACGCCGATAGCGCACCGGGAGCAAAACTCGCCCAGTTGACTAACGGATCCAGCTGCATTGCCGTGCTGACAGAGTCAGCAGGGACAACTGTGGTGTCGGTGAGGTCAATCAGGTTCTCAGTTGTGGAGCACGGCTCGCAGTACTGGAGGAGCGCCGACTGCAGACCTTGGTCGAACTCGGCAGGTGCGCCGGTGCCGTAGGCAAACAGTTCCAGCACGGCGTCCTGAGCCGAATTGACCTGGATGTACGACGCAACAGCCTTGCCCCAGTCGTCAACCTCGAGCTTGCCCACGATCGACGTGTCCTTCAGAGCGTCAATGGGATCACCCAGGCAGGCGGTGCACACGACAGGAACGCCATCGGTCGTGGCCTTGGCAAGCCCGTCGGTCAGGTAATCAACGTAGGAGCCATCGATGTGGATTCCAGCTGGCTTCAGGGCAAGCGCTTTGTCGAATGCGGCAACTGCGCCATCAGGCGTGCCAGCACCGTCAACGGTCTTGTAGGTCCAGCCGAGTGCCTTGGCCGCGGCCTCCATGGAGGCATCCAGTGCCTTGCCCTCGTCAGTGCCATCGGAGAGTCCGACGATCAGGGCGCCCGGCTTCGGCGGAGCCGCGAGCGGAGTATCGACACCGATGCTGGTCGGGGCAACCAGGTACTGATCCACGACAGCTTGCGCATCATTCGCCGTGGCGCCACCATCGCTCGTGCCATCGACGCTTCCACCCGCGATGAAGTTGGGATCATCAGCAGGCATGGCACAGGCCGCGAGAACAAGGGAGGCCGAAGCCAGCATGGCCAGGGCGGCGAGGGGCTTGCGCATGGATCTCTCTTCCGGTCGAGTGCCACCGCGAGGTGACGAAGTAGCGTCACGATACATGCACGTCCTATGAAATGTGACGAGTTGAGCCGTAACAATGTGGTGACGAAATGCCCCCATTGCCCCAGATCTTGGGAATGAATCCCCCTGCCGCAGGCGGGGCCGCGCGGATAGACTTACTGTTATCGAACTATCGAAACGGGCCACCACCCGATTCACCTGCCCCCGGGAGACAGATGACCAGCGAACTCGCCCTCGCCAGCCTTGATCGCGAGGAGCTTGCCGAGCTTCGTCTCACCGTCCGAGCCGCGGCCACGGAGTCGGGCTACCCCGAGCGAGTTCGTGAGCTTGAGGCACGCGCAGACAACCCTGGATTCGATCCGGCGCTGTGGGCACTCCTCTCGGAAGAGATCGGCCTGGCAGGCGTGGGCCTGCCCGAGGAAGTCGGCGGCCTCGGCGGCCTCGCCGAGATCCTGGCTGTCACCGAGGAACTCGGTGCCACCCTTGCCCCAGTTCCCTTCCTGACCAGCACGGTTATCGCCGGCCAGATTCTGGCCGCCGCTGGCGGCCCTGCGCTCCCCTATCTCGAGCGCATTGCCGGCGGAGAGATCGCCGCACCCGCTATTACCGATGCCCGCGGACGCTTCACTGCCGATGGCGTAGGAGTAGCCGGCACCGATTCCTCAGTAGACGGCAGCGTGCGTTTCGTTCCCTACGGCGCTTCGGCAGCCTTCTTCGTGGTGGCAGCGCGCACCGATGCTGGCATCGATCTCTTCATCGTCGAGGCTGCTGATGCATCAGTCGCGGCACTCCCCTCGCTAGACTTCAGTCGTCCGTCGGCAACCGTCACCCTCTCGTCTTCCACTGCTACTCGCCTGACCCAAGGTGGCGCCGGACTCGCTGCACTCGAGCGCGGCCTCGACATCGCGCTACTAGCCATCGGCGCAGATCAGCTCGGCGGAGCGCAGTTCTGCTTCGACATGACCCTCGAATACATCAAGCTGCGTCGTCAGTTCAATCGCGAGATCGGTAGCTTCCAGGCCGTCAAGCACCGCATGGCAGACGCACTGATTCAGGTCGAGATGGCTCGCGCCGGACTCGAGCGAGTGACCTGGGACCACTCCGAGAACCTCTCGGCCGACGCTGCGGTGGCAAAGGCCTGGGGCTCAGATGCCTTCAATGCCCTTGCCGCAGAAGCGATTCAGCTGCACGGCGGCGTGGGCTTCACGTGGGAGCACGATGCGCATCTGTACTTCCGTCGCGCCCGATTCGATGCCGCGTTCCTGGGTGATGCCGCTTTTCATCGCGAACGCGTCGCAACCCTTCTCGGCTGGTAACGCACTAGCGAATCGAGTAACCCGAACCGGTGTAGTAGGGCTGTCGGAAGCACACGTAGCCACCTGTGCCGTTGTTCGGCCACTGCTGCCAACTACTCGCCCATCCAGCGGACTCCTGGGACGCAATTCCCGGCCAATTCACGTGATTCGGCGCGTTCTTTGCGCACGTACCATCCGCGGCAATCCCATAGGCCTGCATGGGCACATACATCTCGGATCCGGAGTTGCCCACGTAGATCACGGACACTGATAACTGGTCTGCACCAGAGGAATAGGCGTTCTGCCCGTCGGCGGCAATGTTGTCCTGATAATCGCCGATTGAATCGACAATGCCGAGCACTGTGTTCGTGTGCGTATCAATCACCAACACTGCGCCCGGGGAGTCATAGGACACATAGACGTAACCTGCCCCGGCCGCCATAGCCGTGGGGTAGGTGATCGGATCTGAAATTGTCGCGACAACTAACTCGGTACTCGTGTCGATGACTTGAAACAGTGCGTTGGCGCTATCGCCGACGTATATCGACGAACCAGATGCGACCAATGTCGAGACGATCGGGGTCACGCCGCCTGCAGGAGTCGTCAGGGGGATGGTCCGAAGGATGGTCAGGAAGGTCTGTGATGCAGGGTCTGCGTCAATGACCGCTACCTGGTCCCCGTCCTTCGCGTACAGGAAATTTCCGGCAGCGCTCATGCCTGCGGAGCATTGGTTGGTGAGGGGCACCGAGCCGACGACGGTGTTATCGGAGGCCCTGATCACCGCCACTGGGCTGCCTCCACTGCAATCGCCGACATACACATATCCGTTGGCGGCAACCACGGCTCCCGGCGAGTAAATGCTCACATCCTGGATCGTGGTGAACACCAAAGGCGCGGTGGGGTCGTGAATGTCAATCACCTCGACCGAGCCAGCCTGAGCGGTATTGTTCGCCGAATTATTGATGGCAACATAGAGGTAGTCCCCCGATACAGCCACGCCTTGGGGTGTATTACCCACGGTGACCGATGCGACCTCGGCGTTCGTCGCTTGATCGATCACGCGGACCAGACCATTTGTCGGGTAGGAACCCACGTTCTCCGCGACATAGACGTAGCCGCCCGACGCGGTGATGCCACTGCCGCCGCCCGGGATGGTTGCCACCACCGAGACGGTCGTGCTTGCGCTCGCCACCGTTCCCGCTGCCACGGCAGCCCCGACGACCAGGAGCCCCGTCGCCACCCTCTTACCCAAGCCCATGATTGTGTCCTCGCGACATCGGAGTGAACGAATAAACGCTGTAGGTTATCGCCCCGAGGTACTAGGCACCTAAGGTCTGGCCATTTTCACTGAGCCGTGAGGCCGTGCCGCTCAGGTGCCGAGACATCGATCCCGGCAAATCGCATCTGCCGCTAGTTCTTGCTGAGCTGCGAGAATGGCGCCTTATCGGCCCGATGCTCGGCAGGAAGCCCGAGTACGCGCTCAGCAATGATGTTGCGCTGAATCTCGTCAGTGCCGCCGGCGAGGCGATAGCCCGGTGCGCCGAGCACGTGATCAGACCACGCGAACTGGCCCCACTCGCCGGTGTCGGCGACGAGCGCAGACCCAAGCATGTCGGCAGCCGCGTTTCCGATGCGAACAAGATTGTCGGAGGCAATCAGTTTGCCGAGCGAACCTGCCGGACCGGGCTTGTCGCCTGAGGCGTTAGCGCGTGCAACCTTGGCCACGACTGCTGCATGCAGGCGGGCGCGCACGTACACATCGGCAAGTTCTTGACGGACCACCGGATCGTCGTTAAGACCTAGAGCCTTGGAGAGTTCGACCAAATCGGCCACGGTGCCGCCCTTGCGACGATGGCCTGAGCCAGATGACGAACGCTCGAAGCCGAGGGTTGCCATCGCGACCTTCCAGCCATCATTGACATCGCCGATGCGCATGGAGTCAGGAATACGAGCACCGTCGAAGAAGACTTCGTTGAAGCTCGAGGGGCCGCTCATCTGACGAATCGGACGGATCTCAATACCCGGGGAATCCATCTTCACCAGGAAAGCGGTGATGCCACCCTGCTTGACGACATCAGGGTCAGTGCGCGCCAGTATGAAGCCGTACTCGGCGAACTGAGCGTTAGACGTCCAGATCTTCTGGCCGTCGATGACCCACTCATCGCCATCGCGCACGGCCTTGGTCGACAGGCCGGCCAGGTCAGAGCCGGCACCCGGCTCGCTGAACAGCTGGCAGCACAGCTCATCGGTACGCAGGAATGCACGCGCATACTTCTCGCGCTGCTCAGGAGTGCCGAAGACACTGACGGCCGCGCCGACCAGGCCGGTTGTCACCGAGATGAGTTCCGATGACGGGGGCACGTCGAACTCGCGCTCCTCGTCGGCGAATGCCACGGCGTACACGCTGGGCAGGCCACGACCACCGAACTCCTCGGGCAGGGTCAATGCACCGAAGCCGGCGTCGAAGCGGGCTTTGCGGTACTCGCGCACGCGGTCGAGGTGAGCGCGCTCGTCTTCCTCACTCTTGGCGATGAAGATCTGGAGCTCGGGATCACCCTCTCCCCAGACACGCACCTCTTCGGTGCGCGGCTTTGCGACGGTGGCGAGCCAGGCGCGCACATCGGCGCGGAAAGCCTCGAGCTGGGCGGGATCGAGCTCGCTCACGAGTTCGCACCTTCCTTGACGAGAACGGTGCATGCCGAGATACCGGGCGCTCCGTAGACATGGGTAAAGCCAATACGTGGATTATTGGGCACCTGCTGGCCGAGCGCACGTCCTTGCAACTGGCGCATGACCTCGTGCACCTGACGCAAGCCCGAAGCGCCCACCGGCTCACCGTTCGCGAGGCAACCACCGTCGGTGTTGACCGGAAGACGGCCATTGATCTTGTAATCGCCGTTGAGGTAACCGGCGCCCTGCTCACCATTGGCGCACAGTCCGGTCTCGCCGAGGTGGATGATCTCGGCACCGCTGTCGGTGTCCTGCAACTGTGCCACCTGAACTTGATCGGGTGTGATGCCGGCGGCGTCGAAAGCAGCCTTCGCCGCATCGATCGACGGACTGGTGCGCTCACCCGGGGACAACCAGGGCGAGAACACCTCGAAGGAACCAGGGCGACGACCGCGCAGCTCGACAGCCGCGAGTCGAATCGGGTTCTCGCAGAGTTCGAATGCACGCTTTCCGCGTGCGAGTACGAGTGCGACCGCACCTGCGTCAGGCGAGCAGAACATGAAGCGGGTGAGCGGCGCATTGATCATGTCGGACTCGAGAGCTTCCTCGACCGACACTGGCTTGCGCCGCCAGGCCAGCGGATGCGCGGATCCGTAATCGAAGGCTTTCTCAGAGACATAACCGAGGGTGCGTTCATCGATGCCCTGCTCGTGCAAGTAGCGCTTGATCTTGAGCGCGAAGTAGGACGTGGTGACCATCATTCCGGTCTCGCCGTACCAGCCGCCGATGCCGTAGCGCGCAGGTGACGCAGCGAAGGCGCCACGTGCGTGGTTGTCGTAACCGACGACCACCGCGACGTCGCGTCCCTCGGCGATCAGACCGTTGCGGGCCGTCATCAGCGCGACGCCGCCAGTCGCACAGCCATTCTTGACCGTGATGAAGGGAAGACCCGTGAGACCCATACGCGCAACCATGTTGTCGGGCTTGGTCTCGCCATTCGTGCCACCGACCGCGAAGTCGACGTCATTCCAGGTGATGCCACAGTCGGCCAGTGCCTCGCGCATCGCCTGCTCGGCAAGCTCTTGATCCTCGCCATCGAAACGACCGAACTCGGTCATGCCACCGCCGACAATGTAGACCTCATTATCGATATTCGCGCCGCTCATGAGACGGCCTCGAATCCGTAGGTGTGCACAACCGTGCCATCGTCATTGGTCCAGGCCTTGGCGAGGGCAAGGCGAACAGGCTCGCCAATCACCCATTCGGTCTTATGAAGCAACCAACCCTCGACGATAACCGAGCCAAGATCGACGTAGCCGATGCTGAATGGATGAAACTCGTCAGTGCGGAACGGCGCCTTCGGAGCGAAGTTCTGGGTAGTCCATGACCACACTGTGCCCTCGGTGGGGAGTGCGACAGTGCTGACGTCGACGCCCGCGCACATCGGGCATGAAGAAGCAGCCGGGAATACCTGTGCACCGCACGATTCGCATGCCGAGCCTTGCAAGGCCACCGGATCAGTGGAAGCGAACAGGCTGGCATCGACGAGCTGAATGCTCACGGCATGGCCCTTTCTAGTCGGAGAGGCGAACGAGGGCCTTGCCCACGTTCGTACCGGAGAGCAAACCGGCCAGGCCTGCGCCGGCATTCGCGATGCCTTCGACGACGGTTGCGCGGTCGACGAGCTCGCCACTGGAGAGCCAATCGCTGACCTTCGCCTCGAACTCGGGGCGTAGATCCTCGAAGTCACGCACGATGAAGCCCTGAACCGTGATGCGGCGCAGGATCATCTCGATCATGACTGCAGTGCTGGGCTGGGGCGTTGTGCCGAAGTTCGAGATCGCACCGCACATCGAGACTCGGCCATGGATCTTCATGTTCTGGAATGCCGCTGCCATCTGCCAGCCGCCGACATTGTCGAAGAAGAGATCGATGCCCTCGGGAGCTGCCTTCGGAAGCTCATCGGAAAACTCCGCATCGCGGTAGTTGATGACGTAGTCGAATCCGCATGCATCAAGCAGCCACTGGCACTTGTCAGCGCCGCCGGCACTGCCGATCACATGGCTCGCGCCGGAAAGTCGAGCGAACTGGCCGGCCATCGACCCGACTGCTCCGCCAGCACCGGAGACGAGAACGACCTCGCCGGCCTGGAGCTTGCCGACCGGGAAGAGCCCGGCGTAGGCGGTGAAGCCGGTCTGGCCAAGGGAACTCAGCCAGTTGATTGCAGGCGCAAGGGTGGTATCGCACACCGTTGCCGCGACATCGTCGACGACGGCGTACTCGCGCCAGCCCATGCGGTGGCGCACGGTGGCACCTACGGGAAGCTTGTGGGACGCAGACTCGATGACCACGCCGATTGCAGAGCCGTCGAGCGGACCACCGATGCTGAAGTTGGTCGTGTACTGCTTCTCGCCCGGATCCATGCGGCCACGGGTTGACGGATCAAGGCTCATGTACTGATTGCGAACGAGCGCGTGACCTGCGGTCAGTTCGGGAAGCTCAATTTCACCCAGGGTGAGGTCTTCGGCGACGAAGGTGTGCTGGGGGCGCCTGGCCAGAAGGACAGCGGTAGTCGACTTCACGAGTTGGCCTCGCGCAGAGCGCGAGCCTCGGGAGTACGACCGACCCAGCCCAGCGCCTGGAAGTCGACGTCGCGGATCTCGCCTTCGAACCAGACGCCGTTGTCGTCGAAGACGCCGTAGGCATTGGTCTTGGGATCGCGGACGTCGACCAGGCCGACCTCGTTCACCGAGTAGACCAGCCCCGTGATCGGGTGGTTGTAGACCTTGGCCATGAGAGCTCCCTGACAGGTGAATCCGCTGTGCTTCGTGAGGCTCAGACTACACAACTTGTCTCGGGGTACAGTAACTTTCCCGGCCATCGAGGAGTGACATGAGCAACCCGCCCATCCCCGGAATCACCGCACTTCCGCGCGAGCTCGTACAGATCGCTTACACGGTTCCCGATCTCGAGGCCGCCTGCCACGAATGGGCCGAGAAGGTCGGCGCCGGCCCCTTCCTGGTGCGCAAGCACATGGATGTCCAGGCCACTCACCACGGCGCACCAGCCGTCTACGACCACAGTGCTGCCTTTGGCCAATGGGGCCCGGTCATGCTCGAGCTGGTGGAGTTGCACGAGTGCGAACCAGCCAGCATGAACGAGGTTTTCCGGCATTCGGCGCCCAACCAGGTCAATCACTTCGCCTACTTCGTCGACGATCTCGATGTCAGCAGTCAGGCACTTCAGGCGCAGGGCTTTCCGCTCACCATGGAACTCATTTCATCATCGGGAATGCGTGTGCACTTCCTCGATGCTCGCAAGAGCGTGGGCGGTCTGATCGAGCTCTATGTCGGCAGTGAGCACCTGCGCGCCCTCTACGACAAGGTCGCGGCATTGCATGAGGGCTGGGACGGCTCTGACGTCGTTCGCTACATCTGAGAAAGTACTTACTTTCCGCACTGACTGCTAAGTAAGTCTGTCTCGCATGACTAGCGCGTGGTGAGCATGCCCTCGTGGCCGAGCACATGTGCGTGGTCATTGAAGGTGAGCAAGGTAAGCCCGCTGCCACCCGAGAGCACTGTGGTGATCGAGGCATTGATGCTCACCTTGTTGAGCAGAATGACCCGTGCGGCATCAGTGCCGAGCAGACCGGCAACGACCGCCGCAGTGACGCCTGCCGAGGTGGCGACGATGCCGTCACTCCCCTTCGGCACCTGGGCGGCAAAGTCTGTTAGTGCGCCGATCACGCCAGTGCTGAAGGTGGCCCAACTGCCATCGGTGCCCTCGATCCAGGCGATGAACGCCTTGTCGAGATGCACCTGGAACTCGGCGGATGTCATCTCGTGCGGAATCTCTGGAATTCCGAGGGAACGCGCGACAAGTGCGTGGGCATCGAATTCATCCCACCGTGAATCGATGATCAACTCGGGAGCGGAAATTTCGAACTCATCGGCCACGATGGTGGCGGTGTCGCGCTGCCGGGCAAGCGTGCCGCTGCCGAAGACCGGAGTGCGCACTCCGCGTCGCACGAGTTCCTTGCCGGCGAGCGCCGCCTGCTGCTGCCCGGTGGGCGAAAGCACGTCATAGTCATCCGAGCCGAAACTCGCCTGGCCATGTCGGACCAGATGGATGACGGGCATGTCAGGCGCCGGGCAGGAGAACCAGCGGGCGGGCGAGAAGCTCGTTGACGGTCTGCAAGAACTCGGCTGCCGGCGCACCATCAACGACGCGGTGATCGAAGGTCAAGCTGAGCGTGAGCACCTGGGTCTTGACGAAGCGCTCGCCCTCCCACTTGCCCGACTCACGCAAGCGTCCGACACCGAGGATGCCGACATTGCCCGGGTTGATCACCGGAGTGAACATGTCGACGCCATAGGTACCGAGTGAGGTCACGGCGAAGGTGCCTCCCTCGAGTGCATCGAGAGAGATCGAACCTGCACGGCAGTCCTCGGCAAGCTCGCGGGTGATGCGGGCGAGTTCGAAGATCGAGAGTGTGTCGGCATCGCGAATGACCGGGACCATTAGGCCACCGGGAACGGCGACAGCCATGCCCATGTGGATGTGGCTGAGGAGATGGATCTCCTTGTCGACAATGGTCGAGTTCAGGATCGGATGCTTGCGCAGTGCGAGCGATGCAGCACGCACGACGAAGTCATTGAGCGAGGGCACCTGCAGACCGAGATCGCGGTACTGCTCCTTGAGCGTGCCACGAAGGTCGACGACGGCATCCATCGTGACCTCGAAGCCGTGCGTGAGCTGCGCCATCTCGGTCAGGCTCTGCACCATGCGAGCCGCGATGGTGCCACGCATGCCCTTCATCGGGATGATCGATGCAGTCTCCTGCATCGAGGCAACCGCGCCAGTCGGTGCAGCAGCCGGCGGCGGATTGACTACCTGACCGCTGATGGCATCGCGTACGTCCTTGCGAGTGACGAAACCGTTGTCGGTGGGTACGGCATTGATGTCGATGCCTGCCTGAGCGGCATCACGACGGGCAAGCGGCGAGGTGATCTTCGCGGAGCCTGCTGCAGCAGCGGCCTCAACGTCTTCAGACACCACGCGACCATTCGGGCCAGTACCGGCGACCTGCGTGACGTCGACACCGAGCTGCTCGGCAACGCGACGGGCATTCGGTGAGACGAACTGACGCCCACCTTCATGCACGACTGCGGCAACAGGCGCAGCGGCCGCAGGAGAGGCGGTCTCGATAGGAGCCGCAGCAGCGGCAACCGGTGCAGCACCGGCAGGAGCCGCTTCACCTGGTGCAAGCAACCAGCCGAGCACTGCCCCAGGCGGCAAGGTCGTGCCATTGGGAACTGCGCGAGCGATGATGCCCTCTGCCTCAGCCTCGACGTCAACATCAATCTTGTCGGTGGCCAGGCGCAGCAGCGGCGTGCCTACGGTGATGAGGTCACCGTCATTGACCAGCCACTCCTCGAGCGTGCCCTCTTCCATCGTGAGGCCAAGCTTGGGCAGGGTTACCTCAATTGCCACGACTAGCCCCGCCCGACAACTGCGCGAATGCCAGTGGCGATGCGATTGGCATCGGGCATGTAGGCATTCTCGAGAATCGGTGCGTACGGCGACGGTGAGAACGGTGCGGCCACGCGACCGACCGGTGCATCGAGGTAGTCGAATGCCTGCTCGGTGATCTGCGCGGCGATCTCTGCGCCGATGCCACCGAATTCGACAGCCTCGTGCACGATCAGCGCGCGGTTGGTCTTCTTGACGGACGCGATGATCGCGGGAGTGTCGAGGGGCTGCACAGTGCGCGGGTCGATGATCTCGACCGAGATGCCTTCAGCCGCGAGAGTCTCAGCGGCCTTGGTCGCCTCAACCACCATGCGGCCGATGGCCACGACGGTGATGTCGGTGCCTTCACGCACGACGTTCGCTTGGCCCATCGGAATGGCGTACAGCTCTTCCGGAACCGGACCCTTGACGCCGAGCATCTTCTTATTCATCACGACGATGGTGGGATTGTCGTCGCGGATAGCTCCGACGATCAGGCCCTTGGCGTCGTACGGGCTTGCCGGCATCGCAACCTTCAGGCCCGGAATGTGAGCAAGCCATGCCTCGAGGCTCTGGCTGTGCTGAGCAGCAGCCGACATACCGCCGCCGCCTGCAGTGGTGATGGTCAGCGGCACGCGAGCGCCGCCGCCGAACATGTACTTCATCTTCGCGGCCTGATTGAAGATCTGATCCATCGCGACACCGACGAAGTCCATGAACATCAGATCGCAGACGGGTCGTAGGCCACGTGCGGCAGCACCAACGCCGAGGCCGATGATTGCCTGCTCGGCAATGGGGGTGTCCTTGACGCGCTTATCGCCGAACTCGGTGAGGAGTCCGTCGAACATGTGGAAGACACCGCCGTAGCCGGCGACATCCTCACCGATGAGGAAGACATCGGGATCAGCAGCCATCGCCTGGTGCATGCCCTCGTTGAAGGCCTTGACGTACGTCAGTTCGCGGGTAGTCACAGGAATTCCTTCGTAGGTCAGACGGTGTAGACGTCGTCGAGGATGTCGGCAGGATCGGGGTCGGGGCTATTGCGAGCAAACTGAATCGCATCGAGGATCTCCGCCTCGGTGTCGGCCCAGTTGGCCGCAAGCTCAGCCTCGGTCACGAGACCGCGCGCTACGCCGACGGCTTCAAGGAGCTTGATGGCATCGCGCTCACGCCACGCCTCGACCTCAGCGGGATCGCGGTAGGGAATGCGCATGCCCTTGATGCCCTGATGATCGAAGTAGCGGTAGGTCTTCGCCTCGATGAGGGTCGGGCCTTCGCCACGCTTGGCACGCTCCACGGCCTCAACTGCGACTGCGCGCACTGCCAGGACGTCCATGCCGTCCACGACAACGCCCGGAATGCCGTAGGACGCGGCGCGCTCGGCGATGTCGTCGAGTTTCATGTGGTTGCCCTGTGCGGTGAACTCGGCGTAGCCGTTGTTCTCGCAGACGAACAACACCGGGAGATCCCAGACGGCGGCCATGTTGACGGCCTCGTGGAAGGCACCGATGTTCGTTGCACCGTCACCGAAGAAACTGGCAGCTACCGTGCCATCGCCGCGGTACTGCGACGCGAAGGCCGCACCGACAGCAATCGGGATGCCACCGCCGACGATTGCGTTGGCACCGAGCATGCCCTTCGTGGTGTCACCGATGTGCATCGAGCCGCCACGGCCCTTGCAGTAGCCGGTGGTCTTGCCGTACAACTCAGCGAACATCGGCCGGAACTGCGCGCCCTTGGCAATGGCGTGGCCATGACCACGGTGGGTGGAGGTCATCTGGTCGGCATCGGTGAAAACCGACATGACGCCAGTCGCGACGGCTTCCTCGCCGACGTACAGGTGCAAGAAGCCGGGCATGTCGCCGGATTCGACCAGCTTGCCGGAGTGCTCCTCGAACAGACGGATGCGCACCATCGTGCGGTGCAGCTCAAGTACGAGCTCACGGCTTACGTGGTCGGCGTATCCCTCGCGCGGGCCGTACTGGACGCCCGGGGCAGCGGTTTCCGTCATTCAGAAGCTCCTCACAGTTATAGGAAGCAGACTATAGTAAGTACCTCAGGAGCGACAGCCCCTGCGCGTGATGCGCGCGACCTCCACGAGCGGAGTTCCGATGTCGGCAGCCAAGCGAATCCTGGTCATCACCGGCGGGCACCGAGTCGCCATGGATGACTTTCTCGGGGCGATCGGCGCTATCTGCGAGGAGCGCGGCTGGGTCTTCGCCCATGCGGTTCAGCCCGCTGCCCAGCGCTGGCTCTCCCCCGAGCATGTCGGCCAGTGGGACGCCATCCTCCTTCATGACATTCCCGGACTTGCCCTCAAGCGCGGGGTAGCGCCGCAGCCCATCGCCCCAGAACCGGGCGTGGCCGAGAATCTCGTCGCCCTGCTCGACGCCGGCCAAGGGGTCGTGGTGCTTCACCATGCAATCAGTTCATGGCCAGCCTGGGAGGGCTGGGCCGAGGCCATCGGCGGACGATTCCTCTACGCGCCAGGATCCCTGCGAGGCGTCGACCTCCCCTCCTCCGGCTACCGAGTCGGCCCGTTCACCGTCACGGTGACCGCACCTGACCACCCCATCTGCGCGGGGGTCACCGACTTCGCCGTTGATGACGAGCTCTACTTCGCTCCCGTGCTCACTGACCGCATCACGCCGATCCTCGGACACGATGCCGATATGAGCGGCGCACTCTTCCAGGACACCTTCGACGAAGTCAGCCACGGCAGCTCAACGGGTGTCACGTGCGCCGATCGCCCGGCCGACGGCGGGATTCACGGCGGCCACTCCCTGATGGGCTGGACCACGACGGCGGGCCATAGCCCGATTGCGACCTTGCTGATGGGTGACGGCCCGGGCACGTTTGCCGACGAGATGTTCCGCCGAGTGCTGGGCAACGCCCTCGATTGGGTCTCGACTGACGAGGCCAAGGCCGACGCTGCGGCGCATCCTTTCTCAATTCCGCTGCCCTAACCCCTCGACCTGACATACGAGAAGGGGCGGTGCAGCTTTCGCTGCATCGCCCCTTCTTGAGTCGTGGACTACTTTCGACGCGAAGCCGTGCGCACTGCGAGTGCGACGGCAACGATCAGTGCGACACCGTTGAACAGGTTGGTGACGTAGCTCGGGGCACCAGCCAGCTGCAGACCCGAGACGCCGGTAGCCAGCAGGAAGATCGCGACCAAGGTGCCGAGCACGTTGACTCGTCCGGGACGAATCTGAGTGGCGCCAAGGAACACCGCGGAGAAGGCGGGCAGCAGGTAGCCGTCGCCGACGTTCGGTGTGGCCGTGCCGATAGTGGCTTCCAGGGCAATGCCTGCGAAGGCCGCGACGAGACCGGAGGTTACGAATGCGATGGTGGTCACGCGACCGATGCGCACACCGGCGAGGCGCGCTGCAACGGGGTTGCCGCCCACTGCGTAGAGGTAACGGCCACCCGGCGTGTACTCGAGTACCCACCACATGATCAACGCGATGACGGCTGCGTAGTACACCGTGTAGGGCAAGCCGAGGAACTGGCCGCGTGCGAAGTCAAGGAATGGTCCGTAACCCTCGACACTCAGCACGATCTGGGAGTTCTGGGTGATGGCATAGGCCACCGCAATAAGAATCGAACTCATACCCAGCGTGCCGATAAAGGAGTCGACTTTTAGTTTGACCACCACTACGGAGTTCACGAGGCCGATGATCAATCCGAGGATGAGCGAGCCCACGGCTGCCACGATCACGCCGTGGTGGTTGGCAAGTGCCCAGGCGGTGAAACACACCGACACCGATACGGTTCCGGCGACAGTCAGGTCGAATGCACCGGCAGCAACGGGGATGATCAGACCGAGGGCCACCATCGCAGCGATTGCCTGGAAGCTAAGGATCTGCTTGAGGGTGCTGACCTGAAGGAAGAGATCAGGAATCCACAGCGAGAACACGATGATGAGCACTGCCCACACGTAGAGGCCGCTGAAGCGGTCGAAGCCGAGATTGATTCGGCGACGCGGTGCTGCTTGAACTTCTGACATCGAGGTGACTCCGTTTTCTTCGCGGTGGTGGGTCAGTAGTAGATGAGCTAGGCGGCTGAATCGCTGCTGTCGCGGCCGATGGATGCTGCGGTGATGTTGTCGTTGGTGAGCGTGGCGCCCTTGAGCACGTCAACGGCCTTGCCGCGACGCATGATGATGACGCGATCGCACACCCGAACGAGTTCCTCGTGATCGGTCGAGGCCACGAGTACCGCGGTGCCCTGGGCTGCAGCCTCATCGACCAGGCGGTGGATGTCAGCCTTGGCGCCCACGTCGACGCCCTGAGTCGGCTCATCGAGGATCAGGACGGAAGGCTCCTGACGCATCCAGCGAGCGATGACCACCTTCTGCTGGTTGCCGCCGGATAGCTGGGCCATCGTGTACTCGGAATTGCGCGGACGCACGTCAAGCTTGTCGAGCCACTCATTGACGTCGGAGCGCTCGGAGCTACGACGAAGGAATCCCATGCTCATATGCGCAGAGGGATTAACGATCGTGATGTTCTCGCGCAGGGTTTGGTCCATCAGTGACGCATTCGCATGGCGCTCCGCCGGGACGAGGGCGATGCCACGCTCGATGGAGATATCCGGACGGCACTGCGGCAGCGCCTCACCATTGACGATGACCTCGCCGCCTCGATCATGACCACCGAACACAAGTGCGGCGACCTCTTCGCGGCCAGAACCTGTGATGCCGGCAATTCCGACGACCTCGCCGGCGTGAACGGTGAGATCGAGACCATGCACCGCTGCGCCTGCAAGACCCTTGAGCTCAATGACGGGCTTGCCGTGCTCACGAGCATCGGCATCAGTGACGTGCTCCTCGATCTTGCGACCGACAACGAGCTCGATGAGTTCTTCCTCGGTGAGACCCTCAACCGGACGCGTGATGATGTGCTTCGCATCGCGCAGCACCGTGACGGAGTCGGCCATCTCGAAGACTTCGTCAAAGTGGTGGGAAACGAAGAGAACGGCAATTCCGCGGTCAGCCACGCCCCGCACGAGCTTGTACAGGCGCTGAGCTTCAGCCGCGGGCAGGTTTGCCGTGGGCTCGTCAAGGATGAGCATCCGGGTCTCGCTGCCGCGAGTCGACATCGCGCGGGCGATTGCTACCGCGGTGCGCTCCGACATGGCGAGGGCTCCGACGGGCATGCGCACGTTGATGTCGTAGCCCAGTTCGAGGAGCGCCTCGCGAGCAGCCGCGCGCTCCTTCTTCCAGCTGATGGTCTTCGTGGGGCCGGTGATGTAGCCCTGGCCGATGGCCATGTTGTCGACCGCATCGAGGTTGGCCACGAGGCCGAGATCCTGGTGAACGAAGCGCAGGCCAACGGACTCGCTGGCCGTGGCGTTCGAAAAGGCAAGCTCTTCGCCGCCGACCGTGACAGAGGTGCCGGGCTCAGGCTCGTGAAAGCCCGCGAGAATCTTGATCAGGGTCGACTTGCCACAGCCGTTCTGGCCGACGAGTGCGCGAACCTCGCCGGGCTGGACGTCGATGCTCACGTGATCGAGCGCGGTCTGGCCGCCGAAGATCTTCGTTGCGTCGCGAACCGACAGTACCGTGGTCATTCAGCCTCCCTCAATGTCTGTTGAACACTAGTGCCGTAAATCCAATTTGCAAGGTCTTCCTAGTATTTTTCCCGCCAAGACTGGCAACCGATTTTCGGATCGGGGGCAAAGGTCTCGGATTGGTAACGGTAAGCACCGGACGGGGCTACTCAGAATCGAGTACGGCGTGCGCTGCAGCCAGACGTGCGACCGGCACGCGGCTCGGGGAACACGACACGTAGTTGAGTCCGAGCTTCTCGCACAGAGCGATCGAGGCGGGATCGCCGCCATGTTCGCCGCAGATACCAAGCTTGATGTCAGGGCGCGCGGACCGTGCCTTGGCGGCGGCGATCTCCATCAGGCCGGCTACGCCCCACTCGTCGAGCTCGGAGAACGGGCTAACGGTCAGCAGTCCGCGCTCAAGGTAGGTGCCCAGCATGCGGCGCTCGACATCGTCACGCGAGAAACCGTAGGTGAGCTGCGTGAGGTCGTTCGTGCCGAAGGAGATGAACTCGGCCCATTGGGCGAGCTGATCGGCCATGAGTGCTGCACGCGGGGTCTCGACCATGGTGCCGATAGAGAAGGGCACCACGATGCCGGTGCGCGAGGCGACTTCCTGATTAACCCGGCGGATAAGACGCAGGCTCATCAGCAGCTCATCGGGAATCGACACGAGCGGGATCATCACCTCAAGTGTCGGTGCAATGCCGTGCTGGGTGTTGACGTCGATCCACGCGTTAAACAGACCTTCAACCTGAGCCGGGTACAGGCCTTCGTGGATGAGTGCGAGACGAACGCCGCGCACACCAAGCATCGGATTCTCTTCGTGCAGGCTCTCGGCCATCTTGGCCCAGTTCTCGTCGACCTCTTCGTGCTCGGTCGGGAGGAACTCGTGCATCGGTGCATCGAGAAGTCGCACAGTGACCGGACGATCGCCCACAGCGAGCAGAAGATCGCGGAAGTCTTCGCGCTGTGCCTCGGCCAGCGCCGCGAGTGCTAACTCTTCTTCCTCTGGGCTGGAGGAGAGAATCACGCGGCGGATAAACGGAAGTCGGTCACCGAGAAACATGTGCTCAGTGCGACACAGGCCAATGCCCTCTGCGCCGTTGTCCATCGCGACGCCCGCGTCAACACCGGTATCGGCGTTGGCACGAATTCCCAAGCGGCGAACATCATCGGCCCAGTTGAGAACGGTCGACAGCGCAAAAGACGGCTCGGGACGCTCGATCGGAACCGCGCCCACATACACCGCGCCTGCGTCGCCATCAACAGAGATGACATCGCCGCGCTGCAGCACATGCTCACCAGCGGTCACTGTTCCGGCAGCACGATCAATGCGCATTCCGCCTGCACCACAGATCGCGGGGCGGCCCATGCCGCGTGCAACAACTGCCGCGTGCGAGGCCGAACCGCCAGTGACGGTGAGAATTCCGGCGGCAGCCATCATGCCGGGCAGATCTCCGGGAGTTGTCTCGGCGGCAACGAGGATGACGGAGTCGCCGGCCTCGGCCATCTCGCAGGCCTCTTCACTCGTCAGTGCGATGCGACCGACAGCAGCACCGGGCGATGCCGCAAGACCAGTGACCAGAACTACTTCGTGGCCGGTCAGGCGCGGACGCGGATGCATGAGCTCGAGAACATGAGCGGGACGGATCGCCTCGACCGCGGACCGCTCATCGGTAATGCCACGAGTTGCAAGATCGACAGCAA
The DNA here is from genome assembly GCA_947449035.1 of Actinomycetota bacterium. Classification (GTDB taxonomy): domain Bacteria; phylum Actinomycetota; class Actinomycetes; order S36-B12; family S36-B12; genus CAIKZY01. The sequence goes on from CANFQC010000024.1 coordinate 27,148, forward strand.
GGCTGGTGGCAACGCGAGCGCTCGTGCGATTGAGTTCTTCAAGACCCGCGAGCACGAGTCCCTCAGGGCCGTACTCGAAGTCGACGAGGACGACAGTCTTCAGGCGCCCTTCGAGTTCGGCGAGAACTCCGGTGAGCATCGCAACGCCGCCGGGGAGCTTCGAGAGCGGATGCCCGATCGACGGACGTTCACCGCTGACGCGAACACCGTGGCGGAAGCCGCCGGTGGGGGCGAACTGGCCGGTTGAGAGGTCACGCGAGATCGCGTGACCGTGCCCTGCTTCGTCGTGATCGGTGACGACGACAGTTTCGAGATGCAGGCCGAGAGGGAGATCAGCGGGAAGCTGCTGGGTACGACGTGCTCGGGCGGCGCGGGGGGAGGTCCAGCGCGCGAGCATCGCAGCGGCGGCGTCGGCGAGCTGCTGATTGACCTCGAGCGGGAACTTGTTCTTGCCCTTCTCATTGCACAGTGCGATGAGCGGCTCGATGCGATGAGCGGGGTCATCAAAGTCGAGGCCGAGTGCGGAAATTTCATCTCCGGGAACCTCAAGCGCGAATTCTGCGATGAAGCTCGCGGTTTTCCACCACGCGACGGCGAGATCGGCTGCCATTCTGGGGCGCAGGCCCTCGGGGATCCGGCCGTTCGCGAGCCCGATGGCCACGAGGTCCGGCGGCAGGCCCGCGGCGTCGAGTGGTGCGCTAGCGCTCAACCGGAGAAGCAGAATTCCGCCATCGGCGGTGGTGGAACCGACAGTACGGCCTGCAATCGTCTCGAGCAGATTGACGGCTGCTTCGGCGCGATCCGCTGACACCAGACCCGGCACATTCGGCACCGGGATAGTCAGACCGGTGGCGACCGGAAGTCCGAGCCCCGCGAGTGTTTCCATCTGCACGCCGCGCGTGCACAGGGATCGCACGTCAAGACCGCGTTCAAAGCCCTTGCCGAACGGTACGAGTCCGACGTCGTCAATCGGTGAGATGACCACGTACGCGCTATCCGTGGTTTCCGGAGACGAGCTGCTCCTCGAGTGCTTCGTCTTCCTGTCGTGACATGCCGATAGTCAGCAGCAATTCCTGGTGCAAGTGCATCCACACCGTGTGGTACGAGTCAATGAGCGGCGATGCGAGCCACGCGTTGTCACCCTCATCGAGCTTCTCGAGCGCCTCTGTCAGGCGAGCGCGGTAACCGGAGAGCGACGGCACGTCTTCTGCGAAACGCTTGAGCAGCGGCGCAATGGAGTCGTCGATGTCGTCGAGACGGTCGCGAATCTCAGCGTCGTAGCCCGGATCGGAGTGATCGTTCACGCTGCCGTCAGGGCGCACCTGCCAGGCAGTGCACAGATCGCGCAGCGCGCGGTTGACAGGAAGGAAGCGGTGGAAGGTCGCCATGATGCGCTCACGCTCAGGTGCATCAGCGGGCAGGCAGAGAATCTCACCGACGAAGGCGGTGCCCGCAGGGGTCGGCATCATCATCGGACCCTTGATCAGGAGCAGGCCTGCCTCCGCGAGTGACTGCTGCTCGGCAGAAGCCTCACCGCGGGCCATGCCCCGGACCACGATGGACACGAGTGCGGTGCGCTCAGCGTCGTTGATGACCACGTCAGACATGTTGCCTCCAGGTAGAGCGATGGTGCGAACGGCTAGGTGTCGGCCGCCCGAGCGAATCGAGCGAACGGCTATTTATAGAGCACGTGTAAAGAAAGCCGCTAATCGGGCGGCTATTCCCTTCCTGCCCAAAGGCCAAGCCTAGGACTTACTGCAGGGCTACTATCGCCGAACCAGCCAACCGCCCCTACGAGGGCGTCACGAGAGGCAGTTTCATGCGCGCACTCCAGCTCCAGGCCTGGCATTCCGATGCCGTAGTCGCCGAGGTTCCCGTCCCGACCGCTGGCCCCGGCCAGATCGTCATCAAGGTCGCCGGCGCCGGCGCCTGCCACTCTGACCTCCACCTCATGCACATGCTGGGCGATGGCATGTTCCCCTGGGGGCCCCCGTTCACCCTGGGCCACGAGAACTCCGGCTGGGTGCATGAGATCGGCGAGGGCGTCGAGGGCTTCAGCAAGGGCGAGGCAGTCGCCGTGCAGGGCGCCTGGGGCTGTGGGGCCTGCCCGCGCTGCATGATGGGCATGGATCCGTACTGCGAGAACCAGCTGGCGGCAGCCGGTGACGGCGCCTTCGGCGGTGGCCTAGGACTCGACGGTGGCATGGCCGAGTACATGCTGATCCACAGCCCGCGTCACCTGGTCAAGATCCCCGGCAACCTGGACCCGATCGCGGCCGCTCCCCTCACCGATGCCGGCCTGACCCCGTATCACGCGGTGAAGTTGTCGCTGCCGAAGATGACCCCGGGCTCCAATGTTCTGGTTCTGGGCGTCGGCGGCCTCGGCCATATGGGCGTTCAGTTCATCGAGGCCCTCACCGGCGCGAACATCATTGCCGTCGATACCAAGCAGGAGGCGCTTGATCTCGCCGTGGCCTGCGGCGCGGAGCACACCGTGAATAGCGGCTCGCCGGATGCCGCAGCCCAGATCAAGGAGATCACCAAGGGCCGCGGTTGCGAGGTCGTACTCGACTTCGTCGGTGTCGACGCCACCATCGCCCTCGGTATCGCGAGTTCACGAGTACTCGGCGACATGACCATCGTCGGTGCAGCAGGTGGCACGTACGCGTACGGCCTCTACACCGCGCCGTACGAGCTCAATCTGCGCTCCACCTACTGGGGCAGCCGCACCGAGCTCGCTGAGGTACTCGCACTTGCCGAACGCGGTGACATCACCGTCACGTACAGCAAGTACTCGATCGAGGATGGCCTGAAGGTCTACAAGGATCTCGAAGAGGGCAAGCTCAAGGGTCGCGCTGTTATTGTCCCGTAAAGAATTTTCCACCGCGGCGGCGGTCATCACTTCGGTGGTGGCCGCCGTTGCGTGTTACGGCGTACCGTACTTCGCTTCGTAGTCGGCAACACTCATGCGCGGCACATCGATGATCTCTCCGAGACCGCTCCAGTCACTTGCACCAAGGCGGGCAACGGGATTGAGCTCGCTCATCATCACGCGACGATCATCCATCACGCGCTCATCGACAGCAATCATCACGACCTCACCAAAGATCACGATGCCATTGCCCATTTCGAACATGTCGGTGCATCGGCACTCGAGCGCAAAGGGCGATTCGGCGACACGGAAGGGCGCAACCAGATCGCTCGGTTCACGAGTGAGGCCTGCGACGTCGAATTCACTTACGCCCGCCTCGAAGTCAATGCCGGTCAAGTTGATCTTCTCGATGAGTTCCATGGTCGAGCCGCAGACGACGAACTCGCCTGTCTCCTTGATGTTGCGTGCGGTGTCCTTCTCCCCCATCGTGCTGATCATGACGATCGGCGGATTGGTGCTCACCAATTGGTAGAAAGAGTGCGGCGCGAGATTGTCGACGCCATCGACACTTCGAGTCGACACCCAGCCAATCGGGCGAGGCACAACGAGCGCACCGAGCAGCGAGTAGATACCCGGCATGCTCGCCGGGTCAGTGATTCGGCGTGACATCAGTTCTGAGCCGAATGCAGCTTGCGCATCACCGCGAAGTCAGCGACCTGGCGTCCGATGGTTTCGAGCAAGGCGACTGCTGACTCGTCCTCCTCGCCGGCCTTCAGCGATGTGGTGGCGGAGTTAATGGAGCCACCGAGTGGCGTCGGCCACGCGCGCAGTGCATGGGCGACCTGGCGAAGTTGATGCAAGGTCGTGACCGTGGCCTGCGCACCATAGGCAACGGCAACGGAACCAAAGGCGCAGCCATCGAGGTACACGCGCTCATCGCGATTCATGTCCTCGGCGTAGTCGAGGGCATTCTTGATCATGCCGCTGATACCGCCGTGGTACCCCGGGCTCACGACGATGATGCCGTCGCAGGAACGCATGGCCTCGATGAGAGCCAAGGCCTGCGGGGCGCGCTCGGACGTCTCGGTGTCGTAGATCGGCAGGATGAGATCGCGACCGAGGATGTAACGCACCTCGGCGCCGACGCTCTCAGCGCCACGACCTGCGATGCGCGCTGCAAGCTCACCGGAGGAATCGGGGCGAGTACTGCCACCGATCACCAAGATGTTCGCGGTCGCCATGTCAGTCCTCTCCTGAAACTCTCGATCGCGTCGATGCTACTTCCCACGTCAACACTGTTGACTTGAGGGATCCGCTCAGCCGGCGACGGCTGCTCCGCGAAGAGTGACTGCGGGGTACTCGCCGAATCGCTGCGCGTACGCGGTACTGAACCGACCGACATGCGCGAATCCTGACTCATGCGCAATTGAGGCAACGGTATTGCCATGAGGATCGGCAATGCGAAGTCGGCGGCGAGCACTCTGCAAGCGGATCTCACGCAGCAATTGAGTGGGCGTCACGCCAAGGTGTGCGTGTGTGACGCTTTGCAACTGACGCACGCTGAGACCCAACTGCCGAGCCATGGCAGCCGTGGTGATCTCGATGCCGTGATTGAGTTCGAGCCACTGCCGCAATTCTTCAACGCGACCTGGTGTCATGGTCGCAGCCTCGGCGGCATCGCTATGCCAGGCGAGCACCAAGGCGGTGAGCAGATGATCTTCGATCGCGCCCTTGAAAGCAGTCACGACGTCGTCAGGGGTGTCATCAGTTATAGAAGCCGTGGCCGACCATGCGCGCGTGCAGGCATGCGTGAGAAGCCCGGTGGGATCACCCGGAATTCGACCTGCGGTCTCGCCACCAAGCACGATGCGCTGATGATCAGCAAGCTTGTCGCGGTCTGCAGCTACAACAAGTGCGCCCGCCCACGGGTCAGGCTGCATCAGCGTGCGGCCATCCTTCGAGAGCAAGAAACCCGAGTCGTGCACGACATCAGAATGCTTGGCACCCATCGTCACCCGCATCGGGCCGAGCGGCACAGTAGCCACCACGCGCGATCCGGTGGGCGGTGCTTCGACGATGACGTCTCCGCCATAGCGCACGAAGACGAGCCGCGTAGTCGAAAGCGGAACGACGCCCACGGTGCCATTGAGTGGGGCGCCAGTCGGAGTGACCTCATGTGGGGTCACGGATGCCACTTCGTCACGGAGCACCTTGGCGCTTGAGCTGTGAACCAAGTTCGCGGCGCGGTGAGTCGGCAAACCTGCGCTCACGCCGCCCATGGCCTCGCTCCGTTTCCCGGCCCGAGGGCCGAAAGCCTGAGTTTTCAGTCTAGGTGCTCCGTGACGACATTCGTGGGGCTTTAGCGAGGCAGGCGAACGCCCTTCGCCTCAAGGCGCGGCAGGACTTCCTGAGCGAAGTACGGAAGTTCGTCGGCGTAGTTCAAGAAGGCGAGGGTCATGCCACCGAAGCCTGCCTTCGCGTACCGCTCGATCTCGTCGGCCACCTGGTCAGGCGTGCCGATGACCGGGCAAGTGCCGTGGCCGGCAGCAAAGCGCGGGCGGAACATGGCAAGCATCTCCGGGGAGAAAGACTGCGCATGCAGACCCTGGAGACGCATCAGGTTGTCGACGGCATCCCAGTCGGCATTCTCATTGGCGTAATCGTTCAGGAAGTCCTGAGCCTCCTTCTCGGTCGGACGCACGACACAGTGACCGAGGGTCAGAACACCGGCCTCACGGTGGAACTCGTCCTTGGCCTGGGATGTCACAGTCTTCACGACCTCGGCGCCGTCGTCGGGTCCACCGACGATGGTGAACACGAAGTTGGCGTTCTTCGCGGCGAACTGGCGACCCTGCGTTGACGACCCTGCGTTGAGAACCGGGAGCATGCCGTCGTACGGCTTGGGCATTCCCTCGACATGCTGAAGCTGGAAGAACTTGCCGTCCCAGTCGAACTTGCCCGGAGTTGTCCAGATCTTCTTGACGATGTCGAGCCACTCCTGCGCGAGTGCGTAGCGGTCGTCATGACTCTGCGGGAGATCCATGCCGAAGGTCTCGTACTCGGGCTGGTTCCAGCCGGCGACGACGTTGATGCCGGCGCGGCCATGTGCGATCTGGTCGACGGTCGCCATCTGCTTGGCCACCACGATGGGGTGGTTGAAGGCCGTGTGAATCGTCGCGAAGACGAAGATGCGCTTGGTTTCGGCAAGCAGGCCCGCGGCCCACACAGTCGGATCGAGAACACCCTCATGGAAGTTGGTCTCGCCGCCGTATCCGATCCAGCGAGCAATCGGCAGCAGGAAGTCGATGCCCACTTCGTCAGCAATCTTCGCCATGCGCAGGTTGTCATCCCAGCTACCGCTCCAGCGATCGGGCGACTTGGTAACCGCCAGGCCCGAGGAGCAGTTGGACGAGAACAGGCCGAGCTTGAAATCCTTGCCGTCGAGAATTGCCTTGGACACGGTGCCTCCAGGTTGATTCGCGCCCGGCACCATGCCGGTCAGTACTCTGAGCATCGCAGCGGGGCCTATCTGCGTCTATCCAGCCAGCGCGGTCGACTATCCAATTCGCGCTCAATGACCGGTCACCGGATCGCTACTGTTCTGCCATGGACGGCGTGAGTGGGGAGACCAGCGATCTCAGCGCCCGTGCATCCAGGCCCCAGTCTTTGATCATCACGATCTACGGCGCCTACAGCCGCCCGCTCGGCGGCTGGTTCTCCGTGAGCGGCCTGATCTCCATGCTCGACGTACTCGAGATCGACGAGTCATCAGTGCGCGGCACGCTCTCGCGACTTAAGCGCCGCGGCATCCTCGTAGCCGACAAGCAGGGCACCAGCGCTGGATACGCCCTCGGTCCTTCAGCTCGACGCACCTTCGAACTCGGTGACGCGCGAGTACTCGAGCGCCGCACCCCTCCACCGAACCGCGGCTGGGTCCTCGCTGCCTTCTCCATTCCCGAAACCTCGCGCGATCTTCGATATCGCCTTCGCTCACGACTCTCACGTGTCGGCTTCAGCCAGGTGAGCGGCGGCCTGTGGATCGGACCGCGTCAGCTCGAGATCGATCTTCGCTACGTGGTCACCAGCCTCGGCGTGAGCGAGTACGTCGATATCTTCACCGCCGAGCACAGTGGCTTCCGCGTTACGGGCGACGCCGTGGACCAATGGTGGGATCTCGATGCCATCGCCGATCTCTACGAGCAGTTCAGCTCGGAGTTCAAGTCGACCGCGGCGTATTGGAAGCGAGCGAAGGATGTCGACCCCACGCGTGCCTTCGCTGATTACACGCGCGTGCTCACCGCATGGCGGCCGATTCCGTACCTCGATCCGGGCCTGCCGGCTGAGTTCTTGCCGAAGGGCTGGCCGGGCACGTCAGCGACCGCGCTGTTCTATGGATTGCACGACCGGCTGGCAAAGCCGGCAATGGAGTACGCGCGCCGCGCGTAGTGACATGAGCGGGTACTACGCGCGCCGCGCGTAATGGCAAGAACGGGCAGTTTGCCCGTAAGGCGTAACGACTAGCCGACGATGTCGGCGACCATGGCACCGCTGGTGCCACCCACGCCGCCACCTGGCCACGTACCCGCTCCGCAGATGAACAGCCGATCTACCGGCGTGCGGTGACGGCCCCAGCCCGGCACTGGACGGAGGAAGAAGAACTGCGCTGGGTGATGGCTGCCGCCAAGGGAGTCGCCCTTGACCAGATTCGCGTTGTATCTCTGCAGGTCAGCGGGCGAAAGCACGTGACGTCCGAGCACCTGGGCGCCCAGGCCCGGCGCGTAGGTCTCGAGGATGCCCATGACGTAGTCGGCGTACTCCTCTCGTACGTCATCCCAATGACGCCCGTCGGCGATCTCGAGCGGGAGTACGCGCACCTGCACCCACAGGGTGTGCTTACCCTTGGGTGCCCGCGAGGGATCCGTCACAGTCGGCTGTCCGACGACAAGTGTGGGAGAGGTCGGAAGATTGCCGGCGGCCGACTCGGCGTAGGTCATCGCCATGTTGTCGAGGTACGGGCCGATGTGCACGTAGTTGAAATCGCGCGCCTGCGGATCAATCCACTTCGGCAGCTCATCGAGCGCGAGGTGGATCATCATGGTGGCGAGGCCCGGCTCAAATTCGCGGGCACGCGCGACCTTGCGATCCGCGGCAACGGCGGTCGGCAGCATGTCGGGCATCAGGGACGGGTTCACGTTCGAGATGACTGCATGAGACGCACGAATAACCTCGCCTGACTCAAGACGCACGCCTACTGCCTTCCCGCCTTCGACCAGGATCTCGCTGACACGGGCATTGCACTCCACTGTGCCGCCGCACTCGCCGATCACGCCCACAAGCGCCTTGATGAGAGTGTCAGCGCCGCCCTTGCCGATGACCATGCCGAACATCTGGCCGCCGATTGTTTCGAGATACGAGAACAGCGCGCCACCGGGCACATCGGGAGCGAAGTCGAGGTGCATGCCCCAGCTAGCAAGGAGAGCGCGCATCTTCGGCGAGACAAAGTTCGCATTCGCGAAGGAACGTGTGCTCGCGAGCGCAAGCTTGGTGAGCTCGTAGACGCCGTCCATGCCGAGTGCCTTGTGCGCCTTGCGCAGCACCTTCGCCGCCTTCCAGGACGGAAGATCGGCTCCGAGCAGGCCGATGAGGTACGGCGCCCACTCGCCGAGTTGGGCACCCAAGCGATCCCAGGCGGCTACGTCCGTGGGCGAGACTGCAGCAATGCTCGCTCGTGTGGCCTCGGAGTCGGTCTGCACGCCCACGCTCGTGCCATCGGGGAAGAGCGAACAGAACGGCTTGCTCGAGGGCACGAGTTCAAAGCCGTGTCGTGCCAGGTCGGCACCGATGGCCGCATTGACCGGACCGCCGGCAAACAGACCAAGGTTCATTGCGAAGAGGTCATGCCGGAAGCCGGGCAGGGTCACTTCTGCCGTGCGCACCGCTCCACCGGGCACGTCGGCACTCTCGAGCACGATGACTCGTCGACCCTTCTTGGCCAGCAGGGCCGCAGCCGAGAGGCCGTTAATACCCGAACCGATGACGATGATGTCTGCCTGGGATTCCATGACGCACTTCCTACTCAGTCACTACTGTGGGAATGTGACGATCGACATCTTTGCGACATATGTGCGCAAGGGCAACCAACCCGGGAGTTTTCATGGCCGAGCGTGAATTCGACGCCGTCATCGTCGGCAGTGGGATCAATGCCCTCGTCGCTGGGGCACTCCTGGCGAAGGCTGGCTGGAAAGTCTGCCTCTGCGAACGCAACGCATCTCCGGGTGGAGCCATCGCCACTCGCAGTGATCGCATTCCGGGCTACACGATCGAGTTCCTGTCGAGTTGGTACCCGCTCTTTGTCGGCGGGCCGGCTTACGCACTTCTCGCCGACGATCTGACTGCACGCGGGGTCGTGTTCCAGAACACCGTGCTTCCCACCGGCGTCGTATGCGCGGACGGGTCAGCGATTCTCTCGACGGATCCCGCGATCACTGCCGAGCAGCTTGGTCGCCACGGCGATGCAGAAAATTGGAACGCGGTCATGGCTGAATTCGGGGCCAAGATCAATCTCGCCTTCGGACTGCTGGGCACTGACTTCTGGCGCAAATCCTCGCTTAAGTTCGGCTGGAGCGCGCTTCGTCAATTGGGGCGCCGCAAGCTCGTAGCTAGTGGCGCCGAATTGCTCGAGCCCGCGGCGCCGTGGCTCGATCGCGCTTTCGACTCCCCCGTGACTCGTGCGCTTCTCGCACCATGGGCACTGCACAACGGCCTCGGCCCTGACGATGCCGCGAGTGCGTTCATCACCAAAGTGATCGGTGCAGCAATTGCCTTCGGTGGCTGCCCCGTGCCAATCGGCGGCGGAGTAACCGTGGTCAACGCCCTGCTCGGCATCATCACTGATGCCGGTGGTGAGGTGCGCACGAACGCCGAGGTAACTCGAGTCGATGTCACTCACGGTTGCGCTACAGGTGTCACTCTCGCTGACGGCACGTCGATCACTTCCCGTCGTGCGGTACTTGCCTCGGTCACCCCGCAGGCGCTGTACACCCACCTGCTCTCGGAGAACGAAGTGCCGGCCGACACCCTCGCCGCTGCCGAGGCATTTCGTTACGGCCGTGCTGGTATGCAGATCCACATTGCAATGCGCGAGAAGCCGATCTGGACGACTGCGCCCGAGATGGCCGATGTTGCCATGGTGCATGTGCTCGAGAGCATGGACTCCCTCTCGGAGTCGGTCAACGCCGCCAACCGCGGTTACCTGCCACGAAGGCCCACGATCGTGGTCGGCCAACCTTGCACCCTCGATCCCTCGCGGGCACCCGAGGGTCATTCACTGCTCTGGATCCAGTTGCAGGAGAACCCGCGCCACATCGTTGGTGATCTCGCCGGCGAGATCAATTGCGGCGACGGTACCTGGACTCCTGAGATTCGTGACGCATACGCCGAGCGCATCATCTCGATGCTCGAACCGCACATCTCCAACATCCGCAGCGCCGCAATTGACTCCTTCGCACTCAGCCCCGCCGATCTTCAAGCAATGAACATCAACCTCGTCGGGGGCGATCCGTACTCCGGTGACTGCCGCGTCGACCAGTACGCCGCATGGCGACCATTGTCGACGGCTCAGGGTCACAACACGGGCATCACGAACCTCTGGCAGATCGGTGCCTCGACTCATCCTGGCCCCGGCCTCGGTGGCGGTTCGGGCTATCTCGTCGCCCAGCGCCTGCTCAAGAAGTAACGCAAACGCACGAAGCGGGGGCCACCATTAGGTGACCCCCGCTTCTGTGTCTGCGATTAGCGCTGCACGAGTGCGAGAACGCGGCACGGGCTGCCCGAGCCGTTGACGATCGGCAGCGGTGCGACGATCACGACAGCGCCCTTGGTCGGGATCTTGTCGAGATTGCGCAGCTGCGTGACGCCGTACTTGTTCGCGCCCATGAACATGGTGTGGCACGGGAACGGCGGCTCGAAACCGAATGCGCCACCGGCATCGGTGCCGACAGTCTCGACACCCCAGCCAAGGATCTTGGTCTTCGAGATGTACTCCGCCGCCTCGGGAGTGACACCGGGGGTATGCGGACCGTTCTCGTCGGCGTTCGCGAAGGCTGCGGGGTCATCGCCGTACTGCGACCAGCCGGTGCGGAAGAGCATCCAGCCGTTCTCCGGCAGGGGGCCATTGGCAGCTTCCCAGTCGAGAACATCCTGAAGGGTCAGGCAGTAGTCGGGATTACCGGCGACCTCTGCGGTCTTGTCGATCACTGCCGCGGCACCGATGAGGCGCTTGGCCGGGACCTGCGAGACGTCGTCGAGATCCTTGCCGGTGATCCAGTGATTCGGCGCATCGAAGTGCGTGCCGGTGTGCTCGCCGGTGTGGATGTTGTTCCAGTACCAGGCCGGGCCCATCTCGTCGTAACGGCTGATGAGCTCAAGGCTGAACTTGGCGGTCTGGCCCATCTCCGGCGGCAGCTGGAGGATCGGGGTCTCCGAGTGGAGCGGCGACGTGAGGTCGATGACCTCGACCGAGCCGTCGAGGATGGCGGCGGCGAGGCCGGAGAGATCGGACATGTGCTTCCCTTCGATGAGCGATTCAGCGTTACCGACGGCGACGCTAGCGGAGTTTTCTTAGTGCGGCGACTGGTTTCTACGGACGCCAGCGACTGGGTCGATTGACCACCGTGGTCTCTTCGGGCACCAG